>JAGTRY010000054.1 GCA_018262235.1 Pseudomonadota bacterium
AGACTCACGCCAAGGGGATGGCCGCTGATTTCCGGTGCCCCGCTCGACGCATGCCGGAGCGGCACCGCCTCGGCGGGGCAAGCCAGATCGTGGGCGAGAATTTCCCGCAGCAGGCGGTGTGCAGCCGCATGGTCGCGCGGTGCAGGCAACTGCAGCAGCCAGAGCCGTGGCACACCTGCCAGGCTTGGCGGACGTGCGGTGGGGGCAAGGCGGTTCAGGCCTGCCACGGCTGTGCCGGCGAGCCGGCCCAGGCGCTGTCGGCAGGCAGGGTTTCGCCTTTCATGACAAGGCTGAGCGGGCCGAGCAGGACGTTGTGGCTGATCTTGCTGTCATACAACACGGTGCTGCGGATACCGACCGTGACGTGCTGGCCGATGTCGACCCGGCCGACCTTCATGACGCGATCTTCGAACAAGTGGGTCTGCGGGCCGGACCAGGCGTTCAGTTCGCTGTAATCACCAATCCTCACGCAGTCGAACTCGGTGATGTCGGTGCTGTCCAGATAGACCCCGCGCCCGATCTTTGCGCCAAGCAGGCGCAGCGCCAGCGGCAGCAGCGGTGTGCCCCGCAGGTATTCGAGGAAGTTCGGCACGGCAATCGATTCATAGATGCTGGTGACGGCTTCGCTGATCCACACAAAAGGGGTCCACATGGGCGCGGCGCGTGGTGTGTAACGCCCGATCAGCAGCCATTTGAGCAACACCACGAAAAGAAAGGCGCCGACGCCGTAGAACAGCCCCGAGAGGCTCAGATCGATGGCCAGCCCGAGCCAGTCTTCCTGCGCAGCGTAGGGCATCGAATCCAGCACGATGACATAACCGACTCCGATCACCAGCGCCAGCGGCAGCACGATTCGGGTGGCTTCGATGAAGCCGCGCCCGATCCAGCGCCACAGGGAGGGGCGGAAGGTCAGGCTTTCGGGAAAGCCCTGGATGATTTCGCGCGAAGGCAGGTTGATCGGTGGTGAGCCCAGCCAGGTCTGCCCCGGCAGCATGGCTTCGCTGGTGGGCGCCTTGGATTGCACGCCGATCAGCACGTCCGGCGGCAGCGTTGTGCCATCCGGTACGTAGGCGCCATTGCCGACGAAACTGCGGCGCCCGATGCGGGTGTAGTTCAAGGACATCCAGCCGGCATCGACCTGTTCGTCGCCGAGCATCACTGCGTCGGCGATGAAGGCTTCGTCGCCAAGGGTGAGCATGTCCGGCACGATACCCATGGCGGTCGAGATTTCCGCACCGCGCCCGATCTTGGCGCCGAGCAGGCGATACCAGGTCGGCGCATAGATCGTGGCATACACGCCGTGCAGCACTTGCAGGCTCGCTACCTGGATCTGGTTGGCGAGCCATTTGCGGCAATACATGTTGCTGTGCACGGGCCAGCTGCCGGCCGACAGGCGTGGCAACACCAGCCAGCGGATCGCGGCACCGACCAGCGCGGTGCACACCACCAGCAAGGCACTCGCCGGGATCGACAACACCGTGTATTCGAGCACCGAGAGCAGGTAGCCATGGGTTTCCAGTGAAGGCGCGAGCACCGTGCCTTCGAGCGAATCGATCAGGGCGAAGGCCGGGAACAGGGGCAGGAAAAACAGGACGGAGGTCAGTGCCGAGCCGGCGATGAAGAACAGGTTCTCGCCGAACAAGCGCCGCGTGCTCACGGCCGGGCGCTGTGGACGTTCGTTGGTTTGCAGCATGCGCAGCTTGCGTGCCGGTGAGCCATCCCAGATTTCCGCGTGCGCAATGCGTCCGCCACGGCGCAGGGCGGCGAGCCCTTCGAGGCGGCCATAGTCAGCAATCGCGGTATCGCCTTCGAGCACGGCGTAAGAGCCGACATAGCTCTCCTTGCCCAGATCGATGCGACCAACGATCAGCTCACCGCGTTCGACACGCACGTTTTCCATATTGACCATCGAACCGATGCTTGCGCCATCGCCGATGGAGAGCAGGGCCGGCTGGCGCAGGGTGACCGAGCCGATGACGACATCCCGCCCGATGCGGGCGCCGAGTGCGCGCAGATAACCGTTGTAGAGCGAGGAGCCGGAGAGCAGATAGACCGGCGCAGTCATCTGCAGGCGATCCGCCAGCCACCAGCGATAGTGCGCGAAGCTCCACAAGGCATAGCGGCCGGGCCGGAAATTCCACAGCAGCAGGCGATTGGCGAGGATCGCCACGAGCAGGCTGAACAGGTGTGCGCCAAGGAAGACCAGTACCGAGGCGAAGACCGCGAAGCTGATGCTGTCACCGGGTTCGCCGGTATAGAAATGGTAGGTGAAGAACGGGGTCAGCCAGTTCATGATGTACAGGCAGATCACGAAAGGCAGGGTGAATGCCTGGGCGATGCCGCAGACGAAGCGGCGCCAGGGCTTGGTTGGCGCGAACGGTGGCAACGCAGCGGCTGCCTGTGCCGGCGCATGGAGCATGGCGGCGCAGATGGCTTCCAGACTGCGGTTGCGATACACATCGTTGACGGTCAGGTGGGCATAGCGCGGATCGGCCCGCAAGGCGGAGACCAGGCGTGCGGCAAGCAGCGAATGGCCGCCCAGTTCGTCGAAGAAGTCGGCTTCGCGACGGATCGGCAGACCCGGGAAGAGTTTGCCCAGGGCCGCGAACAGGGCCGCTTCGGCAGGCGTTTCCGGCACGTCGGATTCACCCGGGCTGGCAAGGAGATCCATCGGCAGGGCTTGCAAAGCCTTGCGGTCTATCTTGCCGGAGGTCAGGCGCGCAAAGGCGGCCACGGCCACGAAGTGGCTGGGCACCATGTAGGACGGCAATCGCTTGCGCAAGGCCTGACGCAGCGCGGCCGTGTCGACGGCAATGCCGTCTCCGGGCACGAAGTAGGCGACCAGTTGCGGGAGGTCCTGCACGGATTTGAGGACGACTGCGACAGAGCCGATTCCCGCCTGTTGCGCCAGCTCCGACTCGATCTCGCCGAGCTCCACGCGGAAGCCGCGCACCTTGACCTGATCGTCGACACGACCGAGGCAGTGGATCTGGCCGGCTGCGTCGATCTTCGCCAGATCGCCGGTGCGGTACAGGCGGGACTCGTGTTCCGACTCGGCCCAGCTATTCGAAATGAATTTCTCGGCGCTTAGTTCCGGGCGACCGAGGTAGCCCTTGGCGACGCCGGGGCCGATGATGCACAGCTCTCCCGTTTCTCCCTGCGGCAGCAATTGCTGTTTGTCGTCGAGCACCAGCAGGCCGTAGTTCGGCAGCGGCTGGCCGATGGTGACCGGCTCACCGGCACGCAGTTCGGCGAGGCTGGCGGAGACGGTGGCTTCGGTCGGTCCGTAGGTGTTGAAGAGCTGGCGGCCCGGCGCCCAGCGCTCGACCACGCTCTGCGGGCACATCTCGCCACCGAGGTTGATCAGGCGCAGGCCCGGCACATCCTGTGCGAACAGTGCCAGCAAGGTCGGCACGGCGTGCAGCACCGTCACGCCGTTGGCATGGAGGGCGGCGGGCAGGGCATCCGGATCGGCGGTGATCGCGCGCGGCGCGATCCACAGTGTGGCGCCGACCAGATAGCTGATCCAGATCTCTTCGAACGACATGTCGAAGGCGACCGAGAAGCCTTGATACACGAGGTCGTCGCCGCGCACGCCGAGTACGGCATTTTCGCTGCGCAGGAAGTGACAGATCGCGCCCTGCGTGATCGGCACGCCCTTGGGTTTGCCGGTCGAGCCCGAGGTGTAGATCACATAGGCTGGATCATCGGGCGAGGTGCTGGCGCGGCGGCGGAGCGCGCCGGTCACCGGCAGGCTCACACTGGCCGGATCCCATACCGGGCAATTGTCCCGGCCGGGCAGCTGGTCCTGCGCCAGATCGCTGATGATACCAACGGCATTGGCGTCGGCAAGGCAGATGGCAATGCGCTCGGCGGGCGTGTCGGCGTCAAAAGGCAGCCAGGCGGCACCGGTCTTGGCGATGGCCAGCTGGGCGACCAGCAGTTCCGGCCCGCGCGGCAGGCACAGGCCGACAATCTGGCCGGGGCGCACGCCGCGTTCGATCAGGTGGTGGGCGATCAGGTTCGCGCGGGCGTCCAGCTCGCCATAGCTCAGGCGCTGTGTGCCGGAGATCAGTGCGGGATGGTCCGGTCGCCGGGCGGCGGTGGTTTCGAACAGGTCGGCGAGGATTTCCTCGCAACGTAAATCAGGGCGATGCGGGCCACGCAGGATCATTGCTTGTAATTTTTCCGGTTCAGCGCGGGGTGAAAACACCCTTGTCCAGCATCAGGCGCAGGTCGCCACCCAGATCGCGGACGTAGGCGCTGTCGTTCTGACCGAACAGTCCCTCGAAGCGTTCCCCTTGCGGAGCGTGGGCCCGGTACAGCACGATCCAGCCGCGGTCCCGCGCCGGAGGGATGATTTGTGGTGCGGCGCCAGCCGCCTGCTCAAACCAGGCGGGGTCGCGCAGGCCACTGGCCACGCGACTCATCAGCTTGTCCAGGCGTGCGTCACGCAGCGCAAACCAGTCCTGGCCAGTTTTGCGGGCCATCTCGGCGATCATGACCAATGGCATCGCCGAGAAGTTGTGATAGTGCAGCGCACGGATGCCGCGCGCCATTTCCATCGGCAAGCTTCCGTCGTCACGGATTTCGGAGAGCCCGCTGTCGTAGATATTGCGGGCCTCGGCGAGCAGGCCGGCATCGCCCGTGGCAACCGCCGTGGCCATCACGCCGACGCCGGTCCAGTAGTAGTGGTTGTTGCGCTTGTGCTTGGGGTTGTCCCAGAAGGCCAGAGTGGCTTTTGATACGGCCTTGAGCCAGGTGTCGATGTGATTGCGCTGGTCCGCATCGGCCTTGTCGCGCACCTTGTTCCAGGCAATCGCAGCCGAGGCGTTGGTCCATTTGCGTACGTATTCGGACTGGTCGTTATTCACGCGCACCATGGTGCCGAGCATGGCCCCATCCTGCGCCCAGCGCTCCAGCCAGGCGATGGTGCAGGCCGCAGCGGCCGGCTCGCCTTTTTCCAGGTAACGATCCGAGAGCTTGCTGACTTGCGTGGCGAAGTCCTCGAAGGGTTTGGTCAGCGCATGGGTTTCCTTGAACTTCGCTTCGTCGCGCACCGAGCCGGCGGCATCCGAGTAGTAGCCGAACGCCTTGATGTCTGGCAGGCCTGGCGTGGGGGGCGGGCAATCGAAAGCGGCGGCGGACAGGCTGAAGGATGCGAGAAGGGTGACAGCTGGAAAGCGACGCATGGTGGTCCTTTCAGAGGAGGGAACCTGGAGATGGCCCGCCGGCACGGGCTGGGCAGCATTGTCGGAGCGGCCTTTGGCCGCGAATGCATCGCGGCCAATGGCCGCTCCAACAGTGGATCAGCGGAAGACGACAGTCTTGTTGCCGTGTACCAGCACGCGGTCTTCGAGGTGATAGCGCAGCCCGCGTGCGAGCACCGCTTTCTCGATGTCCTTGCCATAACGCACCATGTCTTCGACCGAGTCGGAGTGGTCGACGCGGATCACGTCCTGATCGATGATCGGGCCCTGATCCAGCTCGGCCGTGACGTAGTGGCAGGTTGCGCCGATCAGCTTGACGCCACGCGCATGGGCCTGATGGTAGGGCTTGGCGCCGACGAAGCTGGGCAGGAAGCTGTGGTGGATGTTGATGATGCGTCCTGGATAGGCCGCGCACAGTTCCGGCGGGATGATCTGCATGTAGCGCGCCAGCACCATGGTGTCGCCGCGGACTTCTTCAAAGATCCGGCTGATTTCGGCGTAGGCGGCGGGTTTGTTGTCGGCGGTGACCGGGACGTGGTGGAAGGGAATGCCATGCCATTCGACCAGGCCGCGGAAGGTTTCGTGATTGGAAATCACGCAGGGGATTTCGATGTCGAGTTCCTTGCTCTGCCAGCGCCCGATCAGGTCGTACAGGCAGTGCTCCTGCTTGCTGACCATCAGCACCACGCGTTTCTTGACGGCGCTGTCGGAGAGCTTCCATTCCATGTCCAGGCTTTCCGCTATCGGCGCAAAGCGTTCCCGCAACTCGGCGAGCAGGAAGGGCAGCGAATCCGCACGGATCTCGATGCGCAGGAAGTAGCGCTGCTCCTCGTGATCGGTATGCATGGAGGATTCGAAGATCCAGCCGCCAAGGTCGGCGAAGAAACTGCTGACGCGGGCGACGATGCCGGCGCGGTCTGGGCAGGAAGCGGTCAGGGTATAGAAACGTTGACGATGCATGTTCAGGTTCCGGATTTGTTGCGACTCAGGAGCCGACAATGGCCTTGGAGTAGGCGTTGCGATCCATGTCCTGCGCTTCGGCGGTGATTTGCACGGGCTTGGCCGGGTTGCTGATCACGCAGGAACGCAGGGCGGCTACCAGGCCTTCGGTGATGGCCTGCTTGGTGTGGTCACTGCGACCCTCCAGCAGATGCAGGCGGGCATGCAGGAAACTGCCTGGCGTGGCATCGCCGACCAGGAAGTCGTCGAAACGGATGGCACGGCTTTTGATGTGATCCGGTTCGAATTCGCCAGAGGCCAGCAGCACCGTGTTCATGCGGTGCAAGGCTTGCGACGGTTCAAAGTCCGGCAGCAGGTTGGCAGTGTATTCGAGGACAAGATGGGGCATGGCAAACCTCAATCAATCTCGCCGATGCGTGCGGCAGCTTTGTCGATTTCTGCGCGCAGGTCGGTGTAGGTGCGCACCACCGGGTATTGCGGAAATTCGCGGACGACGTTTTCCGGCGGATGCATCAGGATGCCTGCATCGGCGGCGCCGAGCATGGCGGTGTCGTTGTAGCTGTCGCCCGCGGCAATGACCTTGAAGTTCAGGGACTTGAAAGCTTCCACAGCGTGGCGTTTCTGGTCCGGCATGCGCAGGTGGTAATTCACCAGCATGCCGTCGGCGTCCGCCTCCAGGCGGTGACAGAACAGCGTGGGCTGGCCCATCTGCGCCATCAGCGGTTTGGCAAATTCGTAGAAGGTGTCCGACAGGATCACGACCTGATAATCCAGGCGCAGGGCGTCGAGGAACTCCTTGCAGCCTTCCATCGGGCCCATCGCGCCGATGACTTCCTGGATGTCCGGCAGACCAAGCTTGTGCTCGCGCAGGATGGCCAGGCGGTACTGCATCAGCTTGTTGTAATCGGGCTCATCGCGCGTGGTGCGACGCAATTCCGGGATGCCGGTACGTTCTGCAAAAGCGATCCAGATTTCCGGGACCAGCACGCCTTCCATGTCGAGACAAACGATATGCACGATGAACCTTCAGGACGAATGAGGGAAACCCGATATTGTACAGGCCCCGGCGTGGTTCACCGTAACCAGCATGGTCTGCGGCGGGCGGTCGGGCTCAGCAGCCACAATGTCCCCAGCCCGTCAGTTCGGTCCGGTTGCGGCCCTGCCATTGCAGGATCAGGCGGCTGTGGTAATCAGTGCCCTTGCAGCGCTTGGCTTTGGCAGGGCAACTGCGGGAGACTTCGCTGACCGTCTGGATGTTCCAGTCCGCCCAGCTCAGCTGCAGGGCCATGCGGTCGCCCGCCTGCGCCGGTTCGTGCTGGACCGGGAAGTACTTCTCGTTCCGCAGGACCACTTTATGGACGCCTCCCGCATCGCGGATCACGCCATTTTGCTTGTCGTTTTCCCAGGACCAGAAAATCAGCGGGACGTCTGGCTGTTCGCCAAAGCTGCAGCCGCAGCCCCCGGGCAAGTCACTCGCCTGCAGCGGCAGCAGCTTTGGTACGTCGCCCGCGGCATGGGACAGTGCGGGCAACAGGGCAGAGGCCAGCAGACAGAACAGAACACAGGCAGGGCGCAGCAGGGCGGGCATGAGGGATTCCTGTAGGCAACAATTCAACGGTCATGAATCTAACAGTTTCCCGCCCCGGCTGCGGCCGTTAAGATCTTGGGTATGCGCGAAATCAATCCCGATCCGGACCTTCCCCCTCTGCCACCCCAGGAGCCCGATGCCTTTGCCTGCTGCGGCAATGATTGCGGTGAGGCTTGCGTGTGGACGCTCTACCAACGCGCGCAGAAACGTTACGAGGCGGATTTGCTGGCCTGGCAGACACGTCAGCTGGAGCAGGGGAAGTAGGCCATAAAGCCTGCCAAACGCTGACCCGTGCGCGGCGCTCAGATCAGTGCCGGTTCCATTTCCAGGCTCACGCCGAAGCGCTCGTTGACGTCACGGCGCACGGCGGCAGACAGGCGCAGCACGTCCTGGCCACTGGCGCCACCCAGATTGACCATCACCAATGCCTGATGCTCGTACATGCCGACCGGGCCCAGACTGCGGCCACGCCAGCCGGCCTGGTCGATGAGCCAGCCGGCAGCGAGTTTTACCTGGCCGTCGATCTGCTTGTAACTCGGAATTTCGGGATGGGCGGCGAGCAGCGCGGCGTAGTGATCGGCATTGACCAGCGGATTCTTGAAGAAGCTGCCGACATTGCCGATCTGTGCCGGATCCGGCAGCTTGCGGCTGCGGATCGCGACGATGGCATCTGACACGTCGAGCGGTTTCGGGTCGATGATGCCGCGGGTCGCCAGCTCGCGCGCCAGGTCGACGTAACGGGTCAGGGCCGTCCAGCGCTTGGGCAAGCGGAACGTCACCGAGGTGATGGCAAAGCGCCCGGCGGCTTCGTGCTTGAAGACGCTGTCGCGGTAATCAAAGTGGCAGTCCTTGAAATCGAAGCTGATGACTGCGCCGCTGCGGAGGTCGACAGCTTCGAGCCCCATGAAGCGTTCACACACTTCCATGCCGTAGGCGCCGATGTTCTGCACCGGAGCTGCGCCGACCGTGCCGGGGATCAGCGAGAGATTCTCCAGTCCAGGCCAGCCCATTTCCAGCGTCCAGCGGACCAGCTCGTGCCAGTTCTCACCGGCACCGGCGCGGACGAGATGAAAATCGTCGTCGCTGCCGATCAGCTCACGTCCGGGAATGCGCATGTGCAGCACCACGCCGTCGATGTCGCCGGAGAGCAGCACATTGCTGCCTCCGCCAAGGATCACGCAACGCTGGCCATTGAGTTCGCCGCTGCGGACCAGCTTGACGAGCTGGCTGACCGAACGGATTTCGGCATAACGCGCGGCGCAGCCAGGCAGGCCGAAGGCGTTGAAGGGAGCGAGGGAAACCTGGGTCTGGAAAGGGAATGCCATGGGGATCTTCGGAAACGGATTTTGCTCAATACGCCGATCTGGCGCGCTGGGCAAAACCCGCTTCATCCTTGAGGCGGCGCAGTTGCCGCTTGGCGGCCTGGCGCAAAGCCTTGCCGGATTTCTGGTGTACGCCGTCGCCATTGCGGCTGCGCATCAGTTGTACCAGCGGGTTGCGCGGGCGTGATGCTTTGGGTTTCATGCTGTGTTCTCCTTCATTGCGCGGCCGATTCCATGGCCTGGCGCTGGGTTTCGGCCTGCCGGCTGGCCGCGTCGAGTTGTTGCTGGACCTGTTGCAGGGTTTGTTTTGCCTGTTCGGCTTCCTTCGCCTTGGCTGCGGCCACCGTGGCGGCAGAGGTCGCCGTTTCGGTCACCCCGCAAGCCGCCAAGAGGATACAGGCAAGTCCCGACAAAAGGATTTTCAGTGTTTTCATGGACCTGCTCCTCTGTGGTGAAATCGGATCGAAGGTCGGCAAGCGCAGCGCGCGGTGAGGACGTATCATCCCGTCTCTTTTGCCAATACCTGTAAATAATATGTGGTTCCGTAATATTCAACTCTATCGTTTGCCCGAGCAATGGGACATGAGTGCCGAACGGCTCTCTGAACAACTCGAGCGCCTGCTTTTCCAGACGTGTGGCAGCCAGGACATGGCCAGCCAGGGCTGGGCGCCCGTGACGCCGGACAATCTGGTCCACAGCGTGGGTGGCCAGTGGATGATCGCGCTGGGGGTCGAGCAGCGCCTGTTGCCCTCTACGGTCGTCAAGCAGGTCTGTGAAGACCGGGCCGAAGAGATCGAAGCCCAGCAAGGCTTCAAGCCCGGTCGCAAGCAGATGAAGGAACTCAAGGAAACCGTGACGCAGGAATTGCTGCCGCGCGCCTTTACACGTCGTCGCAAGGTCTACGCCTGGATCGATCCGAAGGAAGGCTGGCTCGCTATCGACGCCTCCAGCCGCAGCGCCGCTGAACCGGTGGTCGAAGCCTTGCACAAGGCGCTCGACGAACTGCCGCTGAAGCTGCTCAATACCGAACGCAGCCCCGGTGCCGCGATGACCGACTGGCTGGCTGGCGGCGAAGCGCCCGGCGCCTTCACCATCGATCAGGATTGCGAACTGCGCGCCGTAACCGACGAAGCCAGTGCCGTGCGTTATGTGCGCCACAGCCTGGAAGGCGAGGAAATCCGCGAGCACATCGCCAGCGGCAAGCAGGTCAGCAAGCTGGCCCTGACCTTTGACGACCGCGTGTCCTTCATCCTCACCGACAAGTTCGAAATCAAGCGCCTGCAAGCCCTTGATGTGCTGACGGACAAAGGTGGCGAAGGTGACGTGAAGAGCCGCGAAGAGCAGTTCGACGCCGACTTTGCCCTGATGGCCGGCGAGCTGCGCAAGCTCTTCCCGGCGCTGCTGGATGCGCTGGGCGGGGAAGTGAAAACGATCTGAGCGCCTGCGGCGCAGGACTGAGTAAGGAGGGCTGAGTGCCGAGTGGATATTTTCGCCGACTTTGTCGGCACGTACTTTGGCTCAGTCCTCAGTCCCAGTCCTTCGCAAAGCGATAAATGAAAGCCTATCTCGCCGGCCCTGATGTGTTCCGCCCCGACGCCCTGGAATGGGCGGCGCAGGCGCGTGCATTGTGCCGGGCCCACGGCGTGGAGGCATTGGTTCCGCTCGATGGAGACGCCACAACACCAGCTGGCATCTATGGCCAGAACATTGCGATGATCCGGGCGGCGGACGTGGTGCTGGCCAACCTCAACCATTTTCGGGGTGCCGAACCCGATTCCGGGACCTGCTTCGAGATCGGCCACGCGGTGGCTTTGGGCAAGCGAGTGATTGCTTATCTGGCGCAGCCCGGTTGTTGCTGCGAACGTGTGGCGCGCTGGCAGGGCGAGGCCCTTGCAGAGGTCGGCCCCCGTCGCTTCGACCGCGATGGCTTGCTTGTGGAAGACTTCGGTTTGCCGCTCAACCTGATGCTCGCCGTGCCTGCCCGGATCGTGGTGGGCGGGCTGGCAGAGGCCCTGGCTACCTTGGGGACGGGCAAGGCCGACTGACCGTCGCTCCACCTTGCTGTGGGCGTGGCATGTCTGAAAAAGCTTTCAGAAGCAGGTTTTCAGCAAGCCCTGTTTGTGACACTTCTGGATCCCGGCCTTCGCCGGGATGACGGCAAAAAGCAAAAAAACCGTGCGTGCTGCAGCTTCTTTTGGCCTGTCTAAGGGGCGAGTCGCGGCAAAACGAGCCCAGTCTTGCAAGCGCGTCATCCCGGCGAAGGCCGGGATCCAGCTCTCGTCGCGCCACTGTATCTACACGAGGGTTTCGTACAGATCGTGCCAGCCGGGATTGCCGGCTTCAATCAGTTCCAGCTTCCACGCCCGTCGCCATTCCTTGAGTGCTTTCTCGCGTGCAATTGCTTCCGGCATGGATGCGTGCATTTCGTACCACACCAGGGTCTTCACGCCGTAACGTTTGGTGAAACCTTCAACCACCCCTTCTTTGTGTTGCCATACCCGTTGCACAAGATTGGCCGTGACGCCGACATATAGGGTGCCGTTGCGTTGGCTGGCGAGGATGTAAACACACGGGTTCTTCATGGAACAAAGGCGGCATGAGTTCAGCGCCCCAGGATCCGGTCGATCACTGCATCCGTGCGTGCTGCGCTGACGCCCGTGCTCGGGCACTCCCCGCGTCCCAGCAAGGCATTGACCATGCTCTGGATCAGGGGCTGCTGCACATGTGCCGGGGTCGGAATCTCGATGTGCTCTTCGCCCGCGGCCGTGATCAGGCTGAAGGGCTGGTCGTCGAAGGTCGAGAAGACGATGCGCCCCTTGTCGCCGATGATCTCGCAGCGATCCAGCGAGTCACCCGCCGCGAAGCACCATGCGCCGCTGCCGAGCACGCCGTTGGCAAAACGGAAGCTCGCGCTGACGGTGTCTTCAGCGGCATGGGCGCCGCTGTGGCAGATAGCATGACCATTCACGTCAATGATGGGGCCGAACAGGTAATCGAGAAAATCCAGCTGATGCGAGCCCATGTCCACGAAACGTCCGCCGCCTGAAATTTCGGGGTTGACGCGCCAGGGCGGGCTGGCCGGATCGAGTTCTTCGGCCGCCTGCGGCTGGTGCAGTTGCAGATTCACATAGCGCACGGCGCCGATGCTGCCATCCAGCACCCGTTCGCGGATCTGCAGGAAGCGAGGCATGGCGCGGCGATAGTAGGCCACGAAGAGGGGAACCTGCCGGTGCGCGAAAGCCTGCACCATCACCAGACTTTCGGTGTGGTTCAAGGCCATCGGCTTTTCCACGTAGCAAGGCTTGCCGGCGGCGGCACAGAGCAGGGCCAGTTGCTGGTGGGCGTTCGGTGGCGTGGCGATGTATACCGCGTCGACGTCCGGATCGGCAATCAATGCCGCCGCATCGTCGTACCAGCGTGGCACGCCATGACGCGCTGCGTAATCGCGCGCCAGCTCGCCATTGCGCCGCATCACGGCAACGAGCTGCGAACCCTCGGCCTTCTGGAAGCCCGGGCCGCTTTTTACTTCGGTGACGTCACCGCAACCGAGGATGCCCCAGCGGATGTTTGTCATGATCATTGTCCTGCGGGCGCTTTACGCGCCTTCTCGTAATCTTCATAGCGCAGGCGGTTAACCTGCTCCATGCAACGATCGAATTCGGAAGAAGGTTGTGCACGGCAGCGAGCTTCCGCAGCCTGCTGGGAGCCGGTGTACCAGGCTTGAGTCGTACAGGCACCCATGCAGGACAATGACAATAAAAGGACTATGGCTTTCATGGTTTTCATGGTGTCAGAGGTTCAGCATCAGTTCATGTTCATCGGGCAGATCGGCAAAACCACGGCGCTCGTAATGCCGGAAGATCGAGGCCACGATTTCTGCCGGCTCATCGATGACCTGGATCAGATCCAGATCGACCGGGTTGATCATCTTCTCGTCCACCAGTGTCTGGCGGAACCAGTCGAGCAGGCCGCTCCAGAATTTGGTGCCGACGAGGATCACAGGGATCTTGCGGCCCTTGCCGGTCTGGATCAGGGTCAGGGCTTCCATCATTTCGTCCAGGGTGCCGAAGCCGCCCGGCATCACCACGTAGGCCGAGGCGAATTTCACGAACATCACCTTGCGCGGGAAGAAGTGGCGGAAGGTCTGGGAAATGTCCTGGTAAGGATTGCCGGCCTGCTCGTGGGGCAGCTGGATGTTCAGGCCGATTGACGGGCTCTTGCCGGCAAAAGCGCCTTTGTTGGCGGCTTCCATGATGCCGGGGCCGCCGCCGGAGATCACCGAGAAACCGGCGTCGGACAGGAGCCGGGCGATTTTCTCGGTGAGCTGGTAATCGGGGTGATCGGGTTTGGTGCGGGCCGAGCCGAAGATGCTGACCGCCGGCCGGATCGGCTTGAGGCGTTCAGTGGCCTCCACGAACTCTGACATAATGCCGAAGATCCGCCAGGCCTCGCGCGCCATCTCGTTGGATTCGGTTGGCGACGGGGCCCGGAAGGGCGGCAGTTTCTGTTTTGCACTCATGTTCGGATTCAGGCGTGATGAAGAGCTGCATACTGCGTGCATTTCGCCCCGGGAGGCAAGACCTCCTGCCGTTTTGGCCACTTTCCCCGCTTCTGACCAGACCCTGCCATGCCTACTCTTTTGCTTGTTGACGGTTCCAGCTACCTGTTCCGCGCCTTCCATGCCTTGCCCGATCTGCGCAACAAGGCCGGCGAACCGACCGGCGCCCTGCGCGGTGTGCTCAGCATGCTGCAACCGCTGCGTGCCAGCACTGGGGCGACCCACGCGGTGTGCCTGTTTGACGCCAAGGGCAAGACCTTCCGCAACGACTGGTATCCCGAATACAAGGCTACGCGCAAGCCGACGCCGGAAGACCTCGTGCCGCAGATCGCGCCGATCCAGGAGTGCGTGCGGGCGATGGGCTGGCCGGTGATCGTCGAGCCTGGCGTGGAGGCCGATGACGTGATCGGCACCCTGACGCGGATGGCCGTCGAGCGTGGCTTCGAGGTGATCATCTCGACGGGTGACAAGGACATGGCCCAACTCGTACAGCCTGGCGTCACACTCATCAATACCATGACGAACGAATCGCTCGACGAAGCCGGCGTGCTCGCCAAGTTTGGCGTGCCGCCCGAGCGTATCGTCGATTACCTCACCCTGATGGGGGATGCCGTCGACAATGTTCCCGGTGTGGAAAAGTGCGGCCCCAAGACCGCCGTGAAATGGCTCACCGAATATGGCACGCTGGACAACCTGATCGCCAATGCCGACAAGGTGAAGGGCGTGGTGGGCGAGAACCTGCGCAAGGCGCTCGACTTCATTCCCATGGGCAAGAAGCTCGTCACCATCGTCACCGATGTGCCTCTGGCTGAAAAGCTTGATGATCTGACCTGGCGCGAACCGGATAACGCGACGCTCATCGAGCACTACACCCGCTGGGAATTCAAGAGCTGGCTGCGCACCCTGCAAGGCGATACGCCTGCAGAGAAGAGGGAGGCGGAAAGCGGGAATGGCGGCGCATCTGGCGAACAGGGCGGTCTTTTCGGCGACAGCGCTGCACCGGCCTTGCGTGCCACGGCGGCCGTCGTGCGCGAACCGGATGCCGAGCCCGCCGAGCGCAGTGCCGCGCATCGCGAGGCCTATGAATGCATCCTTACGCGCGAGGTGCTCAATCAATGGCTGGCGAAGATCGATGCCGCTGCGCTCACCGCCTTCGATACCGAAACCGACAGCCTTGATGGCATGCAGGCGCATCTGGTCGGCATGAGCTTCTGCGTCACCCCCGGCGAGGCGGCCTATCTGCCGCTCATGCACCGCTACCCTGGCGCACCGGATCAGTTGCCGCTGGCGGATGTGCTTGCCACGCTCAAGCCCTGGCTGGAAGACGCCACCAAGCCCAAGCTGGGGCAGAATCTTAAATATGACATGCACGTGCTTGCCAATCATGGCATCACTCTGCGTGGCGTGCATGACGATACTCTCCTCGAATCCGCTGCCTGGGAGAGCGACAAGGGCCACGATCTGGATGCGCTGGCCCGTCGCTACACCGACATGGCGACCCTTTCGTACGCCGATGTCTGCGGGAAAGGCGCGAAAGCAATTGGCTTTGCCGATGTCGAGCTCACGCTTGCCACCGCCTACGGTGCCGAAGATGCCGATGTCACCTTGCGCGTGCATGAACAACTCGCCCCCCGGATTGCCGCCGAACCCGGACTGACGCGGGTCTATCGCGAGATCGAACTGCCCGTGCAGGAGGTGCTGTGGGCCATGGAGCGGCAAGGTGTGCTGATTGACGCGTTCTTGCTCGCGCAACAGAGTGACGAACTCGGCCGCAAGATGATGGAGATCGAGCAACAAGCCTACGAAGTGGCCGGCCAGCCCTTCAACCTCAACAGCCCCAAGCAGCTCGGCGAAATCCTCTTCGAACGCCAGAAACTGCCGGTCAAGAAAAAGACCCCCAGCGGCGCGCCCTCCACCGACGAAGAAGTGCTCGCCGAACTCGCGCTCGATTACCCGCTGCCCAAGCTGTTGCTGGATTACCGCAGCATGGCCAAGCTGAAGAATACCTATACGGACAAGCTGCCGCGCATGGTCAATCCGGCCACCGGCCGCGTGCACACCAGCTTCTCGCAGACCGGCGCGATCACTGGCCGGCTCGCTTCAAGCGACCCGAACCTGCAAAACATCCCGGTGCGCACGCCGGAGGGCCGCCGTATCCGTCAGGCCTTCATCGCCCCGCGCGGCTACAGCATCGTTTCGGCCGACTACTCGCAGATCGAGTTGCGCATCATGGCGCACCTCTCGGGTGACGAGCGCCTGCTCGAAGCCTTTGCGCAGGGTGAAGACGTGCACCGCGCCACCGCTGCCGAAGTGTTCGGCGTACCGTCTGACGAGGTCAGCAGCGAGCAGCGGCGTTATGCCAAAACCATCAACTTCGGCCTGATCTACGGCATGAGCGCGCATGGCCTGGCCCGCTCGCTGGATATCGAACGCGCTGCCGCGCAGAGCTGGATCGATCGCTACTTTGCGCGCTACCCCGGCGTCGCCCGCTACATGGAGCAGACCCGCATTGCCGCACGCACCCAGGGTTATGTCGAAACAGTCTTCGGCCGCCGCCTGTGGCTACCCGAAATCAAGAGCAGCAACGCTGGCCGCCGCCAGGGCGCCGAGCGCGCCGCCATCAACGCGCCGATGCAAGGCACCGCAGCGGATCTGGTCAAGCTGGCGATGCGCAGCGTGTATGACTGGCTCAATGCCGATGGACTGCAATCGAAACTGCTGCTGCAGGTGCACGACGAACTGATCCTCGAAGTGCCAGAGGCTGAGTTGTCACTGGTGCGCGAGAAACTGCCGCAATTGATGGCGGGGGTTGCGGAGTTGAAGGTGCCGCTGCTGGCGGAGGTGGGGGGGGGTAACAATTGGGACGAGGCGCATTGATATGTAGGGCGGAGTGCAAACTCCGCCATCTTGATCTTCCCGTTTTTGCATGTAGCTCCCGGCGATTTTCAGCCAAGCAAGAATCAACCTCGAGAGGAACATGATGTCTAAATTCGTTCGCTGGATGGCTTGTTTCGCAATGTCTCTGTTTGGCGTTTCGGTTGCCGCCCAATCAATTTTGGATTCGCCTGCCCGAATCATAGAAAAGTCCGATCTGGTGCTGGCCGAAAACATCGGCGGAGAAATTGCCTGGATTGACGATAAGAATCTCCTAGCCACCGTTTTGCTTGACGATCCACGGTCACCCTGGTGGATCCGCCGGGTGGTCAGTGTCGATGCTCGTTCCGGACAAGCGGCGGAGTTCATGGCGCGAGGTTTTGTTTCTTGCTCCAACCCGGTGGCCGGGCTCATCGGCATCAGCAATGGAACACTGGCGGCCAGCTATGAGGGCGGTTCTAAAGAACCGAGGCCGACCCCTCATCTCTACAAGAAGAGTTTTTGGTCTTCAGCGCTTGCGCAGTTGAATGACGAGGATGAATGGAACAAGTGGCTTTGCATCAAGACCAGCAAAGCAGAGTTGAACGATCCGAGCGCGGGGAATCCTCAATCCGATCATCGTTATCTGCAGACGCCGGACGATCTTTTCAGAATTACCAAGGAGCTTAACGAGACGAGAACCGATGTCGTCTATGGCGTTGTGCTCGAGCGCGGGAAAGAGAGAGTCTCGCTCCCGGATCTCTCGCCCGTCGAGGCAGGATGGCAACCACAATTTCTTCCCTTCCTGAACAAGCATCTGCTGGTGTCAGGGCGTTTCGTTATCGCTTCTACCATGCTGCTTCCCGGTGGCAAAAGCACTCAGGAAATCCCGACCATCACCATGACCAAGGATGGCAAGCTCAAGCGTGAGTACGTGAGAGCACGACTCATGATCAAGGGTTTGAAGCGTGATGCGATTGTGATGCCGTATGCCAAGGGCAATCTTGTTTTCGTTCAGGACCGTCCTGGTGATGGAGGTGGTATTTACCGTGAAGCAGGGGATCTCGTTGAGCGTATCTGGTGCGTGAATAAGGGGAGGGGGTTTGACAGAAAGTGCCGACCGCAAGCCATTTCTATAAGCCCGGATGGATGTTCGCTTGCGTTTTTCGATAAAGACTCGGACGACCTCAAAAAGAATGTGCCGCAGGTCAGCCTGAAAATTCTGGATGTGTGTCACTAGCTGAAATGCAATGGGGCTGGGCTCGCATTCTTTTCGATCCGACAACAACGTAGAGGGGCCAGGCTCGAGTTGCTATGGCGCGTGCTGCGCAGGCCCGAAGAACCGCTCCGCGCGGCACTGCGCGGGCAGGCGTGCCGAAGATGCCCGGCTGACACGCTTCTCCGGGAAGCGCTTGTGGAAAGGCTGATATGAGCCAGGATTATTTCAACGCCGCCGCAGCCGATTGGGATACGCCGGTTCGCATCGAGCGGGCTGTGCGAATTGCCGAGGTGATCTTGCGTGAAGTGCATCTCTCACCGAAGGCGGTGGTGGCCGATTACGGCAGCGGCACGGGGCTGATCGCGGCGGCGCTGGCGCCGCATGTTGCGCGGGTGGTGGCGCTGGACAATGCCGCGAACATGCTCGTGGTGCTGGCCGAGAAGTGTCGCGCGAGCGGCATCACCAACATCGAAACGCGACTGTGCGATATCGAGACAGAACATTTCGATGCGCCCTTCTGCGATGTCTTCGTCTCCAGTCTGGTGCTGCACCATCTGCGTTCGCCCGAACGCTACGCGGCGGCGGCCTGGCAGGCTTTGCGTCCCGGCGGGCTGGTGGTGCTGATCGACCTGGATCTGGATGATGGCGATTTCCACACAGGGAACGATGAGGTGCATCACCACGGCTTCGAGCGTGCCGCGCTGGCAAAGGTATTCACTGCGGCCGGGTTTGTCTGTCAGTCGCTGAAGACCGCGCTGACGATCCGCAAAGTGGGCCGCGCTGGCGTGGCGCGCGAGTTCACTCTGTTCATCCTGCAGGCGCGCAAAGACTGAAGTTTGCACCTGAAGAGTCAGGCTGACAGGTCTTCCAGACTGGCTGGAGTTCCTGTCCGTGCGGCTTACGCCTTCGGTGGATCGGGTTTGCCTGCGTGCTGGTTTTTGTGGGAGCGACGTCCACGTCGCGATAGCCGGTGTTCGCGACGTGGACGTCGCTCCCACAGGCGAGAGGTGTGGTGCGGATCCAAACGCGTGGGGGTATCGCCCCTGGCTCAGGCTACGCCCAGCATCACCCTGTCGCGCCCGCCGCACTTGGCCGAGTACAGCGCCACGTCCGCTGCGGCCACCAGCATGTCCGGCTGCATTGTGTGAGTGGGAATGGTTCCGACGAGGCCTATGCTTGCGGTAATGGTGGCATGGGGCACTCCTTCAGCACCACTGTGCAGGGCTATGGCTTGGCGCAAGTGCTCGGCGATGTGATGGGCGATGTGGATGTCTGTATCGGGTAACAGGAGTGCGAATTCTTCGCCACCAATACGCGCGGCCAGATCCTCTGGTCTCCGCGCATGCCTTTTGAGTATTCTGGCGATGGATTTGAGGCAGGCGTCTCCTGCCGGGTGACCAAACGTATCATTGAGTCGCTTGAAATAATCGATGTCGATGCTGAGCAGACTCAGCGGGCTGTGCGAGCGTCGGCAGCGTAGCCAGATGCGGCTCAAGTCATGATTGAAGGCCCGCCGGTTGGCGAGTCCGGTCAACGGGTCTCGCATGGACAAGGCCGCTGCGCGCTGTTCTGCCTGCTTTCTCCGGGTGATGTTTTCATGGACCACGACAACGAAGCAGCCCTGAGCTGTCGTCATGCGTGTGGCACGCATGAGAAACCAGCGTTGTGCCTGGAGACTGTGACAAGGATATTCAACCGTGACTGATGAACCGGGGGTTGCCGAGAGCATACGCTCTATGCCATTGGCCACCCGTTGTGCAATGGGGTCTCCTTTGGCTTGTCGACAGGCATTTAGGTAGTTTTGGCCGAGCCACTGGGTGTTTGGCGGGACGCCGTTTTCCTCACCAAAACGGCGCCAGGCCTCATTGACATAGATGATCGTGCCACGGTCATCGATGACCGAAACCTGCTCTTCCAATGCCTCTACGAGTGCCGCGAGAAAATCACACCGTGCTTCCAATCCGGGCGGGAGAAAACAATCCGTTTGTGATGCTGGCTCAGATCGGGTGTTCATGATGGTTGCAGCAAAGGCAAGAAGTGTTCAACTCATCCAGGGAGTGGGGGCGCCATGAGAACGATGCTTTGTGCTACCTACAGCGCCACAAACTTCATTTTTGATGGCGGAATCCTGAAAAGACAGTCGCAATGATGCGTTTGCCCGTAAGTCTCATCGGCTGGCGGTGAAGAGAGGGCGCCCGAGTGGTTTCCGGGTTGTCATGACAAGACGTTTTCTTGAGGACAGACATGTTTTTGATTAATGCCTTTTGTCTTTTATGAAAGCGTGCAGCACAATCTTTTCGCCCAATTACAAGGAGGTGTCATGAATAAAGTGTGGATTCCGGCGCTTGCGCTGGTGGCTGTTCTTGGCGCGTGTGACAGTATCAAAATCCAGAAAACCGGTTATTCCCCGTTGTCAGCAGAAGGGGTCTGGCAGTTTGAGCATCCCGAAATCAAGGATTCCAGAACGGCGTTGCGGGATTCGTGCATGGCGACCATGTTCCAGGAAAACAACCCGAAGTCGCGTTTGGTGCGCTGTTCGATGTATGCCGCCTGTCAGATCACTCCGGCGCGCTCGCCGATCATCGGGACCTCCGAGAAACCGTTCTGCGATTCGATCTCGAGGCCCAGCAAGCGCTGGGACAGCATCACGACGCCCGAGCAGTTGATGCAAACGGTCTACAACTGAGCCTTGTCCGGTGGCGGGGGTGTCGCTGTGCCGCCCCGTCACGCGGGGCTTGATGTGCCCGCACATCCTCACATCACTCAAGCGCCGAAGCGACGGAAGCTGCCTATCACCACCCCCCAGATGGTCAGTTCGCTGCCGTCTTCAAGCTGGAGTTCCGCCACGTCGGGTGATTCAGCCAACAGGGCTGTTTTGCGTCCGCGCAGATGAAGGCGGCGCACGAGGCGCTCACCATTCACGAAGGCCAGCACGATATGGCCATGTGCCGGCTGGATGCGTTTGTCGATGACCAGCATGTCGCCTTCGAAGATGCCAGCACCGGACATGGTGTCGTCGCGGACTTCAAAGACAAAACTCGCGTCATCGCGGCGCACGAGATAATCATGCACGTCGAGGCGGATGCCTTCGTCATCTTCTGAAGGACTGATTGGTGCCGTCATCGCCTGGGGTGTGAGCAAGCGCGGGTGAATGCGTGCCGGGGTGCGCTTGAGGCGCCGGACTTCCGGATAGGACTCCGGCGGTGCGGATGGCGAGGCACCGACAATGCTGACGAAGGGAAGCGGTAGTTGCTCGGACATGACTGCAGATACTGTAAATAAAAACAGTATCGGAGTCGTGGCATCAACTGTCAAGCATGCAGGGGCTGGGGCGATACTCTCGCCAGGCGTGTCGGGGTGTAAGCTCTGCGCTCATTTCCATTTTCGAGTCCGAACATGAAACTTCGCAGCCTTCTCGTCAATTTCGCTTTGGGCATTGTTCCGCTTTTCACCGCAGGCGCCGCTTCGGCCCAGACCGTGTTCCTGATCGGAGATTCGACGGTATCCAACTTCTCTCCGCCTGATCCGCGCAATGGCTGGGGGCAGGTGATCGGGCGGAATTTTGCGTCCGATGTGGTGGTCAAGAATTTTGCCCGCTCCGGGCGCAGTTCCAAGAGTTTCTTCGAGGAAGGCGCGTGGGCGCCGGTGGTGCCGATGCTCAAGCCGGGGGATTATGTGTTCATCCAGTTTGGTCATAACGACGAGAAGCGTGATGCGGAGCGCGGTACGGAACCTTATTCCACCTATCAGGAATACCTGTCGCGCTACATCGATGACACGCTGAAGGCGGGTGCCATTCCGATCCTGGTCACGCCTGTGGGGCGTGGCGGGCTGAAGAAATCCAGCGGCCCCGGTTCGCATGGGCGTTATCCCGATGCCATGCTTGAGCTGGCGAAGCAGCGCAAGCTGTTGAGCATCGATCTCACCAGCCTGAGCGAAGCGTACTTCCGCAAGCTCGGCACCAGCGATACGCTCAAGCTGTTTGTGGCTTCGATCGATGGCAAGGATGACACCCATTTCCTGCCGGCAGGGGCCGTGGCGATAGCGAATCTGGTGTCCCAGGCGATCAAGGGGCTTGATATCCCGTTGGCACAGAAGGTCGTGATAACGGAGTGAAGACTGTTTGAGCGCAGGCATGCCGCGGCATAATCGCGGCTTTGTCTGGCAGAGGATGCAGCCATGAAGCGCGCAATCTTCAGGGGTTTCCGCGGGATGGCGCCTTGCGTTCCCCCGAGCAAATCGCCACGGCGATCAGGTTCATCGTTGCGGGGGAATACGGTGGCGGTGAACGTCTCGTGGCAGCCAACATTTGCTCACACATTCAGGCTTGACCCGCGTCTGGCATGAACATGAAGATCGCTCCGGGGCTGGGCAGCGCTGCCTGGCAGGCACGAACGAGGAGTGCAGCAATGAAACGGATCCTGGTGTTGTTGGGCTTGAGCATCCTGTTGGGTGATGCTGTGGCGGGGCCTTTGCTGGAGCGCTTGCGTGAACGGCGCGAGGCGCGTGAACCGGCTACCGCCGAATGGGGCGAGGAGGCGGATGCGGTGAGCGCAGGCGGCCTGCCGACGGGGATGCGGGTGTTGCGTGATCTGGCCTATGGCACGGATGCCAAACAGCGCCTGGATGTGTACCTGCCACCCAAAGTTGCACAGGGCCTTGGCAAGTTGCCGGTGATCTTCATGGTGCATGGGGGCGCCTGGCGTGTGGGTGACAAGGCGATGAGCAGGGTGGTCGACAACAAGCTGGCGCGCTGGTCACCACGCGGGGTGGTGTTCGTGTCGGTGAACTACCGCATGCTGCCCGGCGCTGATCCGCGCGAGCAGGCCGAGGATGTTGCACGGGCC
>JAGTRY010000003.1 GCA_018262235.1 Pseudomonadota bacterium
GCAGGAAGAAGTTCATCGCTTCATGCGACTTCACCTTCCGTTCTGCCAAAGTTCGCATCCGGTACATGAAGCCATCCCAGGCTGACACCGAGATACCCAATTGGCGTTTGACTGCTTGGGCATCGAAGCTTGTACTGTGCGGGACCTTCACTGCCTGACCGCCATTCGACAAGGCTATCGCCAGGGTGTTGTTGCAGACTACGCGGATGCTGGTGAATTGCGCCGTCGTGGCCAAAGTGCCGTCACAGGCCGTCGCCAGCAGGAGATAGCCGTTCACCGTGTCATTGCCTTTGAGCGATGCGGTTTGTCCGGTCTTGGCCAGCGCCCAGACCTTGCGGCCCTCCTTGAGCACCCCGGCCGTTTCAAGTTCGAAGCCGGAGATTTCCGTCAGATCCCGGTAGAACTCCAGAATCTCACGAGGTTGCACGACCTGGTAGCGACTGGAGACGACAGACAGCGGCGCCTTGGTGTCGGATCGATACAGCACCTTCTGATCGCCGAAGGTCATGATCGAGCCGAGCGATCCGGCCGACTCAGCCATGTAGCGCACAGGGGTTTCGAGAATCTGGAAAGCCATGCCGGCTTGTTCAGCCCAGACTTCCAGCGGTTGCTTCGGAGTCAGTTCGTTACCGAGGCCATGCCAGGGCGTCTCACCGACGTAAGCCATCTGTTGAACGAGATGTGCCATGAGTATTTCCTTTCTTGGGTACCCATGGACGTGACAAAGCCTCCACAGAAGCGGATGCAAGACGTTCATGGGGATTGAGATTCAGGGGAGGATTGCAGCGCTTGTCAGCGTGACAAGGCTTGAACAGCAGAGGACTGCGGAGAGCCCCAAGCCGAAGCAGCAGAACTACTCTGCAGATTTGTTTGCGGCCGGCTGACTGAAAACATGACCGCACTTCTGGCACTCGCGGTTGCCGAGAACCTTTTCATCAATGACTTCGCCGAGCCGCGCGCCCGCAGCGCAGCCCACCGTAGCGCCGACCAGAGCGCCCAGCAAGGCTCCGGCAATACTTCCCAACGCAAGCCCAACCGGGCCAGCCACCGCACCAACAGTTCCGCCAATTTCGGCGCCGCTGACTGCTCCGGCAGCACCGCTGGCCGCACCCCCTGCTGCGCCGATGGCTCCACCGGCCTGTTTGGCCGTTTCGCGTGGAAGAACCTCTTCAGATTTACAGCGCGGACAACATTCGAATGCAAGCATGACTACCTCCTTCAAACAGGTGAACAACAAAAAGCCCGCCTTCCTCTGCGAAGACAGAGGAAGGCGGGCATCGAGCAAATCTACGAACTAGCTGGTCAGATGAACGTTACGGCCCAAGGCTCCAACTTCAGTCAATCCTTCAGCCTGCGGCCAGTCACCAGCTTTGAGTGGGAAACTGACCATCAGCATCATCCTGCTTCGGACCGGAACTAATCACCCCCTTGCTCCAGATAATGTCAGAGTCAGGCTGCCCGGATTTTTCATCGGTACGCTTCTCGACACCGTCCTTGACGAGCCCATCTCCTGAAGCATTCGGTACACCGCAAAAGCTTGAAACCAGTTGCTTGCCACGGTCGCCAGTAATCTTCATCTGCATGCAGCCCTTGAGCGGCTTACCCTTTGCCCAATCGATCTCGCAAGTCACGTTCCCGGATTCATCCAGGCAAATTTCCTTGCCATCCTTGACGAACGAAAACTGGATCTGCGAGGGATCCGTAGCCGCAGGGTTGATGTTGACCTTGTGGAGGATCTGGGTCCGCTTGCCATTGACGACGGCATACTTGGTCAGTTCCATCTGGACGCCGTTGCTGTACTGGGTTTCAGCAAACACTTCGCCGGTCGCACCGAAGGCCTGCTGCAGGCCATCCTGCTTGCCGTTCACGTAGTTCTCTTGCGACGACAGGTAGTACTTCACCACTCCGCCTTTGGTACCAACCCCTGACGATTGCGCCGCGTTGATGCTGTAACGTTTTTTTGCGCCATCGAGCACACCATCCTTGTAGCTCGCTTCCTCGACGATGTTTTCGTTACCCGTCAGCGTCTCAACGGTTTTGATGAACCCGGTGGCCTTCCCATCTTTCCAGCGCAGGTCCGTCAGAACGACATCTCCGGTCAATGACCAGCGCTTCTCTTCATCGACCTTGTTGCCGTTGGACCAGTTGATCAGGATGATCTGTTTTTTGTTCGCAGGGTTGTAGTTTTCCTGCTTGCCGTCCTTGTGTCCCTTGCTCCAATGGGCACTGGAGATGAGGTTGCCAGTCTCGCGATCCCAGACCTGCTCCGATCCGTCGCGCACACCTTCCTTGAAATCGACTTCGACAACCTTGACGCCCTGGCTGGTTACGCACTTGGTCGTACCGTCAGGCCTTCCCTTCTTCACGGGCAGCGAACACGCCGCTGCGGCCACGGTGCCAAACATGTCGTAGCTTGCCGGGAAGTTGGTGATCGTCCCGGTGAATGGATCAGAGTCATTGAGTTTGTACAGGAGCCCACTGATATTGGTGGCCTGCTTGGCATCAATCTCCTGCCCGCAGCCCTGGATCAGCAGCGTGGAGCACAAGACCGCCAGCGTGGCGATGGTTCGAGTTTGCTTGGTTTGCATGAATGCCTCGCGTGTAGTTGAAATGATGGAAACGGAAACACTTCTGTTGCCGGTGGCATAAGAAAACGAACACTATAGATTGTAGTTTTATAGTGTTCGCAGGCGTGTGATTAGGCTCATGGCCAATCACTCAGAACAACTTCGAAAAGCTTTTGCGCGAGCGCTCAAAACCGTCCGCAAAGAGCGTGGAATCACTCAGGAAGACTTTGCGCTGGTTTCCAGCCGGACCTACCTGAGCACCCTGGAGCGGGCCTTGAAGAGCCCAACGCTTGAGAAAATTGACGCGCTGGCTGGCATCATGAAGGTGCATCCGCTGACACTCATGACCCTGTGCTACCGGCACATGGATCAGTCATCAACACCGGCATCAGCCGAAGAACTGCTGAAGCGGGTTCAGGACGAACTGCGTGAACTGGAGGAGGTTCCCTCCCCTGCCAGCACAAACACAAAAAAGCCCTCCTGATTGCTGCTGACAGCAATCAGGAGGGCTCAGATCTGTTGTCCAAAACCACGAAAAAGGAACGCCAGGTCCACTTCTCCAGTGAGTGATATGTGTCTGAACAAAACTCCAGCACAGATCACCCCACACTACGGCACTTGACGAAGGCCCAGCTAATAGGGCGCGCCTGCATTCGGCTTATGCCTCCAATCCCAAGGAGGAACTGGATCCAAATCGGACCACAAGCCTTTTCTGGCAACCTTGGCTGAATGCTCAGCATCAGCGTAACGCCGCGCTTCTTCGGCCGGCTGTTCATGGCCGTACTTGGCATAGAACCAGGCGAGGCCACTACGGACCTGGGCAAGCCCCACATCAGACTCAGACACCAGCACCCGCGCCAGCGTGCGGCCATAATCCCCTACTATTTTTATTAGCTTTATTTATGAGCGCCACTTATTTGGAGCTTGCGCAGCCGGAATACACCGCATTCCGCTCCGCTAATCCCGCTAAGGCTTAGCGGGATTAGCGGATTCGTTTGATGGGGTTGAGACTCAAGGAACGGCAATGCCGACACGCATCGATCAATCCAGTGAATGACCGAGCAATGGCTATTCTTTAGATTCGAAGAGGCGGACGGGTAAGAGCAACGTTTTGGTCATTAGGTTGCCAAACCTTTGCTGACAGGAAACTTTGCATTGGTTTCTTTTTTCGATGGGAGTCCTGGGCACTGCCTGCCATTCTCTGGCAGACAGTGCGGTCATCCGTGGTGACTACACCCTGTAGTCATCGAATACAAAGCCGCCGACCGAAGCCACGGGATGGGCGCTTGTGATCGCAGGACTTGTCGAGTGAGGCATGTAAAGGCTGCCAAACAATTCAACGATCACCTTGTAATGCTTGCCATTGGGAGTTCCAAAGGTCAGCAGTCTGAGCTTCCCCTGTGCCTGCAAATATTCCAGCGCGCACTGCAGTCTGTCGCGACGGCGCAATGAATTCGGGCCGTATTGCAACAGAAAACTTTTCGGGAAGTGACCATGGTTCGGCATGCCCCGCGTACGGATAAAGCGCACAAACCAGCGATCCAACTCCTCCGCCTCCTTCTGCAATTCTTCCATCGGATCAGGCGGTGAGAACAAACGTACGAATTCCTGGGCGTACCAAAGCACGATTGCTTTGGCGGACAGCAGGGTTTCGAGGGAGATAGTGGTGCCTGCGTAGCCTTCGAAAGCATGAAGGACGCCAGCCAGACGGGCAATGTTTTCGGCGACCTTGGAGCCATAGTCACGCGTCTCGCAGAACACGCCCCCCGGCCGAAGTGCGGCTTCGACGGCATTGGCGACGTTCTCCCATTCGGCCTGCGCAGCCACGCTGAAGTTCAGAATCACTTTGTCGCCGTCATCTTCGGTAGTACGAGGACGGAGCAAATCGATCTGATCGTTGAGCAACGCGGTGACCCGCCTACGAAAACGCTCAATCGCCTCCAGGCGCAGCAGGCCGCGACGCTGCTGACGGCTGCCCTGCGTTGAGAAGGGGTAGTTCACCAGACAGCGGGCAAGAAAGCCAATCCCACGGACCTCATCCCCTTTGCGGTTCATGAACTTCTCGAAGATCTTCGGTTGCACCATCCACGATATGGTGCACCGGGGCGCGCGGATCGTGAAACTATCGTATTTGCGATCGACGCGCACGGAACTGCCACCCCATATCTTGTTGAGGGGAGCCAGGTCTTCGAACAGCCGGCTGCTAAATACCCGCCCTGCTTCATCCTCAAACAATCCGGCCGAGGGGGTGTTCTTGCGAAGCCCCTCCAGAAAACCTGCCGGGGTGGTATCTTGGTAAATCAGACGGATCTGGGCGACCAGTTTTTTGAGTTTAGTCATCTTCACCCTCCCCTTCATTGCTGTCTGCCGCTTCGCACCCCGTCTGCGCAAAGGCCGCTTCGAACTGCTCGAACGGCGTCATGAAGAGCCGATCGACTGTGGTCTTGCGCTCACCAGACTCGGCGATGGTGATGACGTACAGGGAGCAGGGCGAAACCAAGTCGTCGTAGCGCTTGACGTCATACTTGGCCTGCACCGCCAGCGATGCGGCCGCTAACGCCGAACTGGCAATCAGAGCGAGCGGTGCCTGTGTCACGATGCTGGCTTCTTCGACTGCTGCGCGCAAGGTAGGAGGCAATGCCTCAACCGGGAACGGAAGCGGAATGCGGTTCATTGCGCTTCCCCCGTCTGGAGTACCGGCTCACGGCAATCGGCCTGTTTGGCGATCCATGCATCGACTTCGCATTCAAGCCACCCCACCGAGTTGGCGCCCAGGCGAATCGGCCTCGGGAAGGTGGCGTCATGACGCGGAGACTTGGGATTCATCCGGTCGTAAATCGCCGCCCGGCTCAGCTGAAGAAGATGGGCGAATTGCTTGATGCGCAGGACGCGCAATGAACCGTTTAATTGATTTTCCATATCTGCTTCCTTGTCCAACTGGGATACTCCAGTGGTTTCAAGGATCGCAAATAGGCGCGGGCAGCTCTATCCCGTTTGCTGGCAGACCTACTATGCCTGCCAGTAAACGGTACAGTTCCAGCTACGACTTAGGAGCACCACGCGGTGGAAACAACTCCTTGGCATTAGGTAACTCCGATAGCCAACCGTCAATTGTGTCCTGCGCTTGATCAATCGAGAGAGGTGACAATTTGTTGTTTTTTTCTAGATTGTCTCGAATTTTTTTTGATGCCTGCCTTCGTGAGGGCCAGCCACTCTCAGGCATCAAGCGAATCGCCAATTCACCGACCACCAACTTTAAAGCCCCATACATTTTTTCCTTCTTTGCTTTCGCCCCGGCCGATGCTTGAAGTTTTCGCTGATGCTTTTGTATGGCCGGTACATCGCGAAGCAAGTGACTGCTTGCGTACACGTACGCCATGTAAAAGCGAGCTTCCGCAACCAATCTCCACGCATCCTCAATCCTATATTGATCAGCCATGTTTAAAGCCTCAAAACTATAGGAGATCGCTATCGCCATAGGTGCGATCAATGCGCCGGGTATTTTGTTTAGCCGCAAGGCTTCTTCAAATTGCTGAGCGGCGGCAAGGCCAGATATGTTGCTTTGACTCCGTTCAAGAGGCCCTAGGACGTCTCTCTCGAAGTCTTCCTTGGTCTTTCCTGGATTCATATCCAAGAAAAAGTACCGAGCTTCGTCAAGTGTGAGAGCACAAACTTCTTGCGCACTTTTACCCGCCAAGCCTATCCCTTGGTCCACGCCACGCCCCCTTCGTATCAAGCTAATTTTTTTGCGCATCCACGATGCCAATCGCACGACTGAGTTCGTAGTGTAGCCCTGTAGCTCGGATGCAGCAGCTTGGCACATGTCCGCACATGCACGCAGGCCCCTACTATCGGTTAAGCCCTATGCAGCGGATGGACTAACCTCTCCAGCTCAGGGGGAGAAGGTGGATGAGCGCCTCGATGGAAACAAAAGGTTCGAAGGCATGGCCGTACGTGTCGGACAGCACGGCCTCAAACGACACAGCAGTCATATCAAACGGCAATCACTACGGCTAACGAAGCTGCGGACACCCGTCTTCAACGACTGGCAAACGGTAACCGAACGGTAACCAGATTCTGTTTTTTGGCTGAAAAAGCAAAAAGCCCAATCCGAGGATTGGGCTAAGTGCTTGTTTCTGTTGGTCGGGGCGGCGGGATTCGAACTCGCGACCCCTTGCACCCCATGCAAGTGCGCTACCAGGCTGCGCTACGCCCCGACACAGAGGCCGAATTATAGCAGGCCTACAGTTTTACGCCAGCCAATCACACTGCTTTTCTTCCTTCACGCCCGCAAAATCGCCAATACGGCTTCCAGATCTTCACGTAATTGCACGGAGGTAGCACGACCACGCTCGACGATCTCTTCCGTTTCAAGTTTGAGGATCTGATATTCCTCCAGGCGATTGCGTGCGCCACTAATGGTAAAGCCCTCGCTATACAACAGCTCGCGGATTCGGCGTACCAGCAAGACTTCGTGGCGCTGGTAGTAGCGACGGTTACCACGCCGCTTGACGGGCTTGAGCTGCGTGAACTCCTGCTCCCAATAGCGCAGCACATGCGGTTTGACGCCGCACAGCTCACTCACCTCGCCAATCGTAAAATACCGTTTGGCGGGAATGGGAGGCAGTTCACCGACATCTTCAAGCAGGTTGTCCATCACTCAGTTGCTCTACTGTCATTTTCAATTTCTGACTGGCATGAAATGTCACAACCCGCCGGGCGGTGATAGGGATCTCTTCGCCGGTCTTGGGGTTACGCCCCGGACGCTGCGGTTTGTCCCGCAATTGGAAATTGCCAAAGCCAGAAAGTTTCACCTCTTCGCCACGCTCCAGCGCGTTACGGATCTCGTCGAAAAACCCTTCAACCATGTCCTTGGCTTCGCGCTTGTTTAAACCAACCTGATCAAAGAGCAAGTCGGCCAGCTCAGCCTTGGTCAAAGTCGGTGCTGTGTTTTTATCAATCTCAGGCACGCAGACGCCCCCCAAATTCGCGTTCGGCAGCACTAATCAGCGCCCGCATCGCGTTATCAATTTCCGCCTCTTCCAGCGTGCGTTCAGCATGCTGGAGCATCACCCGAAGTGCAACACTCTTCTGATCAGGCTCGATCCCCTTGCCCGAATAAACATCAAAGACATCCACGGCCCGAACGATCTCTACTGCTGCGGCACGCAAACCGGACACCAGAGCATCGGCCGTGACGGCATTTCCGACGACCAACGCCAGATCACGCATCACGGTCGGATGGCGCGGCAGTTCAGCGAACGCTGGAACCTGACTCGCTAGTACAGCATCCAGCGAGAGTTCAAAGAGAATCGGTGCATTTGCCAGATCATAGCGCTGTACCAATGCTGGATGTAACTCGCCCATGAACCCCGTCACACACCCTTGCACTTTAATCTCAGCAGAGCGGCCCGGATGGAAACCAGGATGCTTGGCCGCCACAAATTCTGCGCGGCCGCCCAGCAGTATCTCCACGTCGCGTTTTACATCATAGAAATCCACTCGGCGTGAAGCCTGCCCCCACTGCTCTGGAGCTACCGGTCCCCAGGCAAGACCTGCGACACGCATTGGCTGGGAATAGCCTTCGACAGGGGCCCCGGACGCGTCCTTGGCAAAACAGCGGCCGATTTCGAACAACCGCACACGACTGGCACGGCGACGCAAATTCGTGCTCAACGCTCCCACCAAGCCCCCCAGCAGGGTTGAACGCATCACACCCATCTGGCTGGCAATCGGATTAGCCAGTTTGATCGGATCTTCATTCCCGGCGAAGTCGCGTTCCCACGCCTCTTCGACGAAAGCGTAGCTGATGACTTCCTGATAGTCCTGCGCTGCAAGCAGCCTGCGCAAACGATGCACAGGGCGGGTCTGCTCGGTGCAGGCCTGCATTGTTACCGGCGCCTTGGGCGGCAGAGGCCGGATATTGTCGTAGCCATAAACCCGTGCAACTTCTTCAATCAGGTCTTCTTCGATCTCGATGTCGAAACGGTAACTCGGCGGTGTAACTTCCAGAATGCCATCGACATCAGCCACACGCATGCCCAGATGAATCAGCGAGGTATGGATACTCTCGTCCGAGACATCAAAACCCAGAATCTTGCGCGCACGCGCCGGACGGAAACAGACTGCCTTGCGCTGGGGCAAATGCGCAACCGAAACGGCTTCGACCACCGGGCCTGCACTGCCACCACAAATATCCACCAGCAACTGGGTCGCGCGGGTCATGGCTTTTTGTGCCAATTCGTAATCAACGCCACGCTCATACCGATGGGACGCATCTGAGGAGAAGCCAAGCGCACGCGCCCGTCCGACAATCGCGTCAGGCAGGAAAAATGCCGACTCCAGGAAGATCTCGGAAGTGTCGTCCGACACGCCACTGTTCTCCCCCCCCATCACGCCTGCCAATGCCAGCGGGCGAGCCTCATCAGCAATCAGCAGCATGTTTGTCGCCGGTTCAATGACTTGCCCGTTCAGTAACGTGAGCTTCTCACCTGGTTTCGGCCAGCGAACATGAATCGCTCCACTCAGCATCGCGTTATCAAATGCATGCAAGGGCTGACCAAGTTCAAGCATCACATAGTTGGTGATATCGACAGCGGCGCTGATCGAGCGTACGCCACAGCGCTCCAGACGAGCTTTCATCCAGCCTGGAGTCGCCGCCTTGGCATTCACCCCAGAAATGACACGGCCACAATAGCGCGGGCAAGCTTCTGGCGCATCGAGCACCACTGCGCGCTGCCGGTCATGGGTCACGGCCACACTCAATGGTTCAAGCAATTGCGCGGGAGTTCCAGTCAACGCAGCCAATTCACGCGCAACGCCTGTAAGACTCAAGCAATCCGCCCGATTAGGGGTGAGCTTGATCGTGATTTTCTTGTCATCAAGCGCGAGATAGTTCCGCAGGTTTTCACCCACAGGAGCATCATCCGGCAGCACCAGCAGGCCATCATGATCATGGCTCAAGCCCAGCTCATTGGCCGAGCACATCATGCCGAAGGATTCAAGGCCACGCAGCTTGGCCGCCTTGATCTCAAAACCAGGTAACTTGGCCCCAACCATGGCGCAAGGCGCTTTCATGCCCACCACAACATTTGGAGCGCCGCAAACAATCTGCAACGGCTCAGCTTGCCCCACGTCGACACGACACACCTTCAGCTTGTCAGCATTCGGATGCTTTTCAAACGAAACGATCTGAGCAACAACGACTCCCGAGAACGGAGGCGCAACCGGCTCAACCTCTTCAACCTCAAGGCCAGCCATCGTCAGCAAATGACACAACTCATCCGAGTTGAGCGAAGGGTTGCACAGGGTGCGCAGCCAGTTTTCTGAAAACTGCATGATCAATCAATCCTGGAATTGGGCAAGGAAGCGCAAGTCGTTCTCGAAGAACAGACGCAGGTCATTCACGCCGTAGCGCAGCATGGTCAAACGGTCCAGCCCCATCCCGAAAGCAAATCCGGTATAGCGCTGCGAATCAATCCCACCATTCTTCAGTACATTTGGATGCACCATGCCGCACCCTGCGATTTCCAGCCAGCGTCCCTTGTTCGGACCGCTCAAGAAAGCGAAATCAATCTCCGCAGAAGGTTCGGTGAAGGGGAAGAAGGACGGACGGAAACGCACCTGCAATTCATCGGTTTCAAAAAACCGCTGCAGGAAATCAATGATCACGCCTTTCAGACCGGCAAAGCTGATGTCCTCGCCCACCCACAGGCCTTCAACCTGATGGAACATCGGCGAATGGGTGGCATCGGAATCCACACGATACACCCGCCCAGGCGCAATGATGCGCAACTCGGGCATCACCTCGGCACTGGCATATTTTGCAGCATGTACTTGCATGGCGCGGATCTGCACCGGGCTGGTATGCGTACGCAGCAGCACATCCTGGGCCCCTTCAATGTAGAAGGTGTCATGCATGGAACGCGCAGGATGATTGTCCGGCGTATTCAACGCAGTAAAGTTGTACCAATCAGCCTCGATTTCGGGGCCATCGGCCACATCGAAACCAATCGAGCGGAACAGGGTTTCAAAGCGTTCCTGGGTACGAACCACAGGGTGTAGACCGCCACGGCCCATTCCACGTCCTGGCAAGGTGACATCCAGCGCTTCAGCCGCTAACTGGGCTTCGAGTTGGGCACTACGCAAGGTTTCGCGACGAGCTTCCAGAGCGGTTTCGATCGCGCTCTTACAGCGATTGATTGCCGCACCGGCGCTCTTGCGTGCCTCGGGGTCAAGTTTGCCAAGCCCTTTGAGTAATTCGGTCACGCTGCCACTTTTTCCAAGGAAACGGGCCTTGGTTTGTTCCAGCGCGTTGATGTCAGCGGCTGCGGCGAAGGCGGCGACAGCATCGTTGAGCAATTGATCGAGGTTTTCCACGCCAACACTCACATTCGGTTCGAATTCAGCGCACCAGTCGCGGCACGCTTACGGTAAAGCAAAAAAAAGGAGGCCTGCGCCTCCTTCTTGTCCTGCTGCGCAGCTCAGGCGCCGAGCTGTGCTTTGGCTTGATTGGCAAGCGCCGCAAAAGCGGGTTTGTCAAACACAGCCAGATCAGCCAGCACCTTGCGGTCGACTTCAATCGCAGCCTTTTTCAGACCATTCATGAAGCGGCTATAGGTCAAACCGAGTTCGCGGGCCGCTGCGTTGATACGCGCAATCCACAAAGTACGGAACTGACGCTTACGCTGACGACGGTCGCGATAAGCATATTGACCAGCCTTCATCACCGCTTCTTTGGCGATGCGGTATACATTCTTGCGACGGCCGCGGTAACCCTTGGCTTTGTCGAGGACTTTCTTGTGACGGGCGCGTGCCGTTACACCACGTTTAACGCGAGGCATTATTTATCTCCTGATTCAAGCGAAAGGCATCATCGCGGCAACACGTGCCGTATCAGTCTCGTGAACAGCGTGAACGCCACGCAGTTGACGCTTGGACTTGGTAGTCTTCTTGGTCAGGATGTGGCGCTTGAACGCGGAACCGCGTTTCACGCTACCACCGGCGCGAACCCTGAAGCGCTTTTTGGCGCCACTCTTGGTTTTCATCTTCGGCATAAAAAACTCCAGATATTGGATATGGAACCTGGTGACTCCTAACGGAATGCTTTAACTACCAAGGCACCACTTGTTTTGCAGCAATCAGTCTTGCGACCAGGGCTGCTGCACCCCTCGCGGCCATCTCGCGATGACCGCAAAAATCAAACTTTCTTCTTCGGCGCAACCACCATGACCAGCTGGCGCCCTTCCAGTTTCGGAAACTGTTCCACCACGACCAGCTCGCCGAGCTGAGTCTTGATGCGCTCCAGCAACCGAATCCCGAACTCCTGGTGCGCCATTTCACGCCCCCGGTAGCGCAGGGTAACCTTGACCTTATCGCCTTCATCCAAGAAACGCATCATGTTGCGCATCTTGATGTTGTAATCGTTGTCATCAGTCCCTGGCCGGAATTTGACTTCCTTCACCTGGATCTGCTTTTGTTTGAGCTTGGCTTCGTGAGCCCGCTTTTGCTCCTGGTACTTGAACTTGCCGTAGTCCATCAGACGGCAAACCGGCGGCTTGGCCTGCGGAGCAATCTCCACAAGATCCACACCAGCCTCTTCAGCCATGGTCAATGCCTGAAGTGTCGGCACAATGCCCAATTGTTCGCTGTCTTCCCCTACCAGCCGCACCTCAGAAACATTGATTTCCCGATTGATGCGGTGCGCATTCTTTTCCTGAGCGATGGTAACGTTCTCCAAAAAAACAAAAATACCGAGACTAGGCTTGGCGGCTTCTCAGTTCGCTTTGCCAGCGCTCGACCAGTTCCGTGATGGACATTTGCCCCAGATCCTGACCGCCGCGGATTCGTACCGCGACCTTGCCCGCGTCTTTTTCTTTGTCGCCGACAACCAGCAGGTAGGGCAGCTTTTGCAAGCTATGTTCGCGGATTTTATAGTTAATCTTCTCATTCCGCAAATCTGCTTCAACCCTGAAGCCTTGGGCACGGAGCTGAGCGGCCAGATCAGCCACATAGTCGGCCTGCGCCTCGGAAATATTCAGCACCACAGCCTGAGTCGGCGCCAACCACAAAGGGAAGGCCCCTGCATGATTTTCGATCAGGATACCGAGGAAGCGCTCAAGCGAGCCCAGAATCGCGCGGTGCAGCATGACCGGACGTTTGCGCGCATTGTCTTCGGCAACATATTCCGCTCCCAGACGTTCCGGCAAAACAAAGTCCAGCTGGATCGTGCCGCACTGCCAGGAACGACCCAACGCGTCCTTGATGTGATATTCGACCTTGGGCCCGTAAAAAGCCCCCTCGCCCGGCAACTCTTCCCATTCCTTGCCCGAGGCCTTAAGTGCCGCACGCAAGCCGTTTTCAGCCTTGTCCCAGACCTCATCGGAACCCGCACGCTTGTCCGGACGCAAAGCAAGCTTGACCGCAACATCGTGAAAACCAAAATCCTGATACACACTCATCAGCAAAGAGTCGAAGGCCATGGCCTCGGACTCGATCTGGTCTTCGGTCGCAAAAATGTGAGCGTCATCCTGCACAAAACCACGCACGCGCATCAAACCATGCAATGCGCCAGAGGGCTCATTGCGATGACAGGATCCGAACTCAGCCAGACGCATCGGCAGATCCCGATAGGAACGCAGCCCGTGATTAAAGATCTGCACGTGACCCGGACAATTCATCGGTTTCACCGCATAGTCGCGTTTTTCCGACTCGGTGGTGAACATATTGTCGCGGTAATTTTCCCAATGGCCCGACTTTTCCCACAAGGTGCGATCCATCACCATTGGCGTACGGACCTCCTGGTAGCCTGCCGCGTTGAGGCGCGTACGCATGTACTGCTCGACCTGCTGCCACAAGGTCCAGCCCTTCGGGTGCCAGAACACCATCCCCGGCGCTTCGTCCTGCAGGTGAAACAGGTCCAGCTGCTTGCCCACACGGCGATGGTCACGCTTCTCGGCCTCCTCAAGCATCAACAGATAGGCCTCAAGCTCTTCTTTCTTGGCCCAGGCCGTGCCATAGATGCGCTGTAACTGCGCATTCTTGGCATCGCCACGCCAGTAGGCGCCAGCCACCTTCATGAGTTTGAAATGCTTGAGTTTGCCTGTCGAAGGCACGTGCGGGCCACGGCACAAATCGATGAAATCCCCTTCGCGATACAGCGAAATGGTCTGACCAGCCGGGATTGCGCCAATCAATTCGGCCTTGTAATTCTCGCCCAAGCCCAGAAAGAATTTCACAGCCTCATCGCGATCCCATTCCTCGCGGCTGATAGCTACATCTTTCTTGGCCAGCTCGGCCATGCGCTTTTCGATGGCTTCGAGATCTTCCGGCGTAAACGGGCGGGAGTAAGCAAAGTCGTAATAGAACCCGTGCTCAATGACCGGGCCAATGGTGACCTGTGCCTCAGGAAACAATTCCTTGACCGCATAGGCGAGCAAGTGCGCCGTCGAGTGGCGAATGACCTCAAGACCATCCGCGTCTTTTTCAGTCACGATCGCCAAGCCGGCATCCGCTTCAATGACGTACGAGGTATCAACCACACGCCCGTCGACCTTGCCAGCCAGGGCCGCTTTGGCCAGACCCGCGCCGATTGATGCAGCAACTTGTGCCACCGAAACAGGGACATCGAAACTGCGAACAGAACCATCAGGAAGCGTGATATTCGGCATTGCAGGGCCTCTATCGAAAAGGGCAAAAAAAAAGTGCGGGCTAAGCCGCACTTTTTCAATCAATAACAGGACAAGGCGACTCCGAAGCGCTTAACGAGCAGTTGTCGTGCGGCAAGTTCGGAACATCGTGAATCCTCGTTACTGAAAATTCGTTGGTAGGCGCGATTGGACTCGAACCAACGACCCCCACCATGTCAAGGTGGTGCTCTAACCAGCTGAGCTACGCGCCTGGAGAGCTGCGCATTATAGCGATGTTTATTTTTGTGTCAAAGGGGTTACCGAAAATTTTATTTCGCCGCGCCTGTTCTCGCCCAGAGCACTTCCCCGCCAACCCGACTGACAGCCTACACTGCAAGAGCAATTACAGATTCAGGAGCCATCATGAAATCTCTGCTCAAGTCCATCGCCCTCGCCTCGGTCTGTTTGCTGGTCTCGGCCTGCGCAACAACGAATTTTTACCCACACGAAAGCCGTGACAACACTTACATCGGCAAAGGCGGCTCGCGTTTCGTGAATGAAGGGATCGACATATGGTTCATCGGCGAGCCGGATCGCAAGTACTCCATCCTTGGCTACATAGAGAGCCCGCTCGGTGCGGTGGTGGATGACACCCACAAGACAGTCTCCAGCACGATCCTGAAGAAGGCCCACGAGGTCGGTGCGGATGCGCTGATCGAAGTAGTGACCCAGACTCAGCCCAACAGTACCGGCGCCGCCTGGGGCGGCGGTGGCATGTTCGGCGGCGGCTATCACGGTGGTTATAGCGGCATGGGCATTGGCATCGGTTTTCCGATCAGCCAACAGAGCAGCGCCCGCTACACGGCTATCAAATATTTGAACTGATACGCAACGGAAAGCCCAGCGCAGCGAGTCTCCCGGAACAGCCGCCCGGCTTAGGCAAGCGGGCGCGGTTCTTCAGGCAGGCAATTTCAAAAAATTGTCGCGGTAGTAACGCAACTCTTCGATCGATTCCCGAATATCCGCCAGCGCCGTGTGCGCCTCGCTCTTCCTGATGCCGGCGAGTACCGGCGGGTTCCAGCGCCGCGCCAGCTCCTTCAGCGTGCTGACGTCAATGTTACGGTAGTGAAAATAGGCTTCCAGCGTCGGCATGTAGCGCGCCATGAAACGGCGGTCCTGACCAATCGTATTGCCACACATTGGCGTCGTACGTTTCGGTACCCACTGCGCCATCCAGTCCAGATAGAGAGCCTCAGCGGCGGCTTCGTCAGTGGTCGAGGCACGCACGCGCTCGATCAGTCCGGATTTGCCATGAGTGTTCTTGTTCCAGTCATCCATCGCGTCCAGCGTCGCCTCGGATTGATGCACGACGACCACCGGACTTTCGGCCAGCACGTTCAGATTCACGTCGGTGACGATCATGGCGATTTCGATGATGCGGTCGGTATCCGGTTCCAGTCCGGTCATCTCCATATCCAGCCAGACGAGGTTGTTTGCATCCTGTGCCATATAATTCCTTCGCGTTCGTGATTGGCCGGCATTTTCGCACGCGTCCACAAGATCGCCACTACCCGAAAGACGACCATCCCTCCATGACCGCTTCGACCCTGAGCTTTGCCTTCGTGTTTTTCATCGTGCTGAGCACGGCCATCCGCCTATGGCTGAACATCCGCCAAGTCGCCCACGTGCAGGCGCACCGCGCGGCCGTGCCGGCCGAGTTCGCCGCCAGCATCGAGCTGACTGCGCACCAGAAGGCGGCGGACTACACTGTCGCCAAGTCGCGCTACGGCCGTATCGATCTGGCGCTGGGCCTCATCTGGTTGCTGCTGCTGACTTTTGGCGGGGGCCTGCAATTGCTGCACGAACAGCTCGCCCGCGTGCTCGACCCGAGCAGCCTGTGGCACGGCATCGCGCTGTTCGGAGCACTTAGCGTGCTCGGCTTCGTCTGGGAGTTGCCGGGTTCGCTGTATTACACCTTCGTGCTCGAAGAGAAATTCGGTTTCAACAAAACGACGCTCGCCACCTTCATCACCGACATCCTAAAGAGCAGTCTGATCTCCACGCTGATCGGTGCGCCGCTACTATGGTTGGTGCTGTGGCTGATGCGCAGCATGGGCGGCAACTGGTGGCTATGGACCTGGGGCGTGCTGATTGCTTTCAATCTCGCGGCGATGGTGATTTATCCCATCTTCATTGCGCCACTTTTCAACAAGTTCGAGCCACTCAAGGACGAGGCGCTCGCGACACGCATCAACGCGTTGCTCACACGTTGTGGCTTCAAGTCCAAGGGGCTGTTCGTGATGGATGGCTCCAAGCGTAGCGCCCACGGCAATGCCTACTTCACCGGCTTCGGCGCGGCCAAGCGTATCGTGTTCTTCGACACCCTGCTTGCCACGCTCTCCCCCGAGGAAGTCGAAGCCGTGCTGGCTCACGAGCTCGGCCACTTCAAGCATCGCCACATCTGGCAGCGCGTCGCACTGTTCGCCGTGCTGTCGCTGGCCTTGTTCGCGGTGCTCGGCTGGCTCAGCCAGCAGGCCGCCTTCTACAACGGACTGGGCGTACAGACACAAAGCGAAGCGCTGGCCCTGATCCTTTTCTCGCTGATTCTCGGACCCGTCACCTTCCCGCTCACCCCGCTGATGAGTTTCTGGTCACGCAAACACGAGTTCGAGGCTGATGCCTATGCGGTGGCCAATGCGCAGGCGAGCGACCTGGTCAGCGCACTGGCCAAGTTATATCGCGACAACGCCTCGACACTCACACCTGATCCACTGCACTCGCTGTTTTACGATTCGCACCCGCCCGCAGCCATCCGCATCAGCCACTTGCAGAGAATCGTATGAACAGCCCAGGCATGGTCACTCAGGGGACGGTCATCGCGGCGTTCGGCCGTCAATATGCGATCCGGCTTGAAGATGGCACGCAAGTGCTGTGTGTACCACGTGCCAAAAAAAGCGAAGTCGCCTGTGGCGATCGCGTCGAATTGGCTATGACCAGCACCAATCAAGGCGTGATCGACAAGATCCTGCCGCGTCGGAGCCTGTTCTACCGTGCCGATCAGTGGAAAGAAAAACTGATCGCTGCCAATGTAAGCCAGGTCGTCGTCGTCGTCGCCACCGAACCAGGCTTCTCGGACGAGTTGATCACGCGCTGCCTGGTCGCCGCCGATGCACAGGACATTCCGGTGCTGATCGTGCTCAACAAATGTGATCTCCTCGCGCAACTGGATTTCTCCCGCGCCCAGCTGGAGGTCTTTACCAAGGCCGGCCATGAAGTGCTCGAACTATCCGCCAAAGGCAATGTGGAAGCGCTGCGCGCAAAACTCGCCAACCACACCAGCCTGCTCGTCGGCCAATCCGGCATGGGCAAATCCACCCTCACCAACGCGCTGGTCCCTGACGCCGACGCACGTACCCGTGAGATCTCGGAAGTTCTCGATTCCGGCAAGCACACCACTACCCACGCCCGACTCTACCCGCTGCCTGGTGGTGGCGAGCTGATCGACAGCCCCGGGCTGCAGAGCTTTGGTCTGGCACATCTGACGAAAAACGAAATCGAGTGCGGTTTTCTCGAGATCCGTGGGTTACTGGGTAGCTGTCGTTTCAGGGACTGCAGCCACATCAAGGAACCCGACTGTGCCATCCGTGCCGCCCGTGATGCGGGCACATTCAACGCGCGCCGCTACACCGCGCTGCTACAGGTACTGGACGAACACGAGGTTGCGCGCAAACACCGGTTGGAACACTGAGAATCACCGGAGTCGCTCAGGAAGACAAGATAGATTTGGGGTGCTGAGCGCACCAGGAATCGTTTCTAGACACGTGCCATCCGTGCGATGCGGACACAACAGAAGCCTATGCATATCCATGAGCAGGTGCTCACGGACAGAAAATCCAGGTGGCGCTCATCGTCCAAGACGATGAGCGCCGATCTCTTCCGCAATGAACACACCAGCGTCACCACGGAAGAAAACACTGATCAGGACTTGGCGATATCCCAGTCACCCTGCAATCCCTTGGCGCAATCAGCCGCTTTTTTTTCTGCCGCCTTCACGACTTTTTCAGGTGCGCCTGCGGGGACCTTGGAAACCGGACAGGTATAAAGCGCCTTGCCTTTATATGCCCATTGACTCATCCCGTCTGGACGCTCGATGCTGGTGTAATCCCCGACAGACTTGTCATCCGGCGTCGAGAACAAGGGCCGATACGGCTTCAGACAATCACGCACGCAAGAGCTTTTCCCTGCGGGATCTTTTTTGAACACATAGAGCTTTTCACCCTCGGGGGTAACCAGGACCCCTGCTTTCGCCTGCGCAGGCGAATTCGCCGTAGGTGCTGACGGCACAGAACTACACGCCGTTATCAGAACGATCACCAGCGATGATGCTGCGAAGGCAATCTGACGCTTCATGGCACTCCTCCTTAGATTTTGAGTTATGTAGACTGTCTGCTTCCTCGATGATTATCTCCACTTTCATAAAATAAGCGTTTATCGTTTTTTTTTCGCAAAACGCCCGCTTGTTTCTGCCACTTCATCTCAATGAATAGGCATGACATAAGCAAAACTCAAACAAGTCCATTCACCTGGCACGCTGCATGCGTAAACAGGGAAGAACACAGCCCAGGCGGCGCATCACTCCGGAAAACCCCGCTAGTCGGCAAAACCAGCCGCCTTAGACGCGAATGCCTTGTGCTTTACCGGCAAAAAATGCCGTCCGGGTGTGTAAATTCCATCAGGAGGATTGACATCATGAGCGTTTCATCCGTTTCGTCGACCGTGGCACAACTCACAGCCCTGCTGGCCTCGCAAAATTCCGGTACGACAAGCAGCACGAGCAACAGCAAAACTGACAGCACGTTGACCGATTTGAGCACTGCCGTGTCGAATGCGATGTCAACCGGAGACGGTACGGCCAGTGCGCTCTACTCCGCACTGGTGACGCTCAGCTCGGCAAATGGTTCGGACTCGTCCAGTACCACGACCTACAATGCCAAAGGCTTGCTGAACGAAGTCAAACGCAGTCTCATGGAAAACAATCCGCTGTATGGCACGGACAACTCAAGCTCGGATGTCAGCAGTTTCTTTGAGACGAATACGGACACGAACAGCAGCGCCTTGTCGACCCAGCTCAATGCGCTGATCGAAGAGGGGCTGAAAAACATCAGCACGGCTCAAAAATAGTCGGAATCCACCGACCCGGCTGCTCGCCAGCCGAACTTATCCCGCCAGCGCAATCAAGGTCAGCATGATCGGCGTGGTGATCGCAGCCAGCACGGTGGACAACACCAAGGCAGCGGCCGTCGGTCCTTCCAGCGCATTGAACTGGCGAGACATCAGATAGACATTCACGCCCATTGCCATGGACGAGAGCAGCACCACGACCTGCGTCTCCATCTTTGGCAGCCCCAGCATCAGGGCCAGTCCCCACACCACGACGGGCAGCACCAGCAGCTTGACCAGACAGATCGTCAAACTCTGCGCGATACCTTCACGCACACTGTACTCGGCCAGCCCCATTCCCAGCACCACCAGCGCCATCGGCGTCGCGGAATTCCCAACCATCTCCAGCGGGCTGGCGATCAACGAAGGCAAGGGCCAGCCAGTCAGACCATACAAGGTGCCTGAGACAATGGCTGCCACAATCGGGTTGGTAATCACGCTGCATGCTGTCTTGGCAAAACCATGAACCGAGAACTCTCCATGCCGGGCCCATTCCACCGACACCGTCACCAGCGTCCACAAGGTCAGCGAATTGAAGACCAGTACCAACGCCACACTGGGCACAGCGCCATCGCCCAGGGTTGCTTTTGCCAGCGGCAGCCCCAGCATCACGTTATTGGAAAAAATCCCGCCCAAAGCGAACACAGAAGCCGAGACACCATCGAGCCGGAATACGCGAGCCGCAACGATGCGACCGAGCACGAAGACCAGCAAAGCCCCGCCGAAGAAAGCCAGTAACAGCCTCGCATCGACAGCCGGCAACTTCGAGAAATCGCTCATCGTAAAAAACAGGAAGGCAGGCAGGGCCAGTGCAAAAACAAAACGGGTCAGTGCCTCCGACACAATCCGTGGCCACTTGCCCCAGCGCACGATGGCGTAACCAGCAAAGATCAGAACAAACAACGGGGAAGCGGCCAACAAGCGGTCAAGGAAAAGATGCATGATGAAGTCAGACTGGCGGGAATGCAGCGAGCCGCCATTCTACGCCGGCAGCACAGATCGGCCCGCGCGAACGTGTCTCTTGTGCTATCGGGCCCGGATATTTACCCAAACAATTCAAACAGACAAAAGCACCGGCATTCGGCGCTACACTTTGTGCATTGCACACTGACTGGAGTTTTCACCATGTCCTCCCGCACCATTCAGGTCTCGCCCTTCGATCTTGTCGTCTTCGGTGGCACCGGCGACCTGGCCGCACGCAAGCTGCTGCCGGCTCTGTTCCAGCGTGATCGCGCCGGCCAGTTGCCCAGCAATGGGCGCATTATCGGTGTATCACGCAGAACGCTGGGTGACGATGGATATCTGGGGTTCGTGCGCCAATCCCTCAAAGATCACGTCAAGGCCGCAGATCTTGAACCCGAAGCCCTTGAACGCTTTCTCGGCCGGATCCACTTTTGCTCGGTTGACGTCACGGGCGAGGCCGGCTGGCCGGAACTGGCAGCGCTCCTCGCGAGCGGTGTCGAGTTTGTGCGTGCGTTCTACTTCGCCGTATCACCGGATCTGTTTGCACCGATCAGTCAGCGCATCAAACAGTTCGGCCTGGTCACGCCTCACAGCCGTGTCGTGGTGGAAAAACCGCTGGGCAAGGACGGCGAAAGTGCCCGCGAAGTAAATGCCGCCGTTGCCTGTGTTTTTGAAGAAAGCCAGGTCTTCCGCATCGACCATTATCTGGGCAAGGAAACCGTCCAGAACCTCATGGCACTACGCTTTGCCAACCGCATGTTCGAACCCCTCTGGAACAGCACCCACATCGATCACATCCAGATCACCGTAGCCGAAGACATTGGTGTGGGCGACCGCGGCGGTTATTACGACACGTCTGGTGCCGTACGTGACATGGTGCAGAACCACATCCTGCAACTGCTGTGCCTGATCGCGATGGAACCGCCAGACGCTTTTCAGGCGGATTCCGTGCGTGACGAGAAACTCAAGGTCCTCAAGGCACTCAAGCGCATCAATGAACGCAATGCAGAGCACTGCACCGTTCGCGGTCAATACCGCAGCGGTTCCGTCGGCGGCCTGCCTGCACCGGGTTATCTGGAAGATATCGGCAAGGACGAAAGCGATACCGAGACCTTTGTCGCGATCCGTGCCGAGATCGCCAACTGGCGCTGGGCCGGGGTGCCCTTCTTCCTGCGCACGGGCAAGCGCCTGGGCGGACGCACCTCGGAAATCGTGGTGAATTTCCGGCCGATTTCGCACTCCATTTTCGACCACACCGCCGGACGCATCAGCCAGAACCGCCTGGTCATCCGCCTGCAGCCGGACGAGGGCATGACACTCGAAGTGATGATCAAGGATCCCGGCCCCGGCGGGATGCGCCTGCGCAGCATTCCGCTGGACATGAGCTTTGCCGAAACCTTCGGCGTATCCAACCCGGATGCCTACGAACGGCTGTTGATGGATGTGATCCGCGGCAACCAGACGCTATTCATGCGGCACGACGAAGTGGCTGCCGCGTGGCGCTGGGTCGATCCGATCCTCGCGGCCTGGAACAACACCGCCCAACGCATCCATCACTATGCCGCAGGCACCTGGGGGCCCTCGGCCTCGGTCGCCCTGATCGAACGCGACGGGCGGACCTGGCTGGAGGATTCGGAGTAAAACGCAAGGGTGTCCGGGGATGGAATCCAGTCCCCGGACTCAGGCAATCACGTCGACCAGCACAGGCCGCAGGATATCCACAACAACCTGCGGCGCAATGCCGATCAGATAGCCACGCTTGCCACCGTTGATGTAAATGGTGGGAAGGGCAAGGATGCTTTGCTGCAGGTAGACCGGCATCGCTTTCTTCGTTCCGAAGGGGCTGGTTCCCCCCACCATGTACCCAGAATGACGGTTCGCCACATCCGGCGCACAAGGTGCGATGGTTTTCACGCCGATATGCCGTGCCAGATTCTTGGTGGACACCTCATGATCACCATGCATCAGCACGATCAGCGGATGCTTGTGCTCATCTTCCATGATCAGGGTCTTGATCACCGCATGCTCCTCCACGCCAAGCTCGCGAGCGCTCACCGCCGTTCCGCCGTGTTCTTCGTAGGCATACAGATGATCGGTAAACGCCGCCTTGTGTTCGCGCAAAACGCGAATCGCAGCAGTAACAGGGGCTTTGCTATCTTTCATGATCGGGCACTACAGGCGCGAACGCCAATCAGGGCAGCGGGGAAGACGTCCTGCCGCGCAAATGCGCATCGCGTCGCCCCCGCAAGTTTGACTCGCGGCCAAAGGCCGCTCCAGCAATTACTGTACGTCGAGCAGCTCGACTTCAAACACCAGCGTGGCATTGGGCGGAATCACGCCACCTGCACCGCGGGCACCGTAACCCAGCTCGGGCGGGATGATCAATTTGCGGGTACCGCCAACCTTCATGCCTTGCACACCTTCGTCCCAGCCCGCGATAACGCGGCGCCCGCCGAGCGGAAAGTTGAAGGGCTCACCACGATCCTTGCTGGAGTCGAATTTCTCACCGGTGGTGAGCCAGCCTGTGTAATGCACCGACACGTATTGGCCAGCCTTGGCCACGGCGCCCGTCCCAAAGATGCTGTCGTCGTAGGTCAGACCGGAGGCGGTAGTCACCGGATCGCGCATTGTCATGTCCAGCGGCGGCTCGATGCCGAGCAGCTCGACTTCAAACACCAGCGTGGCGTTCGGCGGGATCACGCCGCCAGCACCTTCTTCGCCGTAACCCAGTGCTGCCGGAATGGTCAGCTTGCGCTTGCCCCCAACCAGCATGCCTTGCACGCCCTCGTCCCAGCCCGGAATCACCTGCCCGGCGCCGAGCGGGAAGCTGAAGGGTTCGTCGCGATCCACGCTGGAATCAAATTTTTCACCCGAACTCAACCAGCCTGTGTAATGCACCTGCACGGAACGGCCTGCTTGCGCCGCTTCGCCACTGCCGGTCACGATATCTTCATAGATCAGGCCGGAGGCCGTGGTGATCGGGTTACTCATCAACAAGTCCTTTGCTGTTGTTACTTCTGGGTTGTACCGAAAATCTTGTCACCGGCATCGCCAAGGCCAGGGATGATATAGCCGTTTTCGTTCAGATGATGGTCGATAGCGGCGGTCCAGCAACGCACGTCGGGATGGGCCTTTTCAAGCGCGGCAATCCCCTCGGGCGCAGCGACCATCACCAGTGCGCGCACATCCTTGCAGCCGCGACGCTTGAGCAGATCAACCGTGGCAATCATCGAGCCTGCGGTGGCCAGCATCGGGTCAACAATCAGGGCGCAGCGCTCGTCAAGCTTGCCGACAAACTTCTCGAAATAGTGGATCGGCGCGAGCGTTTCTTCGTTGCGCGACAGCCCCACCACGCTGACCTTGGCACTCGGGATCATGTCCAGCACGCCATCAAGCATCCCCAGCCCGGCGCGCAGGATCGGCACCACGGTCACCTTCTTGCCCTTGATCTGCTGGACTTCAGTGGGGCCGCTCCAGCAATCGATGGTGACCGGCGCCAGTTCGAAGTCCGCCGTGGCTTCATAGGCAAGCAAACGTGCCAGTTCAGAGGTGAGTTCGCGGAATTTCTTGGTCGAAATGTCGGCTTCACGGGTGAGGCCGATCTTGTGCTGTACCAGGGGGTGTTTGACGAGGATGACGGGCATGGACCAGACCTTTCTGCATGAGTTACCGAAACGCGACGGGCGGATTATGCCTGTCCACCGCCCGATCTGCCCGCCAACTCGGTCATCACTTGCCGCCACGCAAACTCCGCCCCCTCTCCTTGCCGGGCAAACACCCCTGCCAGGATCTCGCGCTGGGTCTGCGACAGCCGCGCTTCCAGCGTAAGCCCCTCGTCACTGAGTGAAAGGCAGCGGGCGCGTCGATCATTGGCGTCTTCCTGCATCAGCACCAACCCGCTCTCCAGCAACTGCTTGAGCGGGCCATGCAGCGCCTGTTTGCTCACTCCCAGCGTGGCCAGCAGATCACTGACCCGCTGCCCCGGACGTCGCGCCACGAAATACAGGATCCGGTGATGCAGACGAGCCAGTCCACGCTCTGCCAGGATCGCATCGGGTTGCGCCGTAAACGCCCGGTAGGCAAAGAAAAACAGCTCGATCGCCGTATGCAGCTCGGCATCACGGGTGTCAAAATTATGGTCAATCATGTTGACTTTTTTTAGTACGCTCTCTAATATTGGTCAATATATTTGACCTATTTGGAGGCCCAGATGGATTCTTCCAGCCCACCGCTCGCCCGCCGCACCCAACGCCTGAAATCCTCGCTGGTGCGTGACATTCTTGCCGCCACAGCCCGGCCCGGCATGATCTCGTTCGCTGGTGGTTTGCCTGCGGCAGATCTGATGCCTGCACTGCCAGTGGCCGCCACCACAGACCCGGCACTCTACCAGTACGGAACCAGCGAAGGCGAGCCGGTGTTTCGTCAGGCGGTAGCAGCCTGGATCGACGAGACCGGCCTGCACGTGCAGCCTGAACAGGTGCTGGCGCTGGCAGGCTCGCAGCAAGGACTGGATTTCGCCGCAAAACTATTGCTGGACGAAGGCACACCAATGCTTTGCGAAGGCCCTACTTATGTAGCCGCGCTGCAAGTCTTCGAACTCTTCGGCGCTGACATCGCCTGTGCCCCGCTCACCCCGGAAGGTCCCGATCTGCCAGCGCTGGAGCGCCTGCTCGCGGAAAAACGGCCTCGCTGTGCTTACCTCATCCCCTGCTTCCAGAATCCCGGCGGCGCCTGCTACAGCCCGCAAGCCCGCGTCGCGGTGGCCGAACTCTTCGACCGCTACAACGTGATCCTGATCGAAGACGAGCCCTATCGCAGCGTGGCGCTTGATGTCAGCCATCCGATGACACCGATCTGCTCGCTCCTCAAACGCGCACCATGGATTTATCTGGGCAGCTTCTCCAAGATCCTCTGGCCTGGCTGGCGCATGGGCTACTTGGCTGCACACCCGGCGCTGATGCCGCATCTGGTACGTCTCAAGCAGGCCGCAGACCTGCACACCCAGCGCCCCGGCCAGCACGCCGTGGCACACTGGCTGAACAGCGACACCCGCAGCCGCGACCTCGCCCGTCTGCGTGAGGGTTACCGCATTCGCCGCGACGCCATGCAGGCAGCATTGCAACGCCATTTCGGAAAACTTGCCGATTGGGAGATGCCACGCGGCGGATTGTTCTTCTGGCTCAAACTGCGTAAGCATGATGCCACCCGCGCCATGCTGGACCGCGCCATCGAGCGAGGTGTGGCGTTCATGCCCGGGGAAGCGTTCTTCGCCAACCCGGCCGAGGGACGCCAGCACCTGCGCCTGAACTACAGCCGCGCCACACCGGAAGAGATGGAACGCGGCCTGGCCATCCTCGCGGCCTGCCTCACCGAAGAAACCTGCACGGCATGAAACCACCTCTCCGGCGCGCAAAACACCTGCGCGCCGGGCTGGCGAATCCGGACAACACCTGCAGGCTTCCTGCTAAGCTTGCGCCATGGCCCCCAAAAAAACCTTTCCTGCAATAAAAAGCGGGCTGCATCCACGCAACCTGCATCGCGAACGCTACGATTTCCCGGCGCTCATTGCCAGTCACCCGGCACTCGCTGCTTTTGTACACACCAATTCGCATGGTGACGCTTCGGTGGACTTCGCCGATCCGGCAGCGGTCAAGGCGCTCAACGCCGCACTGCTTGCCCATTTCTACGGGATTGCGCACTGGGATATTCCTCCCGGTTACCTGTGCCCGCCAATCCCCGGCCGCGCCGACTATCTGCACAACATGGCGGATCTGCTCGCCAGCAGCAACGGTGACGCCATCCCGCGCGGCCAGGCCGTACGGGTGCTGGACGTAGGCTGCGGGGCGAACGCCATCTATCCGATGCTTGGCCACGCGCTTTATGGCTGGTCTTTCGTCGGCACCGAGATCGATCCGGTCGCACTGAAAAATGCCGAGAAGATTTTCGCGGACAACCTCAGTCTTACCGGTGCACTTGAAATGCGCCTGCAGACGTATTCTGAAGACATTCTGCAGAACAGCATCAATTCGAATGAATACTTCGATTTCACCCTGTGCAATCCGCCCTTTCACGCCTCGGCCGAAGAATCCGCCGCAGGCAGCCAGCGCAAGCTGCGCAACATCGGCAAGGAAGTCACCGAAAAGCCCTTGCTCAACTTCGAAGGGCTCAGCCACGAGCTGTGGTGTGAAGGGGGTGAGCGCGAATTCATCCGCCAGATGATCCGCCAGAGCCGGCCACTTTCCGAACATATCCTGTGGTTCAGTACGCTGGTCTCCAAACAGGAAAACCTGCCACAGATCTATGCCCAGATCGAACGCATCGGTGCCCGCAACATGCGCACGCTGGACATGGCCCAGGGCCAGAAAATCAGTCGCGCCGTAGCCTGGAGTTTTTACAGCACGGCGGAGATGGAGAAGTGGGCGCGGAGCCGATGGGGAAAATAGGCCGCAGACAGCACGGGCTCAACCTCCGCAAGTACTTGGCGACCACTCGCCCGCTACATGCAAACATTTACGCATTCAAACGCTGAGGAAAACCACCATGAAAAAAATGCGCGTGTTGATGTGTCTGGCCGGTCTGCTAGTCACCGGAACAACATTGGGCGCAATGCCAATCCTGATTGGCCCCGTCATTCCTTATGCCGACAAGGATGTCGGCAACGAAAATGTCCAGAATGAATGCGACTGGAATAAACGAATGCCTGATCAATTGGTCCGGAATTCGGAAGGCAAGCTCCGCTTAGAAACCCCGGAGAATGCAGAGAGCGCCCCCAGCCGACTCGAATTGCTTACGACGGCCTTGCACACGATTGGCGGGGGCGGCCTCACTGGTCCGAAATGGATCGCCTTGAGTGGTAGCCTGTATCAGGATGGACTACTTGCAGCCTCCTTCACAGCCCTCAGAAGGACCATGCGGGGCTCATTTTCCGGCTGCAAGACTCTGGTGAGCCTCAGCGAAGAGCTGAGTGGAGACATCCTTGAATGGCTGGAAAACCCGGTCATGGACGCCAAGCTCGGCGACCAGAAATGATGCGTGCATTCCCGTGTCCGGCACGGGAGGATGAAGGCCAGCCGCAATTTCCGGCAGGCAGCACTCCAACCCCGGCACAGAGCAAATAGCCCGAAAGCATTCCGCGAGCAAGAATCCGCAGCACACGACAATTCCCGACTCCGCGGGGCTACATCTGGGCTACGTTCAACTTTGTGCTCATTCTACAGACACAAAAAAGCCAAGCTCGAAGCTTGGCTGTTTGTTTGATCCGGTCCAAAGCGGGCGTTGGTGAAAGACATAACGAGCGGGGCGCGATTGAGGCGAGAAGCACAGCCGTATGGGTTATACGGCAAGCATCACAGCCTCAAGCCCGGCACGCGAGTAGTCACGCCAATGCCCCGTGGCAGTGTTTGTATTTCTTGCCCGATCCGCACGGGCACGGATCATTGCGCCCGACCCGCGGCCCGTTGTTCTCGAATGGCAGAGGCTTTTTCTCGGCCGTGGCGGCCGTCGCCAGCGCTTCGTCGTAATCGGCATGATGGTATTGCACGTTCTCGACACCAGGGCGCGTATCGGCAACTTCTTCAATCTGCTCTTCCGAACGGATCTGGACTGTCATCAGCAAGCGAACCACTTCGGTACGCACCTGATCGAGCAGGGCTTCAAAGAGTTCGAAGGCTTCGCGCTTGTACTCCTGCTTCGGATTCTTTTGCGCATAGCCACGCAGATGGATACCCTGGCGCAGATGGTCCAGCGCAGCAAGGTGCTCACGCCAGTGCTGGTCAAGGCTGTTGAGCATGACGTTACGCTCGAAGCCGATCCAGGCTTCGTGATTCACATCCTTGATCTTGTCCGCGTAGGCTTGGTCCGCCACGTCGATGACGCGCTTGAGCAGATCCTCGTCAGACAGGCTGGTATCGGCTTTCGACCATTCGCCAACCGGCACTTCAAGCGCATATTCGGACTTGAGGGCTTTCTCGAACCCCGGCAGGTCCCATTGCTCTTCGACCGATTCAAGCGGCACATAAGTGCGGAACAATTCGGACACCACTCCATGACGCATTGCAGTGATGGTCTCGGCGATATCCGGGGTTTCGAGCAGTTCGTTGCGTTGGTGATAGATCACGCGGCGCTGGTCATTGGCCACGTCATCATACTCAAGCAACTGCTTGCGGATATCGAAATTGCGCTGCTCGACCTTGCGCTGGGCGGACTCGAGCGAACGATTGACCATCCCGGCTTCGATCGGTTCGCCCTCGGGCATCTTCAGACGAACCATGATCGCATTGAGACGATCACCACCAAAAATCTTCATCAGCGGATCTTCAAGCGACAGGTAGAAGCGGCTCGCACCGGCATCGCCCTGACGACCGGAACGGCCACGCAACTGGTTGTCGATCCGACGCGATTCGTGGCGTTCGGTACCGATGATCTTCAAGCCCCCCGCAGCCAGCACCTGCTCGTGCAAACGCAGCCATTCAGCACGCAACTGGGCAATCTTGGCGGCTTTTTCTTCTGCGCCAAGTTCCGCCGCATTTTCCTTGAGCAGCGCGATCTGCTTCTCGACATTGCCGCCAAGCACGATATCGGTCCCGCGGCCGGCCATGTTGGTCGCAATGGTGATCACACCTGGACGACCGGCCTCTCCCACGATCTCGGCTTCACGGGCGTGCTGTTTGGCGTTGAGAACCTGATGGGGCAGCTTCTCGCGCGTCAGCAACGCGGAGAGCAGTTCCGAATTTTCAATCGAGGTTGTGCCCACCAGCACGGGCTGGCCGCGCAGGTGGCAATCCTTGATGTCTGCAATGATCGCGGTGTGCTTTTCATGCTCGGTACGGAACACGAGATCGTTCATGTCATTGCGGATCATCGGCTGATTGGTCGGAATCACCACGGTTTCCAGACCATAAATGGTGTGGAATTCGTAGGCTTCCGTATCGGCCGTACCAGTCATGCCGGCCAGCTTGCCGTACATGCGGAAATAATTCTGGAAGGTGATCGAGGCCAGGGTCTGGTTCTCGGAATTGATCCGCACGTTTTCCTTGGCTTCCACCGCCTGGTGCAAACCGTCGGACCAGCGACGCCCAACCATCAGACGCCCGGTGAATTCATCGACGATGATCACTTCGCCGTTCTGCACGACGTATTGCTGATCCCTGTGATACAGCGAATGCGCGCGCAACGCCGCATACAAGTGATGGATCAGCAGAATGTTGGACGGCTCATAAAGGCTTGCACCTTCGGTGAGCAAGCCCATGCGCACGAGGATCTCCTCGGCATGGTCATAGCCTTGCTCGGTAAGCAACACCTGCTGCTGCTTGAGATCTACCGTGTAGTCACCAGGAACAGTCACGTTGTCGTCTTCACCTTCCTGCTTCGACAGCAGGGGCGCAACGGCGTTGAGCTTCACATAGAGATCCGTGTGATCCTCCGCCTGGCCCGAGATGATCAGTGGCGTACGGGCTTCGTCAATCAGGATCGAATCGACTTCATCGACGATGGCATAGTTCAGGCCGCGCTGCGCACGCTGACCCAGCTCGTACACCATGTTGTCGCGCAGGTAGTCGAAACCGAATTCGTTGTTGGTCCCGTAGGTGATGTCGCAGGCATACGCAGCCAGCTTCTGTTCCTGCGGCTGTTGGGAATAGATCACCCCCACACTCATGCCGAGGAATTTGTAAATACGCCCCATCCACTCGGCGTCGCGACTGGCAAGGTAATCATTCACCGTCACCACGTGCACACCTTTGCCGGACAGCGCATTCAGGTATACCGGCAGCGTTGCGGTCAGGGTCTTGCCTTCACCGGTACGCATTTCGGCAATCTTGCCGTTATGCAACACCATGCCACCGACCATCTGCACATCAAAGTGCCGCATGCCGTGCACACGGACACCGGCCTCGCGAACCACCGCAAAGGCTTCAGTCAGTAGCTGGTCAAGGGTTTCGCCTTTTTCCAGCCTGGCTTTGAATTCATCGGTCTTGCTGCGCAGCTGTTCATCACTCAGGGCCTGAATCTGTGGCTCCAGGGCGTTGATGGCACGCACTTTCTGCATGTACTGACGGACGAGCCGATCATTACGGCTACCGAACACTTTCTTGAGCAGGCCTGGGATCATTTTGAATTGATTGAGAAAACGCGGCAAAACGGGCATTCTAGCATGGTGCCCCAACTCGCTCAGTGACGATTTCCGGCGGAAAACCTTAGATCGTTGCTTGCTTGCGACAACGCAAGTCCGCCTTCACCTGTTCGTAACTCAGCTTTTGCCCATATTGGGCTGCATCTCATGGCAACAAGTCCCATCCACAAATTATTCGGTCAATCTGAAATCCTCTCGCGCTTGCAGGATCACGCCAACCGGCTGATCCGCCTGCAACGCACCCTGGAGTCAGCTTTGCCGGCGGCATCCAGCGGCGCGGCACAGGTGGCCAATTTCCAGGAAGGGACGCTCACCATTCACGTTGCCTCGCCAGTCATGGCAACACGCCTGAAGCTTGGGCTGGAAAGCCTGAAATCCCGCCTGCAGGCAGCGGGCGAACCCGTAGAGAGCATCACGGTGAAGGTCCGCACCAGCCCCTTTCAGGGCCGGAATGAACAGGAAGAAGCCGAGGTTCGGCCGATAGGCTCGGGAGGTCGCGCAGCCCTGCTGCAACTGAGCGAGGGGCTCAAGCCAGACGACCCGTTGGCACTCGCCCTCAAACGCATGGTGGAAAGAAGCGCTACGGAGGACTGAGCCGGCCTGGATCGCTCGATCAGCCCTGCGGCAGCTTCAAATGATCGGCGCGATCAGGCGTTCAAGCGCGAACAGCGCCACGAACACCAGCGCGATCACGACACCATAGCGAAACAGATTCCAGGCCCAGCGGAAAAAATGCGGTTGCCGCGACAGCAGCCCGAGGCCTGCACAGACGGCAATCGCCACCAGCAACAAAAGCCCGAGTGCGCGCAGGATCAACATCAGGCAAACGCCATCTGGGTGGCTAGCTGCCCACGCAAGGTTTCGGGCAGTGCGCTGTCATCCTCGAAGGTCACGATTTCCCACGCGTCCTGATCCGCCAGCAACACCCGCAGAATCTGGTTGTTGAGGGCGTGCCCGGCTTTGTTGGCCACATAGTGCGCCAGCAGTGGATGACCGCACAGGTACAGGTCTCCAATCGCATCCAGCACCTTGTGCTTCACGAATTCGTCGCCATAACGCAAACCGTCTGGATTCAGTACGCGGTATTCGTCCAGCACGATGGCATTATCCAGACTCCCCCCCTGGGCCAGCCCCATGTTACGCAAGGCCTCAACCTCCTGAACAAACCCGAAGGTGCGCGCACGCGCCACATCCCGGGTGTATTGCTGGGTGGCGAAATCCACGGTCACTTCGGTCGCGGTATTGTCGATGGCGGGATGATTGAAACGGATCGAAAAGCTGAGTTTGAAGCCATCATGCGGCAGCAGGCGCACCGATTTGTCGCCCTCGACATATTCCACGGCTTTCTTCACGCGCAGGAAACGCTTGGGCGCATTCTGCAACTCGAACCCTACCGACTGCAGCAAGAACACAAAGGGCGAAGCACTCCCGTCAAAAATGGGAATTTCCGGGGCATCCACATCAACGTAGCAGTTATCCACGCCCATCCCGGCCAGTGCGGACATCAAGTGCTCCACCGTACCGATCTTTGCCGCGCCTTTCTGCAAACCGGAGCACATCCGGGTATCCACAACAGCATAAGGGTCAGCCGCCATTTCCACTGGCGGATCCATATCCACGCGACAGAACACGATCCCGGTGTCCGGTGGCGCCGGACGCAGGGTCATTTCCACGCGTCGCCCGCCATGCAGGCCAACCCCGGTTGCCTTTACCACTGCCTTGAGCGTTCTTTGCCTGATCACGGCCGATATCCTGTTGTTGTAGAAACGAAATCCTGTGTCGATTCTAGCATTGTGACACCCAGCACCGGACGGTTAAACACACGGTTTTCCGCGCAGCACTACCTATAATCAAGATAGTTTTCATACTTGACCGATCATGGCCACCCAAGCTGTTCGCCCTCCCGCTGTAGCTGGTTTGTTCTACCCGAGCGATTCGCAGACGCTCACGGCACAGGTACAGGCACTGCTCGCGCACGCCCTGCCTCCGACCGGTTTGCCAGTCCCCAAAGCCTTGATCGTCCCGCATGCCGGTTACATCTACTCAGGCCCAATCGCCGCCAGCGCTTATGCTCAGCTTGCGCCGCTACGCAGCGTAATCCGTCGCGTGATCCTGCTGGGCCCAAGTCACCGCGTCAGCTTTGAAGGAATGGCACTGCCGGGTTGCTCGGCCTTTGCCACGCCATTGGGAAACCTCGAACTCGATAGCGATGCCGTGTTCATGATCGCTCAACACCCAGGCGTGGTTTTCGATGACCGGGCACATGCCCAGGAGCACGCGCTGGAAGTCCAACTTCCTTTCCTGCAGGCAACCCTGGAGAGTTTTTGCATCCTGCCCATCACACTTGGACAGGTCTCCCCCACGCTTGTTGCAGAGGTGCTTGAAACCGTGTGGGGCGGCCCTGAAACCCTGATCCTGGTAAGTTCTGATCTCTCCCACTACACCCCCTACTCCGCGGCACAGCGCGACGACCGGATCTGCCTCGACCAGATTCTCGGCCTTGATCAACCCCTGTCGCATGAACAGGCCTGCGGCGCAACCGGCATCAATGCCCTGATGCTGACAGCACGCCGCCACGATCTGGTCCCCACCCTTCTTGATCTGCGCAATTCCGGTGATACAGCAGGCGACCGTTCCCGAGTCGTCGGTTATGCAGCCGTCAGTTTTGCCCCCGCGCAACATCGCACCCACTGACCCCGAGGACAGCGCCATGCCAGACCATCCCACGCAGGACCCGGATTTTGGCAAGGCCCTCCTCTCCCATGCACGAACGGCCATTGCCTCCCGACTTGACCTTCCCGCCCCGCCCACTGTCGACCACCCCGCATTGCGTGCGTCAGGCGCAAGCTTTGTCACCCTGACCCGGCACGGTCAATTACGTGGCTGCATTGGCCATCTCCGCCCCGTCCAGGCACTGGGGCCGGATGTCCGCGAAAACGCCATAGCCGCCGCCTTTCATGACCCGCGGTTTGCCCCGCTGACCGCAGCAGAATGGCCAGACATCTCAATCGAGGTATCCGTTCTCGGGCCAAGCGTTTTCTCCCCCTGCCCGACAGAAGAAGACTGCCTGCGCCAGATCGTGCCATTCCAGGACGGAGTCATTCTCGCCAGCGGCTCTCGCCACGCAACCTTTCTGCCCCAGGTCTGGGAACAGCTCCCGGACCCGCAAGAATTCATCGCCCATCTGCTGCAGAAAGCCGGCCTGCCAGTCGCGCTATGGCCATCGGACATGCAGCTTGGGCGCTATCAGGTAGCCAAGTACAAGGAATTCTGATGAACCGCTCCGCACGCTGGTGGCATACCCTTGACGACGGTCGCATCCAGTGCGATCTGTGCCCACGCGAGTGTCATCTGCATCCCGGACAGCGCGGAGCCTGTTTCGTCCGCGAACGGATCGGCGATGCACTGGTGCTCAGCACCTACGGGCGCAGTACAGGTTTCTGCATTGACCCTGTCGAGAAAAAGCCCCTGAACCATTTCTATCCCGGCAGCAGCATCCTGTCTTTCGGCACAGTGGGCTGCAATCTGGCCTGCAAGTTCTGCCAGAACTGGGACATCTCGAAATCCCGTGACATGGACCGCATGATGGACAGTGCTTCGCCGGTCACCATTGCACGGGCAGCACGCAATCTTGGTGCGACCAGCGTAGCGTTCACCTACAACGATCCGGTCATCTTTGCCGAATACGCCATCGACATTGCCGTGGAATGTCATGTCGAAAACATCCACACGGTTGCCGTGACTGCCGGCTACATTCACGCGGAACCCCGCCGTGAATTCTTCGCCGTGATGGATGCCACCAATGTGGACCTCAAAGGGTTCAGCGACGATTTCTACGTAAAGCTGTGCGGCAGCCACCTCGCCCCGGTTCTCGACACGCTGGTGTGGATCAGGCATGAAAGCCGCACCTGGCTGGAGATTACAACCCTGCTGATCCCGCAGGCCAATGACAGTGACGCTGAAATTCGTGCCATGTGCCAGTGGATCCATCGCGAGCTTGGGTCGGACGTTCCCTTGCACTTCACCGCCTTCCATCCCGATTACAAACTCATCGATCACGCCCCGACGCCCCTCGCCACCTTGCAGCGTGCACGCCGCATCGCTCAGGAAGAAGGCTTGCTTCACGTGTATATCGGCAATGTCCGTGATGCGGAGGGCAGTCGCACGCATTGTGCAAACTGTGCGGCCCCCTTGATCGAGCGTGAAGGCTATGCAATCCTCAATTACCGGCTGACCGCCGAAGGCCACTGCCCGCAGTGCGGCAGCCCCTTGGCGGGCAGGTTCGGCGCGCAAACCAACCCTTTCGGCAGCAAGCGCATCCCGATCCAGCTGCCCGGGTAGCCTTGAGGCATGTAGCTGCTGACGGAGCATGCCCGGGACTGATCAGACGGTATTGACTGGAACAGGAATGAAACCACTGCAACTGCGCCATACCGATATCCGGATCCAGGCTGAACGCGCCTGGCTGGATGCCTTGCTTTCTTTTGCGCCAGACGTGCGTGGCCTGCTCATCTGTGCAGCGCCTTATATCGGCCATCTACGCGACTCGCGCGACAACTACGCAGCCGGCATCCTGCGCGATGCCGGTTTCGGCACCCTGATCGTCAGCATGCTCACGCCTTACGAAGAGACGCGAGACCCCGACGTCCGCTACGACGTGACCCTGCTCGGCAACCGTTTACAAGCACTACTGACCTGGATTGACCAGCAACCGGATCTGGCTGGCTTGCCGCTTGGACTGCTGGCAACCGGCACGGTGGTTGGCGCCAGCATTCGTCATCTGGCCAGGGAACCCGAACGCATCAGTGCCCTGGTCAGCCGAGCGGGTCGTGCAGACCTTGCAGGCGCTGAGCCTCTGCGCCGCCTCAGCATTCCCATCCTGATGCAAGTTCCCGGCGATGCTCGGGATTTGCAAAAGCCCAGCGTACAAGCCTACGCGCATCTGGGTGGTCCAAAACAATGGCACGAAATCAGCAATGCCAGCGCCAGCTTCATCGAACCTGGTGCGCTGGAAAGCATCACTCGCGAAGCCTGCGAATGGTTTATCCGTTACCTGCCGACCCGCCAGTCCCCAACCACAGTGGCTAGCGAGCCCATTGCCTGAAAGGCTGCAACCCCCTGTCCGAAAAGAGCGGGATGACCTAGGCTGGAAACAGCGTTTTCCTCAGGAGGTCAAACGTGATCTCCGCTGTTACACCAACGACCACTGCCAGCCCGCTCCTGACCTCGGCAACAGGTCAGGGAAGCATTCACGCCACGAACCAGAAGCACGCTGCAACAACAGAAACGTCCCCTTCCCAGCAGCAGGCTGACGCCCGCACGATTACCGAACTGGCGGCAACAGACAGCAAGGTACGTGCCCACGAAGCCGCCCATCTTGCAGCCGCCCAAGGTCTCGCCACCAGCGGCGCAAGTTTTAGCTACACCACCGGGCCGGACGGAAAACGCTACGCCATTGGTGGCGAAGTCCATATCGACACTAGCGAGGCCCAGACTCCGGCAGAGACCCTCCTCAAAGCAGATCAGATCCGCCGTGCAGCGCTGGCCCCCGCAAACCCCTCGGCTCAGGATCTTCAAGTAGCTGCCATGGCAGAACGCATGGCCGCCAATGCCCGGCTGGCGCTCCAGCAAGAGCAAGTTGCCACCTACACCCAAGCAAACACCCGCCAATCCGGCACCCGCTTGGACACCACGGCGTGACATCACGTGCACGTTGCTGCTGTCCCGATACGAAAGGACACAGCAACTGGCGGTATGCTTCCCTTTCCCTCCTTAACTCATTCGTCTGGAGCACACCAGCATGAACCCCTATCGCCGGAAATTCCTTGTCCACGGCTCGGCATCCATCACGCTCCTGGCCTTGGGCGCCTGTACCAATGCTCCAACACAACCGAAAACCGGACCGGACGCCCTCGTAGACCCACGATTTACCGGCAAGGCGGGCAGCCCGGTCGCCGGAATCCCTACATTCAAATCCATCCAGGAAGCCATCGACGCCGCACCGGTTTTCGCAAGCGCCTGGCAGATCCTGCTGCGCAAGGGACGCTACGTCGAAAAGCTGAACATCACGAAATCCGGCCTCCAGTTGATCGGTGAGGACCGCGACCAGACCCTCATCAGCTTCGATGCCTATGCCGGCCAGGTCAAACCTACAGGCGGTTTTTGGGGCACGGATGGCAGTGCCACGCTGACGATCCGGACCTCCGACGTTACCCTGGAAAACCTCACCGTCGAAAACAACTTTGACTACCTCGCCAACGCTGCCCGCGACCGCAATAGCCCCGATTTCATCCGCGGTAGCCAGGCCCTCGCCATCTACCTCGGTGGTCAGGCTGATCGCTGCAGCTTCCGCAACGTCAAACTACTGGGCTATCAGGACACGCTCTGTCCCTTCGTTGGCCGCGCGTATTTCGAGCGCTGCGTCATCGCCGGCAATGTTGACTTCATCTTTGGCGGTGGTCAGGCCTGGTTCGAAGACTGCGAACTCATCAGCCGGCCGGCCGGCCATGTCACCACCAAGGTTGGCTACGTCACAGCCCCCAGCACCCACACCAGCAAGAAATACGGATTCGTCTTCAACCGCTGCAAGCTTAGCCGCGAACCCGGCGTGCCGGATGCCACCGTGGCACTCGGCCGCCCCTGGCACCCCAATGGCGCAGCGGACGCCATCGGCCAGTCCGTTTTCCTCGATTGCTGGATGGACGCCCATATCACGACAGCTGGGTGGGATTCGATGAGCAGCACGACAAAACTCGGTGAGCGCGTCACCTACACCCCCGAAGATTCGCGTTTTTTCGAGTACAAGAGCGCCGGACCGGGTGCGACCGTCAGCCCGAAACGCCGCCAGCTGACCGAAGCGCAACGATCTGACTACACACGCGAGAAAGTGCTGGATGGGTGGAGACCCGCGTGAACGTTTTCCCCTGACCTGCAACGCAGAAGCAACCAAAGGTCATCAGACTCCATGCACACGACGAAAGCATGCCGCCTGCCAATCAAGCCTTGCCCATAAACAGCGCAGGACAAGCGACAACGGATGGCCGAGCGCAAAGACAAGGGCAGGCAAGACAGTTCAGCTTTGTTTTGTCTGCCCTACAATGCCCACAACACGATAGCCCAGCCCCAGAAATGATCCCCTGTCTCAATCCCGCACAGCAACCGGTCTTCCCGGCCGTACACAAGGCACTGCGCGATCCGAACGGCTTGCTGGCAGCAGGCGGGCAACTGACACCGGAATGGATCCTTTCCGCTTACCACCAAGGCATCTTCCCTTGGTTCTCTGAAGGAGACCCGGTCCTGTGGTGGAGCCCGGACCCGCGCATGATCGTCATCCCGGAAGAAGCACACCTCTCTGCCTCGCTGCGCAAGACCTTGCGGCGCGGGCATTTTGAAGTACGCTGCGACACTGCTTTCACGGAAGTCATTACCGCCTGTGCAGGGGCCCGCTCCTATGCCGACGGAACCTGGATCGTGGACGAGATGCGCGAAGCGTATTGCACCCTGCATGAACTCGGCTGGGCGCACAGTGTCGAAACCTGGGTTGATGGCAAGCTGGTGGGAGGGCTGTATGGATTGGCAATCGGCCGGGCTTTTTTTGGTGAATCCATGTTCCATCATGTCACCGACGCATCTAAAGTTGCGTTTGCCCATCTGGTGCGGCTACTGATACGCGAGGATTTCGCCATACTGGATTGCCAGATGAGCACGTCACATCTGGCCTCGCTGGGAGGGCACGAAATATCCCGCAGCGAATTTGTGGCCGGCTTGCCCGCATGGACGCAGAATGCTTGCAGCGGCAAGTGGGCACAGGATTATGCGAAGGCAGACTGGAGTAAGTGATGTCGCAGTTGCAGGATCTTCCGTATTCTCTATTGCAGTTCTACGCCACGGCGCCCTATGAGTGTTCTTACCTGCCGGAACGCGTGGCACGTTCGCAGGTGGCCACACCGGGCCATCTGATAGATACCCTGCTTTATGGCGAGCTAGTTCGTGACGGCTTCCGCCGCAGCGGCGTTTACACCTATCGCCCCTACTGCGACCAATGCCGTGCCTGCGTACCGGTCCGCATCCCCGTGACCCACTTCCAGTCAAATCGCAGTCAATCACGAGCCTGGCGCAAACATGTCGATCTGGAAGCACGCGAACTATCCCTCGAATTCAGCGATGAACACTATGCCCTGTATCGTCGCTACCAGCATGCACGCCACGCAGGAGGAGGAATGGATCAGGATGGCCGTGAGCAATACACCCACTTCCTACTTGAGAGCCAGGTAGACACCCGCCTGATCGAGTTTCGCGAAAACGGCAACCTGCGCATGGTCTCAATCATCGATTGCCTGCCCGACGGATTATCCAGTGTTTACACTTTCTACGACCCGGATATAGCCAAAACAGCCTACGGGACGTTCAATATCTTGTGGCAAATAGCCGCCTGCAAACAGATTGGCCGCCCCTACCTATATCTGGGGTATTGGATCCGCGATTGCGCGAAGATGAATTACAAGCAGCATTTCAGCCCTCTGGAAGGCCGCATCAATGGGCTGTGGCAACGGCTGGGCAAAGCCGACTTCATGGCGCTGGGATAACGCAGATCATCACCGCGCGTGACACACCGCGCCAATCCTCATCACCTCGCCCAAAAGCATAAAAGTTGTCATACAAGCAAGCTTTTTTGCGTACCCACGAATCGGGGTTAACACCTATAAATTCGTTACAGATCAAATCTTTGCGCAAAAATTGACGACTTGTTCTTCAACGCTTTACAACATCACCAAGATGTAAGGCAAAATGCGCAAACTATTTGGAGGAACATGCATGGCTGATACGCAGCCGGACAGGACAGCAAGGGTTGCCGGGAGCAATCGGGTCGATATTGTGTATGCAGGCATTATCGAGTCGATGTCCAGTGGCGAATATCCGGAAAGTGGGCGTTTGCCCACCGAAACCGCACTTGCACAGCACTATGGCGTTTCCCGTCCAACTGTCCGCGAAGCCCTTTCTCGTCTGCGCCTGGATGGTCTGATAGCCTCCCGACGTGGCTCAGGGAGTTATGTGTTGCGTCGTCCGGACCGCAACATCAAACGCTTTGCACCGATTGAAAGCATTGCCGATATCCAGCGCTGCTTCGCCTTCCGCATTGCACTCGAATCGGCAGGAGCAGGTCTGGCGGCAGACTTGCGCACACCTCACGATATTGAAGAGATTCACGCAGCATTCGATCAGATGGAGCAGTCCCGCACGGCCGATGACAATACCGGCTTCGTCGAGCACGATCTCCAGTTTCATCTAGCCATCGCGCGTGCCTCGCAAAACGTCTTTTTCGTCACGGCTTTGGACCTGATCATCGAGCAGATGCGCGTGGGCATGCGCCTGGCGCTGAACCTGTCATTGGAACGGGAACGTGTCTGGCGAGAAATGGTGCAGATTGAGCACCGCGAAATCATGACGGCAGTGGAAAAAGGTTCGTCGATCGAAGCCGTGGAAGCCATGCGTTTTCATCTGGGAAATGCGCGACGCAGGCTGTTCGAAGGACCGAGCCAGAAGTAAGCAAGTTTCAGGGTTGGTGTGGCCGTTGTCGCCTTAATGCAACAACACATCAATTACGGAAGGGCAATGCCGCTGTATTGCAATACATGCGGTGGTATCGTCCGCAAGGCCTTGCCAGACAATGAAGGGTTTTCGCCTATTGTTGTCTGGCTTGAAAAAGCCTGAAATTAGAAGTTAAGAGGAAGGTTCTTTGGCTCCCGCCGATGAATCATTTTTGGTTACACATTAGGAGACACTGATGATGCGTACTTCAAAATTGGCTGTTGCATTGATGGCACTGGGCTTGATCGGCTCAGCTGTTGCGCAAGAAAAGATCCAATACAAATCTGCGGACATCCACCCGGATACTTACCCCACAGTTCGTGGCGTAAAGCACATGGGTGAACTGCTGGCTCAACGCACCAATGGCCGTTTGTCGCTGAAAGTGTTCGCCAACGGCGCGCTGGGCGGTGAAAAAGAAGCCATGGAACAAGTGAAGATCGGCGCATTGGCAATGACCCGTGTATCCATCATCCCGTTCAACAACATCTGTCCGGACACCATCGTTCCGACCATGCCCTTCCTGTTCCGCAACGCAGAACACCTGCGCAAGTTCATGGATGGCCCGATCGGTGACGAAATTCTGCGCTCCTGCGAACCGCAAGGCTATGTCTTGCTCGGCTACTACGACGCGGGTTCCCGTTCCATGTACGGCAAGAAGGCCTTCAAAACCCTGGCTGACATGAAAGGCGCCAAGGTTCGCGTGCAACAATCCGACATGTGGGTTGATCTGCTCAAAGCCATGGGTGCCAATCCCTCGCCGATGCCCATGGGCGAAGTGTATACCGCACTCAAGACCGGCCTGATCGATGCTGCTGAAAACAACTATCCGTCCTATGACGAATACAAGCACTATGAGTCAGCACCGGTCTACACCAAAACCGAACATGCCATGGCGCCCGAAGTCATCGCCTTCTCCAAAGTGCTGTTCGACAAGCTGAGCAAGGCCGACCAAGCCACTCTGCGTCAAGCAGCCAAGGACTCCATGCTGTACGAACGTCGCCTGTGGGATGAAAAGGAAAAAGCCTCACTGGCCAAGGTTGTCGCAGCAGGCGCCCAGATTGTCGAAGTTGACAAGAAGCCGTTCCAAGATGCGATGAAGCCGGTGTATGACAAGTACATCCAAACTCCGCACCAAAAAGCGCTGTTGAAAGCCATCCAAGACATCAAGTAAGTCTTTGCTTCAGCACTCCCGGCTGATAGCCGGCCGGGAGTTCCAGTTTCACCCTCATTTGTATCGGAAGGAAACCGCAGATGTACACAAAACTCTGCGCGGCCATCTCAAAGCTCGCCCTTCAATTGGCGACCGTGGGTCTGGCCGTAATCATTATTGCCGTGCTCTACCAAGTGTTCGGCCGTTATGTTCTCAATGACACACCAACCTGGGCCGAAGCTCTTGCCATGCTGCTCGTGCTGTACGTCACGATGCTCGGCTGCGCCGTAGGGGTCCGCGATGCCGGCCACATCGGTCTTGAATCTTTTCTGGTGCTAGCGCCCGAAAAACTGCGCCTGAAACTCGAAGTTTTGATTCACGCCCTCCTCGTCATATTCGGTGCCGCCATGGTTTACAACGGCATATACCTTGCGCATTCAGTCTGGAACTACAACATCCCGACGCTCGGCTTGCCGGAAGGTTTGAACCATGTGCCAATCGCCCTGTGCGGCGGGTTGATGGTCCTCTTTTCCATCGAGCACATCATCGCCACGATCAAAGGTACTGAGGTAGAACCAGCATGGCACTGACAATTCTGACAATTTCTTTCACCCTGTTCCTCATTCTCGGGGTTCCGGTAGCGTTTTCCATCGGCCTGTGCTCACTGTTGACAGTGGTCTATGAAGGGCTGCCTGTCGCGGTGGTATTCCAGAAGATGGTAGCCGGCATGCAGGTCTTCTCCTTCCTGGCCATCCCGTTCTTCATCCTCTCGGGTGAGTTGATGCTTTACGGCGGCATTGCCGATCGCATCGTCAACTTTGCCAAGGCGCTGGTTGGACACGTCAAGGGCGGCTTGGGCATGACCAACGTCGTAGCTTGTACCCTCTTTGGCGGCATTTCCGGCTCGGCTGTGGCTGACGTATCTGCCATGGGTGCCGTGCTCATCCCGGTCATGAAACGCGAAGGCTATGACGCTGACTACGCAGTCAACGTCACCACCCACGCCGCACTTGTTGGCGTGCTGATGCCAACCAGCCTGAACATCATCATCTTCTCGCTGGCATCCAACGGTAGAACATCGGTGTTCGACCTGATCCTCGCCGGCATCATCCCTGCCGTCGTGCTCACGGCCTGCAACCTTGCCGCCGCCTACTTTGTCGCTGTCAAGCGTGGCTACCCCACCGGAGCATGGCAAGGCTGGGGGGCTGTATGGAAGACCTTCGCCCAAGCGATGCCTGGCCTGTTCGTGGTCATCATCATCCTGGCCGGGATTTTGTCCGGTGTATTTACGGCTACGGAAGCGGCTTCGGTCTCAGTGCTCTACTCGCTGTTCCTGACCGGCGTGGTTTACCGGTCGCTGAGCTGGGACGGCTTCATCTCCGCACTGGCCAAAGCAGTCAAGACCACCGGTATCGTGCTGCTACTGATCGGGATCTCCAACGCCTTCGGCTACTTCATGTCCTTTTATGAAGTTCCCGATCTGGCAGGCCAATGGATGTCGTCCGTCTCGGCTTCCCCGTGGATTATCTTTATCTTGGTGAACATCGTCTTGTTCGTTCTCGGAACGTTCCTGGATATGGCTCCGACGATTCTGGTGTGCACCCCGATCTTCATGCCGATCTGCGAAAAATTCGGCATGGATCCGATCCAGTTCGCCATCGTAATGCTGCTCAACTGCGCACTGGGTCTGAACACTCCGCCCGTCGGAACAACCCAGTTCGTAGGTTGTGCTATCGGCGAGATCTCGGTGGGACAAGTCATGAAAACGATCTGGCCGTTCTACGGCTCGCTGGTCATCACCATGCTGTTCATTACCTACATCCCGGCACTCTCGCTGTGGCTGCCGCATATGGCTCACGCGGTCAAAGCCGCTGGCGGTTAAGCAATCTCTGTCTCGCCTCTCAAACCCCGTGCTTCGCAGCACGGGGTTTTTCTTTTGGTGAAAACCGGACATACCTTTCCAGACGCGCTAGAATCAAAGCGTTTCACCGATGCGCGTTGGCATCGGAACATCGGACCGGGGGCGACCTGGCTTCGACGTGGGTCAAGAAGCGACGTGGTGCATACCGAGGGCCAGTCACCTCGTAAATCCATCTGGAAATCTATACTCGCCAACGACGAGCAATTCGCTCTGGCCGCTTAAGGCCTAAGCCGCTGCACTGATTGGTCTCTGGGTCAGGTGGGGTAAAACCTACAGCAGCGTCATTCACAGAGACTCGTGCTGCATCGGGTTACTTGGTGCGGAGCTAAAACATAGGTAACTCGCCCTGTGTCGGCCTGCCGACCGGCTAAGCGCAGGGTTAAACAAAAATTGATCGGCTAAGTATGTAGATCCAGTTGTGGAAGTCTTGCGGACGCGGGTTCGATTCCCGCCGCCTCCACCAAAATGTAATCCAAAGCAGTGCAACGAAGGCCAGAAAACCCTGATAAATCAAGGCTTCTGGCTTTTTTTGCGCCTATAACAGTCCGAATCAGTCTATTACGTTCCAGACAAAAGAACAGTAACTTTGACAGTAACAACCTACCTCCCCCAAAGAGTTACTGTCATGTCACTTACTGACATTGAGATCCGAAACAACCAACCGGCAAACCGATTCGGCTGTCTGACGGTGACGGCCTGTACCTGCTTATCAATCCCAACAACTCCAAGTGGTGGCGGCTGGACTATCGTTTTGAAGGCACGCGAAAGACCCTATCCATGGGCGTGTCCCCGGACGTCAGCCTGAAAGAAGCTCGAGACCGTCGCTACGAAGCAAGAAAACTACTCACGCAGGGCGTCGATCCGGGCGAAAGCCGAAAAGCCATGAAGGCAGGAAGAACGGCACGCGCAAATAACCGCTTCGAAGTCATCGCTCGATAGTGGTTTTTGAGAAACAAGGAAACCTGGGTCCCCAGCCACGCAGACAAGATCATCGCCCGTTTAGAGAATGACGTATTTCCTTGGATGGGCGGCAAGGCCATTGCCGAAATATCCGCACCTGACGTTTTGGAGGTCCTTCGTCGCATAGAAAAACGAGGCGCGCTGGAAACCGCCCACAGAGCGAAAGGCAACATTTCACAAATCATGCGCTACGCAATCGCAACAGGTCGGGCAGATCGCGACCCCTGCCCTGACTTGCGTGGAGCACTGCCCCCAACAAAAGAAAACAACTTTCCTTCTATCACTGATCCTGTAAAAGTGGCTGAACTACTACGTGCGATTGATGCCTTCAAAGGCACTTTCGTTGTTAGATGCGCCCTGCTCCTTGCCCCGCTCCTTTTCGTTCGGCCCGGCAAGCTACGCCGGGCCGAGTGGGCTGGTTTTGATCTCGACAAAGCCGAATGGCGTTACCTAGTAACTAAAACCAAAACAGAACACTCCGTCCCATTGGCAGCACAGGTTGTCAGCATCCTGAAGGAGTTGTATGCGCTCACAGGACATGGCCGCTACGTATTCTCAGGACGCGACCCAAAAAAGGCCATGAGCGAAGCTGCTGTGAATGCCGCGCTGCCGACGGGGCCGAGCGTGCGCGCCGCTGCAAGCAAGTCCATGATCTCATCGTCATGGTAAATGTGGGGTGCAACGCGACCGGGATCTGGGCCAAAGAGCGATGCCTCGGGTACCTCGGTGTCCGGCTCGAACTGCTGCAGGTAGCGGATGAAATGCAGCAGCCGTCCCCAGCTTCGCGCCCAGGTCCCAGCATCGCCATGGCTATCCTTGGATGCACGCACCCATTCGACCATGAGCTCCGCCGTTAACGGACCGCGATGATGCTTGGCAGCCACGAAGCGGACAAACCTGGAGAGGAAGGCGCTACGGGAACGCAGGTGGAAACCTTGGCGGCGACGCTCGGCCAGATAGTCGTCGACTCGGGCCTGCAGGCTTTGGCGCCGGCTCATGATTTGCTCCCCGGCCAAGGCAACGCGACCTCGACGAGGTTGGGCGTGTCGAGCTTTGCGTAGATTCGTGAGGTTTCCAGAGAGCGGTGACGCAGAACGTCGGCTACAGGATCGGAAGGCGCGGCAATTGAGCGCGCAGGTTGTGCGCTCCGGGATTGTGCGGTTGGGGTCATGAGCGTCTCCTGAAGTAAAAACTTCACTTCAGGTGAGCGCTGAAATTATGTCGAGCTCAGAATTTCACTTCTACCCTGCGAAAGCCCATGTACACAGGGTCGTCAGACCTGCTACCCAAGCAGCTCCACATAATCGAGTCATCTACATAATCGGCCAGTGCGGTCGTTCAGCACTCCTTGCTTGACCGGCAGAAGTTTCGCACAAAGCTGCCAGAGCGATCTCCACAAATCCTGGGCGATTCAGACTCGACCAGTGCATAAACACTGTCGTTAAGGCTGCGCTCTCCACACCCAGACATCTAGGTCAAAATCAACCTCACGCAGAATCATGCCGTCATGAGCCCTGGCGGCAGCCCAGGTGGCCAAGGCTTGCTCGTCCGGCGAGACACCCAACCAGGCGAGATGTGCGCACAGATCTTCGACCAGAACGGCAGGAGTGGGAGTCTGCCGCAGCCTGTCTGGCTCCGAGCGGAACTGAAAGCTTCGCCCTTGCTGCTTGAGGTAGCTGGCGATGCCGGCGGACCAATCTGGTGCCACGAATTCCACCCCATGTAGGGCAAAGGCTTCACTCAGCAGCGGGTCATGCCGCTGCGCCCCCCACACCATGGCGCAGCACAGCCCCCGGCTAGCGGCTTCCATTTTTGCCAGCAAGGCAGGAGCGCCCACGGCGGGCGTCATAATGGCCCAAACCAGATCGAATGCGCCTCGCCAGCCCCGTGCATCCAGATCAGACTCAGCCCAATCCAGCGCATGAATTTCGAGGTTTGGTGGAGCAAGGGCACGCAGGGGAACCAGCATCTCTGGCGACAGATCGATGGCGACAACGCGCCCGGCCAGCTCAGCCATCGGCAGTGCATGGATGCCGGTGCCGCAGCCCAGATCCAGGATCGTCGGCACATCGAAACTCACACCCATTTTCATCGCAAGCTGGCGCAAACGGGTCGCACGTGCCGCAGCCTGCGCATGGGCAAGCGTGGGATAGCTGGTGGCTTTCGTATTCCAGTACTGCAGGGCGGCAGGACCACTTGCCGGGATGCGGGCGATGTTCATGCGTAATTGTGCGTATCGATCAATTCAAGCCGATAGTATGATAATTTTTACATTGTTCATAAATCAGATTTGTTTCATGCGACCTCAACTTCACCGTTTCACACTGGCAATCGTTTTGCTGGTCTGCCACGCCCACGCCATCGCGCAAGGCAAGACCCTTATCGTATCCACCCCGGCCGACCCGCAGCATCTGAACCCTGCTATTACCACTGCTTCGCATACACACGCGGTAGCCGACTCGCTGTTCAACGGGCTGGTCGCACTGGATCGCGAGATGCGTCCGCAACCCGACCTGGCCGAGCGCTGGGTGGTGTCGCCAGATGGGCGCAGCGTTACCTTCACGCTGGCCAAAGCACACTGGCACGATGGCAAGCCCGTAACGGCAGAAGACGTGCGTTTTTCCTTTGAGAACATTCTGCTCAAGCACCACGCGCGAACCAGCGCCAGCCTCAAAGGCGTGATTGAGCGCATCGAAGCGCGCGATGCGCAGACCGTGGTATTCCACCTCAAACGGCCCTATGCGCCACTGCTGCAACAACTGGACGTGACCGAGGCGCCGATTCTTCCTCGCCATGTCTATGACGGCGCTGACCCGACCCAGCACCCGGCCAACCTGAAGCCGGTAGGCTCCGGCCCCTTCAAGCTGGCCGAATACCGTCGAGACGACGCCATCGTGCTGGTGAAGAATCCCGCTTACTTCAAGCCCGGTCTGCCCAAGCTCGACCGCCTGGTGTTCCGCGTACTGCCCGAGCCGCGTGCCGAGGTTCAGGCGCTGATCAAGGGCGAAGTCGACTTTGTACGCAGCGTTGCCGGTGCCGAGATCGAAACTTTGTCGCGCCTGCCAAACATCAAGCTGGATCGCGTGACAGCTGGCCCCGGTGGTGGCAATTGCGTGATGACCATGGTCTTCAACCTCGACCGCCCGGCATTCAAGGATGTCCGCGTGCGCCAGGCCATCGCGCAGGGCATAGACCGCCAGCGGATTCTGCGCGATGTGATCTTTGGTCAGGGGCGCGTGGCGGCAGCCCCCATCTCCTCGGGCATCGCCTGGGCGCATGACGCGAACGTGCTCGCCAAACTGCCTTTTGATGCGCAAGCCGCTGCGCACCTGCTTGATGCGGCAGGACTCAAGCCCGATGCCAGCGGCCAGCGCCTCAAGCTGGATATCGTGCATTTCCCGCAGTTCGCCCGTTACGCGCAAGCCATGCGCCAGGACCTGGCCGCGCTAGGTATCGCGCTGGAGTCCCGCCCCTATGATCGCGCTGCGATGATCGATGCGATGTTTACCAAACGTGATTTCGATACCGGCCTTGTTTCCTATTGCAACGGGCCGGACCCCGAAATTGGCGTACGCCGCATGTTCGCAAGTGATGCCATCGGCCCGGTGCCCTTCTCGAATGGCGCGGCCTATCGCAGTGCCGAGGTCGACCGTCTGTTCGCCGACGCGCTAACGACGACTGATCTCGCCAAGCGTGGTACCAGCTATCGCGCCATACAGGCCATCGTAGTGCGTGAACTGCCGTACTGGTGGCTGGTTGAGACAGATTCGCCGGTGGCCTGGCGGGCAAGCTTTGACGGCTTCGCGCCCTGGCGCGGCCAGTTTGCCGAAGGCGCTTTCGCACGCTGAGCCTGCGCATGACAGTGTCGGCCCTGCGCCGCCTGGCCGGCATGCTGCTTACCACCTGGCTGCTTGCCAGTGCGGTGTTCCTGCTGCTTCAAGCTGCGCCTGGCGATCCGCTCGCAGCACTGGGCGGAGATTTCCAGAGCACCGAGACGCGCGCGCATCTGGCGCAGGAACTGGGACTGAATCGCAGCCTCGGTCAGCGTTACGTCGACTGGTTGAACGGTCTGGCGCAGGCAGATTTGGGGCGATCCTACGCTTACCAGCGTCCGGTGCTTGAGGTGATTCTGGAGCGCCTGCCGGTCACCTTTGCCATCGTGTTGCCCGCATTGCTCGGCGCGGCCCTGCTGGGCGTAGCGCTGGGCTTTTTCGCTGCGCGTGCGCCGCACTCAGGCGTTTCCCGGCTGACAGCCGCGCTTTGCCTGCTGCTCTTCGCGATTCCCGTCTACTGGTTGGCTCATCTGCTCGTGCAAGGTTTTTCGCTGCATCTGGGCTGGCTGCCCGCACAGGGCCTGCGCGATCTGCGTGCCATGCACAGCGGCGCAGCCGCATGGCTTGACCTGGCCCTGCACCTGCTGTTGCCGATCTGTGCCGCCGGCTTGCATCAACTGGCGGCGCTTTTCCTGATCGCACGCACGCGCATTGCGGATGAAATGCGTGCGCCGCATTTCGCCACAGCCATCGCTAAAGGTCTGTCGCTGGGGCATGCGCAATGGCGTCACGCCCTGCCACAGGCGGCACTCTCACTGGTGACCCTGCTCGGCATGCGCTTTGCCGCGCTGCTGACTTCTGCCACCCTGGTCGAAATCGCCTTCGGCCTGCCCGGCATCGGGCGCTTGTTCGTCGATGCTGCGCGTGGGCGTGATTATCCCTTGGTGCTGGGCGTGTTTCTGTGCGTCTTGCTACTCACCCTGCTGGCCAATACGCTGAGTGATCTGCTGTGTCGCCAACTCGACCCGCGCCTGCGAGGGGCTCAGCGATGAGACGCCCCCTCCATCCCGCCTGGCTCGTGCTCATCCTGATGAGTCTGCTGGCAATCATGGCCGAGCAACTGTTGCCTCAGGCGGCCACCGCCCGGCTACTGGCGCCGTTCTCCCCCCCTTCCTGGCAGGCCGGGTGGGTGGGATGGCTAGGCAGCGATGATCTGGGGCGCAGCATCAGCGGCCTGCTGCTCATCGGCCTGCGCGAATCCTTGCTGGTGGCGGTGGGCTCACTACTACTGGCCTTGCCACTGGGTTGCGTGTTGGGGCTGTTGTCAGCCTTCCAGGGCACTCTGGCACAGGCCGCCGAGCGTCTGACGATGACTTGTCAGGTCTTGCCGCGCTTCTTTCTCGCGATCCTGGTGGCGGCCTTTTATGGCGCCACGCGCGAAGGCTTGATCCTGGTGCTGGGGCTAAGCTCTTGGCCGCTGGTTGCGCGTCTGGTACGTGCAGAAACGCTCTCCCTCCTGCAGCGCCCCTGGCTCATTGCCAGCCGGCTTGATGGTGTTTCGCCCTGGCGTCTGGCCTGGCGGCACTTGCTGCCGCACGCGCTGCAGCCACTGCGCGCCGCCGCCAGCACGGTGTTTGGCGCTGCGGTAATGGCTGAGGCCGCCATCGGTTTCATCGGCCTGGGCGATCCGCGCTATCAAAGTCTGGGAGCGCTACTGGCTCAGGCCTTTGGCCTCGGCCCGCTGCTGCCCTGGCTGGCCTGCTCAGCTGGCGGCCTGCTGCTGGGCCTGATCCTGCTTGTGCAGTGGGGCTTGCCGCCGACCGACGAAACCTGAAACTGACGGGTTTAGCGGCGCCGGAAATACGCCCCTGAGAGGGTGGCAGTTTCCACCGGCACGACATGCGCATGACCATGACGCACGCCGGTCTGCGCTTTCACGGATTCAGCGAAGTCCATGACCTTGCCTGTGGCGCCACGCAAGAATACGGCCTCGACGCAATTGGCGTGATCAAGATGGGCGTGCATGGTCGATACCGTCAGGTCGTGATGCTCATGCTGGATATCGGTCAGGCGGCTGGCGAGCTGACGCTCGTGATGGTCGTACACATAACTCAACACCGCCACGCACTGTTGCACCGGGCCTTCGGCCAGCGAAGTTTCACCCAGCTCGCGCCGCAACAAGTCCCGGATCGCTTCGGAGCGGTTTGCATAACCCTTGCGGCGCATCAGCGCCTCGAAGGCTTCGGCGAGATCGTCATCCAACGAGATGGTGAGTCTTTGCATGTAGGTATTACCTGTCGGTCAGAGTGCTCTGCATTTTGCCCTAGCTTGTTCAAGCGTGCGGTTCTGACCCTCGCCCGTCGGCGTTGTAATCACGAACTACTCAGGCGATGCTGACGCGCCAGCTCGACAAAAGCGTCCAGATAGTCGATGCCCGCATCGGCTTCGCGGATGCCGAGGAAGATCTGCTTGGGCACGCCCTGCCGGCCCAGTCTCACGGCGGTAAGATCGAGTTTGGGTGCGTATTCCTCCACCAGCCAGCGCGGTAGCGCCGCCACACCGCGGCCGCTGGCGACCATCTGCAGCATGATGTCGGTGGTCTCGATGGGTTTGCGGCGCTTGGGCGCGATGCCCGCCGGCGTGAGGAACTGGGTGTAGATGTCCAGCCGGTCGGTGGCCACCGGGTAGGTGATCAGGGTTTCGTCCGAGATCTGTTCGGGCTTGATCCACTCCGCGCTGCGCAAGGGATGCTGCGGCCCCACCACCAGCACCTGTTCATAGTCGAACACCGGCTCGAACACGAGGCCCGGTTTGTAGAGCGGATCGGGGGTGACCAGCATGTCGATTTCGTGGCCGAAGAGCGCGCCGATGCCGCCGAACTGGAATTTCTGCTTCACGTCCACATCCACGTCCGGCCACGCGGCGAGATAGGGCGAGACGATCTTGAGCAGCCACTGGTAGCAGGGGTGGCATTCCATGCCGATGCGCAATGTGCCGCGCTCGCCCTGGGCGAACTGCTGCAGGCGCGCTTCGGCGAACTCCAGCTGGGGCAGCAGGCGATTGGCCACGGCGAGCAGGAATTCGCCGGCCTGGGTGGGGCGCAGGCTGCGGCCTTCGCGATACCACACGGCCACGCCGAGCTGCTCTTCGAGCTTGCGCATGGCATGGCTCAAGGCTGATTGCGTCAGGTGCAGCTTGTCGGCCGCTGCGGTGAGCGAACCTTCGCGCTCGACCTCGCGCAGGATGCTCAGATGGATGCGTTCAAGATGTGCCATATGCGTGAGCGAGTTTCATCGATAGATGAAAAAATACCATTTTTATTCATGGATTGCCGGTTTTAGGATGCGCCCACTTCCCCAACAACGGTGGCAATCAACATGGCAATCACACACAACCTGGGTTTCCCGCGCATCGGCGCAAAGCGCGAGCTGAAATTCGCGCTGGAGTCCTACTGGAAAGGCGAGTCTTCACGCGAGGCCCTCAAGGCGCTGGGCGCCGAACTGCGCCGGCGGCACTGGCAGGATCAGGCCACGCTGGATTACGCGCCGGTGGGCGATTTCGCCTTCTACGATCAGGTGCTGGACATGAGCTTCACCTTGGGCAACCTGCCCGAGCGGGTGCAGGGTTTTCATGGCGATGCGCTGGACAACTATTTCCGCGTGGCACGCGGCCGCTCCGTGGCCGCTCCGGAACCTCGGCGTTCGGCCCGGTCGCCGGAAACCCACGCCGACTGCTGCGGTGGCGTGGCCGCCGGCGAGATGACCAAGTGGTTCGACACCAACTACCACTACATCGTGCCGGAATTCAGCGCCAGCACCCGCTTCAAGCTCGATGCCACGCGACTGGTGGCGCAACTCGCCGAGGCCCGCGCACAGGGCGTGAAAGCCAAGCCGGTGATCATCGGCCCGCTGACTTATCTGGCCATCGGCAAGGCCAAGGATGATTCCGACCAGCTGGCGCTGCTGCCGCAACTGCTGCCGGTGTATGCCGAGCTGCTGGAGGTGCTGGCCGAGCAAGGCACGGAATGGGTACAGATCGACGAGCCGATCCTGGTGACCGAGCTGGATGCCAAGTGGAAGCATGCCTTCAGCATCGCCTACCACGCGCTCAAGACTTGTCGCGCCAAGCTGCTGCTGGCGAGCTACTTCGGCCAGCTGCGCGAGAATCTGGAATGGGCGATCAAGCTGCCCACCGCCGGCTTCCATCTGGATGCGGTGAATGCGCGCGACGAAGTGCTGCCGGCACTGAATTACCTCGCCAGCCACAAGGTGCTGTCGCTGGGCGTAATCAACGGCCGCAACATCTGGAAGACCGATCTCACGGCAGTGCTGGACTGGCTGGCGCCGATGGCCGAGCGCCTGGGCGAGCGCCTGTGGATCGCACCGTCCTGCTCGCTGCTGCATGTGCCGGTGGATCTGGACAGCGAGCTGAAGCTCGATGGCGAAATCCGGTCCTGGCTGGCCTTTGCCCGGCAGAAGCTGACCGAACTCGATGTGCTGGCCCGCGCACTGAATGCCGGACGCGAGGCGGTCAAGGCCGAGCTGGCCGCCAACTTCGCCGCCTGCGAGGCGCGCCGGAATTCGTCGCGTGTGCACAACCCGGCCGTGAAAGCCGCCATCGCGCAGATCACGCCGCAACTGGGCCAGCGCCAGCGCCCCTATGCCGAGCGCGCCGCAAAACAGGCCGCGCTACTGCAGCTGCCGAAGTTCCCCACCACCACCATCGGCTCGTTTCCGCAGACCGCCGATATCCGCAGCGCGCGCAGCGAATTCAAGGCCGGCGTGATCGATGAGGCCAGCTACCGGGGCGCGATGCAGGCCGAAATTGCCCGCAGCGTACGCGAGCAGGAAGCGCTGGGGCTGGACGTGCTGGTGCATGGCGAGGCCGAGCGTAACGACATGGTCGAATACTTCGGCGAGCAGCTCGACGGCTATGCCTTCAGCCAGTTCGGCTGGGTGCAAAGTTACGGTTCACGCTGCGTGAAGCCGCCGATCCTGTTCGGCGACATCAGCCGCCCGAAGGCGATGACGGTCGACTGGATCCGCTATGCGCAATCGCTCACAGAGAAGCCGATGAAGGGCATGCTCACCGGGCCGGTGACGATCCTGAACTGGTCTTTCGTCCGCGACGACCAGCCGCGTTCGGTGTCCTGCAAGCAACTCGCGCTGGCAATCCGCGAAGAGGTGCTGGACCTGGAACGCGCCGGCGTGCGCGTGATCCAGATCGACGAGGCCGCGCTGCGCGAAGGCCTGCCGCTGCGCCGCGCGCAGTGGAAGGCATACCTCGACTGGGCGGTGGAGTCCTTCCGCATCACCGCCAACGGCGTGGCCGATGAAACCCAGATCCACACCCACATGTGCTATTCGGAGTTCAACGACATCATCGCCCCGATTGCCGACATGGATGCCGACGTGATCACCATCGAGACCTCGCGTTCCGACATGGAGCTGCTCGACGTGTTCGACCACTTCCAGTATCCGAACGAGATCGGGCCGGGCGTGTACGACATCCACTCGCCCAACATCCCGAGTCAGGAACACATGATCACGCTGATGCAGAAGGCCGCCGAGCGCATCCCGGCCGAGCGCCTGTGGGTGAATCCGGACTGCGGGCTGAAGACCCGCCAGTGGAATGAAGTGATCCCGGCACTCGCCAACATGGTGGCCGCGGCGAAGACCCTGCGCGCCGCTCTGAACTGAAGCGCCCTTCCCTGCCAATCGCGAGTCCCGGCCATGCGCCGGGACTTTTTCTGTTCCCTCACGCGCCCTGCCGGCGCCGAAAGCCCACTGCGTGAAATTCATCAACCGCCGTCTCAGCCTCCGCAACTTCCGCGCCCAGGCATCCATCGGCTTTCATCCGGCCGAGCATAGAGCTCCTTTTCGAGCCACAGACTAACCAGATCGCCTTTAACGGCAGTAACTTTGACAGTAACTACAAACATCGAACTACACATACTCATACATAGAGCGGCATACGAAGATTTGTTAGATAGTCGCCGCCCCAAAACGAAAGAGCCACCCAACCAGGTGGCTTTGTCGTTTGTGAAACATGAATGCCTTGCGACAGTAAAACCGTCACTCTGCAATGTCTCAGAGGCGTACAGCTACTTTTTGAGCGTCAGAGCGTAATCGTAAAGCTCGTTTTTTGACACTCCGGTAATCTGCGCAGCCAATTTCACCGCAGTTTTCAGCGGGAGTTCTGCCAGCAACAGCTTGAGCACACGCTCGGCATCCGGAGAAATGCCTTCAAGCTGCGGCGCAGGGCCAACGAGCAACACAAACTCTCCACGCTGGCGATTCGGGTCGGCCTTGAGCCAATCCAGCGCTACACCAAGCGGCATGCGTGCAATTTGCTCAAAAAGCTTCGTCAGCTCCCGAGCAAACACGATTTCACGTTCGGGCTCCAGCGTGACGGCAAGATCCTCTACGCACTCCACTACACGATGCGGTGCCTCATAGAACACCAGAGTGGCAGACAATCCGCGCAGTGCCTCCAGCGCCGCTTTGCGCGCCGTCGTCTTGTTGGGCAGAAAACCAACAAAGTGGAAATGGGGGGCATACAGTCCTGAAGCCGACAGCGCTGTAACCGCTGCGCAAGCGCCAGGTACAGGGACCACGGGATAACCCGCTTCTTGAACCCGGGCAACCAGACGTGCCCCCGGATCAGAAACAGCCGGAGTGCCTGCGTCCGTAATCAAGGCTATATGTTTGCCAGCCTCCAGCAATGCAATGATGCGGGTAGCTCCCTCCTGCTCATTGTGTTCGTGCAGCGCCAGCAGATGCGGCTTGATGCCGTGAGCATCGAGAAGACGTTGGCTGTGGCGGGTATCTTCCGCCGCAACGGTATCCACAAGCCGCAAGACAGCCAGTGCACGCAAAGTGATGTCCTGCCTGTTCCCGAGCGGAGTGGCAACCACATACAATGCGGCGGAAGCGTGCAGCGGATTTTCGTCTGAGAGCAGGATGGCCATGGGCAACTGGGTAGGCAAGATCAGAAAGGTGCTGGATTGTGTGCTGCCAGGCGGTATGCCGCAAGCTTCTCAGGGCAAGGCTACGGAAGGCGCCCGCGCAGAAAGGCTCGCTGAACAGCACCTGACAGCACGGGGCGTGAAAATTCTCGCGCGCAATGTGCGCTGCAAAGGTGGCGAAATCGATCTGATCGCCCTGTATGAAGGCTGCGTACTGTTCATTGAAGTCCGCCTGCGCAAACGCTCGGATTTTGGCGGCGCAGCCAGCAGCATCACGCGAGCCAAACAACGCCGGATCGTGCTCACCGCACAGCACTGGCTACAAGGCCCGGGACGCGCATTCCGCGGCCATCCCTGCCGCTTTGACGCCATCACATTCAACGCGCTGGATCGCGACCACATCGAATGGCTGCCATCCGCTTTTTCTGCCGAGAAGGCGTGAAGTGCTGCGCAAGCTCCTTTTCCTCGGAATAGCGTCACTGCCAGGCCCGGTTTTGGCGGAAGGCCCCCACTTGATCATCCAGCGCGTCGCACTGGCGGGCTTCACGCATCACGCTGCTGGGCTTGTCTGGCAGCAATTACGCGAGGGCGATGTCCTCACGCTGGTACGCGAAAACACCAATCCGCACGACAAGCTGGCCGTGCGCGTCGATTGGCAAGGCCAGGCTTTGGGCTACCTGCCACGCACTGACAATGGCGCCATCGCCCGGGCGCTGGATGACGGTACACCTTTACGGATCCGGATCAGCCGTCTACGCGAGCATCCCGATCCGCGCCGCCGGATTGAGGTCGAGATATCGGCGGAACTCCGTCAGAAGCCTTGATCCTGCGCAAAATATTTCGGCTCGCCACCACCGCACGCCCCTATCACAAGCACCAGCTACGATAGATTCGGGTAAACTCGGACTACACGTTGTGCGGCCTCGGCGTGTCCCCGCAAAACCAGCATCCCTGCTTACAGAAGAAGCGATCTTCTGAACTGCCGGGTTCCGGCGTGTTTTTCCTTGCGGGCTGACGTACACTGCCGGATTCGGTTTTTGGTGCCGAAGCCGGAGTTTGTGACAGGCGCCACGGAATATCACCAGACAGCCCTTTCCCCCTTCGGACGGGCTTTTTCAATAACGGGAGAGTTACAGAATGAGCAATCCTTTTGATCTGACGGGCAAGGTTGCCCTCGTCACCGGTGGAGCCCAAGGCATCGGCGCTGCTATTTCGGCCAAGCTGGCTGAAGCCGGCGCCAACGTCATCTGTGCCGACTTTGCACCGATGGCGGCCGAATCCATCGCTGCCATGGAAGCTGCTGTTGCCAAGACCGGTGGCAAATACTGGTACCTGCAAGCCAATCTGACCGCCAAGGGCGCTCCGCAAAGCGTGATCGATCAAGCCGTCGCGCTGGCTGGTCAAGTTGACATCCTCGCCAATGTGGCTGGCACCATCCGCCGTGCTCCGTTCCTCGAGCACACCGAAGAAGACTTCGACTTCGTCATGCAGATCAACCTGTATGCGCCGATGTACCTGTCGCAAGCTTTCTGCCGCCACGTTGTGGGCCGCAACGGCAAGGGCAAGATCATCAACATCTGCTCGATGCTCTCCTACCAAGGCGGCATCCTGGTGCCGGGTTACACTGCTTCCAAGCATGGTATCGCCGGTATCACCAAGCTGATCGCCAACGAAATGGGCGCCAAGGGCATCAACTGCAACGGCATCGCTCCGGGATACATCGCTACCGCGAACACCGCCCCGATCCGTGCTGATGCCGCCCGCAACCAGGCCATCCTGGACCGCATCCCCGTTGGCCGTTGGGGCCAACCGGAAGACCTGGCCGGCACCGCCGTGTTCCTGGCTTCCGAAGCTTCCGACTACGTCAACGGCGCGATCGTCAACGTTGATGGCGGCTGGCAAGCTCGCTGATCACTGCCGACGCTGATCCGCTTACGGATCAGCAGCATTGATTGCACACAAAACCCCCTCCGGGTGATCGGTGGGGGTTTTCTTTTGAACCTCTCGTTTACAATCCACTCTGAAGCAACAGACTCCCCAGAGGCACTCATGACTTTCAAGGTATTCATCGACGGCCGCCATGGCACCACCGGCCTCAAGATTGACGAACGGCTGGCACAACGCAGCGATATCGAAATCCTCGCCATCCCGGAAGACAAGCGCAAGGATCCGGCGGTCAAAGCCGAGTTCATCAACGCTGCCGATGTGGTGTTCCTGTGCCTGCCCGATGCCGCTTCAAAGGAATCTGTCGCCTTGCTCGCGCCCGGTAATACCCGTACGCGTTTTCTGGATGCCAGCACTGCACACCGCACCAACCCTGGCTGGGCCTATGGTTTGCCCGAACTGCACGGCCAGCGCGAACGCATCCGCACGACCCAGTTCATTGCCGTACCAGGCTGCCACGCGACGGGGTTCATCCTCAGCGTGACCCCGCTAGTGGCCGCCGGTCTCGTGCCTGCGGATTACCCGCTGACCTGCACATCACTCACCGGCTACAGCGGCGGCGGCAAGGAAATGATTGCTGACTATGAAGGCCGGGGGGCGCTGCCTGATCACATGCTCTCGCCGCGCATCTATGCGCTCGGTCTTGCCCACAAACATCTGCCGGAAATGAAAGCGCTCTCCGGCATCAAGCACGCCCCGGTATTTAGTCCGGTCGTCGGTCCGTTTGCCCAGGGCATGCTGGTCTCGGTACCACTGCTGCCACGTTTGCTGAACGGCCTCACGCCAGAAGCCGTGCATGCGCAACTGGCCGCTTACTATGCCAATGAAGCCTGCGTAAAAGTCATGCCACTGGGTGGTGGCGACATTGTGGAAGCGGGTTTCCTGCCTGCAACCCGCTGCAATGACACCAACCGTGCCGAACTCTTCGTGTTTGGTCACGCCGAACAGATCCTCCTCGTCTCGCGCTTCGACAATCTTGGCAAGGGCGCATCCGGCGCCGCCATCCAGTGCATGAACATTGCGCTGGGCTGCGATGAACTCATCGGCTTGAAGGCATAAGGCATACATGGATCTGATTTCCCGTATCGCCCTGCACTTCGAAGACAGCGCCCAGACCAAGCTCGCGGCAGCCGAAGTACTCGCTGTGCCAATCCTCGAAGCTACCGAATCGATGGTGCGGGCCTTCCTTTCGAACGGCAAAATCCTTGCTTGCGGCAATGGCGGTTCGGCGGCCGATGCCCAGCATTTCACGGCCGAACTACTCGGGCGCTTCGAGCGCGAGCGACCAGAACTTGCCGCCATCGCACTGACTACCGACACCTCGGCAATCTCTGCCATCGCGAATGATTACGCCTGGGAACAGGTTTTCGCCAAACAGATCCGAGCACTAGGCCAGCCTGGCGACGTCCTGCTGGCCATCTCGACCAGTGGCGACTCTCCCAATGTACTGGCCGCCATCGAAGCCGCTCACGAACGTGATCTGCGCGTGGTCGCCATGACGGGCAAAGGGGGTGGCAAGCTGGCCGGGATGCTCAGGGAAGGGGATGTGCATATATGCGTTCCACATGAACGCACGGCCAGGATTCAGGAAGTCCACATTCTCGCCATTCACTGCATCTGTGATGGCATCGATTGTTTGCTGATGGGAGAAGAAACATGACACATCGCAATTCGCTGCGCACCCTGTTCGTCGCGCTCTCGGCTTGTTCGCTGCTCCAGGCATGTGTACCGCTGGTGGCGGTCGGCGTCGGCACGGGCGTCAGTTCCACGCTGGACCGCCGCACCTACGGCGAACAGATCATGGATACCGAGATCGAACACAAATTCAATCGCAGTTTTCCGGCAGGCCTGGAAGCCAAGACCTCCACCTCGGCAACAGCCTATAACCGCTGGGTGCTGCTGACCGGCCAAGCCATCGATGAGCCCAGCCGTACAGAAATCGAGAATATCGCACGCGGCCTTCCAAACGTCCGGGAAGTCTTCAACGAAGTCACCATCGGTTACCCGATGTCATTTAGCGTGCATAACAACGACACCTTTTTGACCACCCAGGTCAAAGCCCGCCTGTTCAATTCACCTTATGTCTCAGGGCATCAGATCAAGGTTGTCACTGAAGCAGGCGTCGTCTATCTGATGGGCATGCTGACTGAAGGCGAAGCCCGCGCAGCAAGCGATGTGGCCCGTGAAACGTCCGGTGTAAAGAAAGTCGTCAGCCTGTTCGAAATCATTACGCCCGAGCGTGCCAAGCAACTCAATACCCTGCCCGAGCAATCCCAAACGAAAACCCAGACCCCGCCTAGCGAGTAAACGGGGTTACAGGTTCGCTTCCACGCGGGGCAGTGTCAGCCGCAAGACACATCCCCGCCCGCTGACCGAGTTGATGGTCAGGTGTCCCTGCATCAGGGCTGCCAGTCGTCGCGCCAGCACCAGCCCCAATCCTCGGTCAGCCAGTTGCTGACCATATACGGAGCCCGGCACAAAAACAGCGGGCAGTTGCTCTGCCGGAATACCATCGCTGCTATCCCAGACTTCGATCATCACGGCAGCACCGCGCTGACGACACCCCAGAACCACACCACCTTCTTTTGTGATGCTCATCGCATGCGTCAGCATGCGCTCTATCACCCGTAACAGGATCGCTTCATCGGCCAGAACATGGCGTCTGGTCGTGACCCGCCGCAGATGCAATTGCCGCTCGTGCGCATCATCAAGCTGGTTGGCAACGGCAAGCGCGAAGACTTTTTCGAGAGCGACAGCGGTCAGCTGGCAACTCACCCGTCCAGCTTCTACTTTGGCTATCCCGAAAACAGCTTCCAGCTGCTCGGAAAGTTGCTGCACGGCGGATTCGATGCCCGTCACCAGTTTGCGTGAAGACTCCGGCAAGGGATGGGCCGACAGGGTCGCTGCAAACAATGCGATGGCTTGCGCCGGCTGGCGCAAATCGTGCCCCATCGAAGACAAGAATTCGCCTTCACGGCGATGCACATCCACCGCGGAATTCATCGCCGCAGACGCCATCACTTCGGCCTCCAGGCTATTACGGCAATGACTGAGCAAGCCCCAGATCGTGCCCAATGCAATCCACGTGGCAATACACCACAGCACACTGAGAACGCTCAGATCAACCGTCAATAGCAGTCCCGCACTGGTGATGAATCCTGCGGAAAGCGCGACGCGGATAGACGACAGATGCTTTGTCGAAGAAACGTAGCTGCGTTCAAGCATCTTCCGGCGGCATGGAGAGATTCAGGGTTTGCCCAACCAGGATGGCCTGTGAGCGCGTATTGACGCCCAGCACGTGGTAAACGGAAGTCAGGTGCATCTTCACCGTCCGTTCGGAAAGATCCAGACGCTGCGCGATTTCCTTGTTCGACAAGCCTTCCATCAGACAGCACAGCACGCGTTCCTGCTTGGGGCTGAGCTTGGGGCGCGGTCGGGTTTCGCCTGCCTGCAAGGCACGCCCACGCTCCAGTTGATCATCATAAAAACGACGCCCTGACAGCAGGGTGCGGACACCGTCGACCAAGGCATTCGGATCCAGCGATTTGCTCAGGAACCCGTCTGCATCGGCTTCACGCGCAAGCTGCCGATAGATCGGAGCATCCTGCCCGGAGAAGATCGCGACCGGTACACCGGGCACCTCGCGTCGCAACAAGGTCATCAAACGCAGCCCATCACTGTCAGGCAATTTCAGGTCTAGCAGGACGAGGTGAAAAGTTTTACCGGCACGCAGGGCTGCAACAGCGTCTTGAGCACAAGCAGCACAGACAATTTCGCCACCAGCCAGCAAGGGCTCAAGCATTGCCTTGAGCGCATGCTGAAGCAGCGCGTGATCATCGACGAGGAGAATGTTACGGGCAAAGACATTCATGTTTGACCTGGCCTGTCGTGATGGCTGCGGAAAGCAGCCTTGGGTGGATTTGCAATGAAAGAGTACCGCAATTTCCCAATATGCAACACTCGCCCATCACTTCGCTTGCATGCGCCGATAGACGACGCGCAGCAACCATCCTAACACCGGAATGCCCATGAATAGTGACCGTGCGGGATCCCAGTAGTCACGATGCATACAAACCTGCCCTTTCGGGTCAAAATGCAGATGTGTGGTACCGGGCACCACATGCAGCACGTCCTTCCGCATAAAGGAAAAATCCCAAACCAGTACGGCCTGGCCGGGGCTTATACAAACATCTTTCACGACGAAGCGTGGCGACTCCAGCTGATCGAACATATGGTAGAAAATCCGTTCGATGGCCGGCACGCCATGGGCATCATTGAAGGGATCCACAAAGTGGACATCCGGTGCGTAAAAATCGCCTGTACGGGTAACACTTTCCGGCGTCAACGTCTGGTACCAGTCGATCATCTCTTGCAGTGCGAAACTCATCATGCAGCCCTTGAAACAAGCCAAAAATAGATGCGTGCTGGCAAGATCTGCAGCAACTTCAGGCCGTACGAAAAACGCTTCGGAAAATGGATTTCGAATCGGCCTTTTGCCAGCCCCTCGAGAATCTCTGCAGCGGCGACCTGGGGCGTGATCAGCGCCGGCATGTGGAAGTCATTCTGCGCAGTCAGCGGTGTGGCAACAAACCCGGGATTCACTATGCTCACGGCAATTCCGCGCGGTTTCAGATCCATGAAAATGGATTCGGCAAAATTGATCAGCGCAGCTTTGGAGGGGCCATATACAGCGGCCTTCGGCAAGCCTCGATACCCCGCCACACTGCCCACGATCACCACGTGTCCCTGTCCTGCCGCGAGCATGCCCGGCAGCACCATGGCCACGCCATCCATCACCCCCAGCAGATTGACATTCAACGTGGCCCAGATGTTTTCGGGCGTCAGCTCCCAGGCCCGCAATGGTTGATAAGTCCCTGCATTCAGGATCACTACATCCAGTCCGCCCAAAAGTCGTACCACCTCTTGCGCAGCGACCTGCATGGCAGAAACGTCACTCACATCAAGCCTGAGCGCAACGGCCCCCTGAAGCACTGCCGTCAGCGCGCTCAGGCGTTCGATGCCACGTGCAGACAACACCTGCCGTGCCCCCCGCGCGGCCAGCTCGCGCGCCAACGCTTCACCGATGCCGGTCGAAGCGCCGACAATCCACACGCGCTTGCCTCGCCAGTCAGTGATCTTCGGGTTCAAGGATTTCATGGTTTTTCCCCTGCAAGCAAAGTCAGCACAGACTTCACTCAGCACTCAGTCCGGCTTTGTGAAAGACAATGTCACCTGACCCAGATCGACACCGAACTTGCTCATGAAGGAACGATTGAGCATCACCTTGTCATCGATCAGGAACATCCAGTCGTCGAAATCGACGTGATACACCTTGCCATCCACCGGCAGCGCCAGCACATAGCGCCAGTGCAAGGCATTACCGGACAGCTCGCCACGCGCCTCGCCGACCACATCCGCGGCCCGGCCGATGTAATTGCCATCGGGCTGACGCGTCAGCGTCCATACACGCTTCTGGGCGGTGCCGTCGGAATAGGTAAAGCTTTCGTCCAGCGTACCCACCTCGCCCTGCCAACTGGCAAGCATCGCCACATGAAAGCGTTTGATAACCTTTCCGGAACGATCCTGGAACATCCCCCAGGCATCCAGCTTGCCATTGAAATACTGGCGCAGATCAAGTGCCGGCGTTTCAGCGCGATAGTCACTCACCTCCACGCTGGCGCAGCCGCTCAACAGGGCGAACGTCATAAGACATGCGCTCAATAGTTTCTTCATCACGAACTCCAATCCAGACAGAATTTCGAAAAAGTCGGCCATCCCGGCAAAGGCCGGAATCCCGTACACATCCGGCTAGATCCCGGCCCTCGCCGGAAATACCTCGCACGCAGAAATGACGGAATCCCCTTCGATCCCCGCACGCAATCGCCACAACAGCAACAGCGCCAGACTTTTCAACAAGGCTGGGACCCCAGCGTATACCCAGGCCAGCACAACATGCCCTTGCGCTTCAGCACTCCCCGGTACGTAACCCAGCCAGCTAAGCAACGGCAGGCTCAGGCCCGCAGCCAGTGCGAGATTCAGCTTGGCCACGAAATTCCACCACCCGAAATAGCTGCCCGCGCCGCCACCTTCGCGTTCGATCACGTCCGCCAGCACTGAAGCCGGCAGCGCTAGATCGGCACCCAGCGCAAGGCCAGACAGCACGCAGATCAACGCGAATGACATGAGGTCACCCGCACCCAGCGTGCCCGCCCACACGAAGACCAGAATCGACAAAGCCATGCCCGCGCCCCAGGCGCAAAGCTTGCCAATACGCCGTGCCAGCCACACCCAGACCGGCAAGCCTGCCGCGCCAGAAATGAAATACAGCGCCAGATAGCCCCCTGCATGTGGCCCGGCCTGCAGCACATCGGAGACGAAGAACAACACCAATGACGCCGGGATTGCCGCCGCAATCCCGCTCAGGGCAAATACCCCGAGCAGGCGCTGAAAACGAGGGCGCAACAGCGCCTGCGTGAGGGCGCCCAGCACCGCCGGAGCAGCCTTCACCGGCACTTGCGGCACGATCAGCAAGGCTGCCGCCGCCAGCAAAAGAATCACTACGAACAGCCAGGACATCCGCACCAGCCCTGCCGCCAGGGTTGCCCCCAGCGCAGCAGGCAGCGCCGCAGCGAGCACCACACCAAGCAAGGCAAACGCTTCGCGTACCGCCACGATGCGGGTACGCGAGTGGGCGTGCGTCGAGAGTTCTGCACCCCAGGCGTGATGATTCACGGTCGCCAGCGAATAGCCGAGATACACCACCAGCAACATGGCCAGGAGTCGCGCGGCACTTGCCTCCCCAGCAGGCGGGTGGAGCAAGCCAAGGAATCCTGCAGCGAGCAGCGGCACCGCGGCGAAAATAGCGGCCCGACGGCGCCCCCAGCGATCTCCCAGCACCCCGATCAGCGGATCAATCAGTGCATCCCAGATACGTGCCAGCAGGAGTACCGCACCAATGGCCGATAGCGACAACCCGAAATCCGCATAGAGCTTGGGGATATGCACATAGATCGGCAATGCCACGAAAGCCAGCGGCAAGCCAAGCAGGCCGTAAGCGCCGAGCGCAGGCAGCGAGATTTCACTCAGCGGCAGGCGCGGCGTACGCAATGCCAAAGTCATTTTACTTGTCCGAGCAATTGCTTGCGCAAGGCCGGTTCGCGCGTGCGCGGGTCCAGCCAGATGCCGAAGAATGCACTTGCAAACGCAGGGTCATTCACCTCGCCCAGCAGCGCATCGCCACGATAGAACACCACACCCTTGCCAGGCAGATGCACGCCAGTGAGGGTGTCGCCTTCGCGCACATCCGGGAAAAGCTTGTCCATATAGCCTTTCCAGCGCGCCAGCAAGGTCTCATCGCGAATGCCGATGCGGCGCATCTCGTCTACGCTGGCACTGGCAATCCGGCCTCCGGAGAAAGAACGGGCGTAGGTCAGCTTGAGCGCAAAGTTGCTCGCCGGATCAAAAGCGGGCTGGCTGCTCCACAGTTCGGCCGTATAGAGCGCAAGGCCATACCAGCGCATCGTACCCTGCCCCAGCGCACGCCAGTTACCGGCATGCTCAAGTGCCGCCTCGGGGATCGCCTGCGCAAGTTGCATCACGCAGACCAGCAGCAGGCTGAGGCCGAGACGTTTCATGTCCCGACTCCGCGATGGCGCAGTACGAACTGATACACGTCGGTACTACGCGCCCGGAAACCCGCCTCGCAATAGGCCAGATAGAACTGCCACATGCGCACGAAGCGCTCGTCAAAGCCCTGCTCGCGCACCTTGTCGATCTTCGCGTTAAAGCGTTGCAACCATTCGTTCAGCGTGCGCGCATAGTCCAGCCCGAAAGCATGGGCCTTGTGCACCGCCAGCCGCGCCTTGTCGGCCTGCATTCGGAAAATTTCCGGAGAGGGCAACATACCGCCAGGGAAGATATAGCGCTGGATGAAATCGACATCCTTGCGATAGTGCTCAAACAGCTCGTCGGCAATCGTGATCGCCTGTACCACCACCCGGCCATCAGGCTTGAGCAACGCGCACAGCTGCGAAAAGTACGAAGGCCAGTACGACTCGCCAACCGCCTCTATCATTTCGATGGAAACGATATGGTCATACTGGCCACGCTCGTCACGATAATCACGCAACACGAATTCAGTCTTGTCCGCGAAGCCCTTTTTCTGCGCCCGCTCGCGCGCCCAGGCCAGTTGCTCGTGCGACAGGGTCAGGCCCGTCACACGACAACCAAATTCCAGCGTAGCAATCTCGGCAAAGCCTCCCCAGCCGCAACCCACTTCGAGGATATGCTGTCCGGGTTTAGCTTCCAGCGTGCGCAGCGCATGGCGATACTTCTCCAGCTGCGCCTCTTCGAAGCTCTGTTCCGGCGTGGCATACAACGCGCTGGAATAGCTCATCGACTCATCCAGCCACTCGCGATAGAAGTCGTTGCCCAGATCGTAGTGGGCCTCGATGTTTTTCCTGGCGCCACGCTTGCTGTTCGGGCGCAAGCGGTGCCACAGCCAGTGCATCGCAAGACGCAGCGCATTGCCGTGGATAGCCCGTTCCAGTGCAGGACGATTTTTCGCCAGCAAGGTCAGCAGGGCTGGCAGATGATCGGTACGCCACAGCCCGGCCATGTAGCCCTCGGCAAAGCCGATCGAACCGTGGCTGATGATGCGCTCGAAGACGTACCAATCCTGCACGTACAAGGTCGCCACAAGCACGCCACTGCCGACGATACGCTGTGACGCATCCGGCAGACGCAGTACCAGGCTGCCCCCTTCGATGCTCTCCAGCATGCGCAGAACCAGTATTGCCGCGCGCGGCAGGGAGGTGGCGTGATTTGCAAACAGAGAATGGCTGTTCATGTTGTTTCCTCTCGTGGAGCTTGAGGCTTTGAGTAAAACTGCACGCGCTTGGCTACCAGCCGCAATGCCTGCCAATTGATGCGATAAACAACGCCGAGTGTCAGCAAGGGACAGCGCAACCAGGTACACAGCAGGTTGGCAGCAGTCAGTGGCTGCTCCTCTCCGGTCAGGCGAGTCGTCAGTTGCTTGTGTCCGTCATCAAACAGGTCGATGCCCACCGTCAGGCGCTCATCACGCCGGGCAAAGCTGAAACGGTATTCGCCGCGCACCGGAAAGAAGGGCGAGACGTGAAAGACTTTCTGTGCCACCAGCACATCCTCTGCGCCAATCACATGCTGGTCGGCATGCGCAACGAGGTAGTTGTGATGCTCACCGAAAGTATTGTTCACCTCGGCCAGGACCGCCCGCAAGCCGCCCGCCTGGTCGTGGCAATACCAGAAACTGACCGGATTGAAGACAAAGCCAAACAGGCGTGGCATGGTCTGCAGCACGATTTCACCATTGCAGATGGCACTCAGGCCATGCCGCTGCAGAATGTCGTGAATCCAGGGCAACAAGGGCGAACCATCGCGTGCGCCGTGATCACGATTGAAGAAGGAAAACAGGCGGAGTTTCTCGATCCCCAGCACGGCCGAACCTGCCCCGGCCAATTTCGACAGCGGCAGCCATAAGGTGAACATGGCGTAGCTGAATGCATTGCTGGCTATGGCATGGCGAGCATGCACGACAGAGCCGTAGAGCAGGCGCGGCTTCACGCGAGCGACTCCTGCAGATCGAGACTGCGTGCGCGCCACGGGGCAACAGCACCCAGCATCGCTGCGACGTCGACGCCGGACTTCAGGCCATCTTCATGGAAGCCATAACCCGTCCACGCCCCGGCAAACCAGGTGTGCTGCTGACCTTGCAGGGCAGGCAAATACGCCTGTGCGTCGATGGCCGCCTGATCGAAAACCGGATGATCGTATTCAAACTCCGCCAGCACCTTGGCCGGATCGGCTTCGCGAAAAGGATTCAGTGACAGCACCACCGGGGTCTTGAAAGGCAGCGGCTGCAGCTTGTTGAGCAGGTAGGACACACTCACCGGCCGCTGATCCGGGCGCCCTTCGCCCGCAAGATAATTCCACGCCGCCCAGGCCTTTTCGCGGCGCGGCAGCAAGGCAGCATCGATATGCAGCACGGCGCGGTTCGGCTGGTATTTCACCGCACCCAGCACAGCGCGTTCAGCGGGCGTGGCGTCTTCGGCCAGGATGCGCAGGGTCTGATCGCTGTGACAGGCAAATACGATGGCATCGAAATATTCGAAGCCATGACTGCTTTCCATCTGCACGCCTTGTGCATCGCGGTGCACCGACAGCACCGGCGACCCAAGGCGCAAACCAGGAATTTCCAGCAGCATGCGCATGACGTATTCACGCGACCCGCCCAGCACCGTCAGCCACTGCGGCTGATCGATGATCTGCAGCAGGCCGTGGTTATGGCAGAAACGCAGGAAGGTGGTAAGCGGATAGGCCAGCATCTGCTGCGTAGGGCAGGACCAGATCGCCGCCGCCATCGGCAGCAGATACCAGTCGCGGAAAGCCGCGCCGTAACCGTTCGCATCCAGATAAGCGCCCAGCGACTGATCCGAAGCGGCGTGTTCACGCGCCAGCTTTGTCGTTTCGCGATTGAAGCGCAGCAGGTCACGCAGCATGCCCCAGAAAGCCGGACGCGCCAGATTCGAGGTCTGCGCAAACAAGGCGCCCAGCCCTGACCCCGCCCACTCGATATCCCGCGCGCTGAGGCTCACCCCGAAGGACATGTTGCTATCGAAGACCGGCACGTCCAGTTCACGGAACAAGCCGCAGAGGTTCGGATAGGTGCGCCGGTTGAAGACCAGAAAACCGGTGTCGACCGGATGGGTGATGCCATCCACCGTTACCTCGACGGTATTGGCATGCCCCCCCGCGTAATGGCCAGCCTCGAACAGGGTGACCGTATGCTGACGCCCCAGCAGCCAGGCTGCGCCCAGCCCGGCAACACCCCCACCGACCACGGCGATGCGGCGTCTGCCGGAAGCATTCGGCAGGACAGACGAGCGGGATTTTTCGGATGCATTCATCGTTGTACTCCAGTCGCGAAAATCAGTATTTGTCCTGGACATCCGGGATGGTTTTCGGCCAGCTTGTCGACACTACATTGCGATGCAGGATCCGTTGCAAAGTCTGCCCATCCAGCTCTTGATGTCGTGACCAAGGCACTTTCGCGAAGACTTCATGACCGAGCAGAAGACCGCCCAAAAGCCCACCACACAAAAGGATTCCGGTCATCGTCACAAACAGACGAGGCATGCGGCGGGCCATTGCTTCGGCGGGGCATTCAATCGGAGCAGGCTTCGGTTTCATGGCTTGTTTGTCCTGGACAATTCTTGATCATGTAGCTACCATAGCCATAAGATTGATCTACGTCAACGTTTTGTCCAGGACAAAATGAACAACACACCAGAATTTCAAGAAGGCTTGTCGATTGCAGCGGTCGAGCGTGACACCGGCTTGCTGAAGGACACGCTGCGCGTCTGGGAACGCCGCTATGGCTTCCCACAGCCCTTGCGCGACGCGAACGGCGAACGCCTCTATCCACCGGCACAGATCGCCCGGCTACGCCAGATCAAACGACTGATGGATCAGGGCATGCGCCCCGGCAAGATTTTTGCGGCCGACGAAGCGACCCTGGCAGCATGGCTCGGCAAGGATGCGCCTTCAACAGAGCCTCCACCGCATTGCCGGTCAATGATTGACCTGCTGCAGCAACAACGTAGTGAGGCGCTTCGCCAGAGCCTGCAGCAGAACCTGCTCAAACTCGGTCTGCAACGTTTCGTCACGGAGATCGTGGTGCCCCTGAACATTGAAGTCGGGCTGGCCTGGCTGCGTGGTGACATTACGGTCGGCGAAGAGCATCTCTACTCCGAGCTGCTGCAGAATATGCTGCGCAATGCGGTACATGCGCTGCGCAATCCGGCCGGTCGCCCACGCATTCTACTGACCACCCTGCCCGACGAATTGCACAGCCTTGGCTTGCTGATGGCCGAAGCCATGCTGGTCCCGGAAGGGGCTGTCTGCACTTCGCTGGGCACTCAAACGCCGCTGGGCGATATCGCCAGCACCGCCATGAGCGGCGAATTCGATATCGTCGCACTCTCCTTCAGCGCCAACTATCCGGCCCGCCAGGCCTGGAACAATCTCGCCGAGCTGCGCCGCCAACTGCCTGCACACATCACGCTCTGGGCCGGTGGACGCCACCTGTGCGAACGCGCTCCGGCGCTGGATGGCCTGCACTATCTGAAAGAGATTGCCGATGCAGTGTCGGCACTTGAAAGCTGGCGCACACAACACCAGACAGATCAGTCGTCCTGAAAATGCTTGCAGGCCTCGCGCCGCGTCAGGGCTGGCACGGCCTCGGCGTGTTCCGCCAACCAGCATTTCACCCAGGCCGGATCGGTCCGCGCGTATTGGCGCAGCGCCCAGCCCATGGCCTTGCGGATGAAGAAATCCGGATGCTGCAAATTGGCTTTCAATACCGCATCCAGGCGTTTCAGGTCCGTATCCGTGCCAAATTGAAGCTGATAAAGGATTGCGACCCGCCGCAGCCATAGATTGTCATGCTGCGCATAGGCATCCAGCACCGGGAGTACGGTCGGCGCCCGCTTGGCCAGATCCGCATAGACATGCGTGGCCAGAGGATCAATGCTGTCCCACCAGGATTTACGCACGACCAGCGCTGCCACCTGCGGCTCTTGCGCGACATCGATCCGGCCCGCGAATTTCACCAGCAGGTCGACGGCGGCATATTGGCACTCCCGTTCCTCGTACGCCCACAAGGCTTCTGCCACCGCAAGCAGCCAGGCGGACTCCGGCGCACGCCCGAGATCCGCCAACACCGGCTTGAGTTGCGCACGCCGCAGAGGCGTCGGGATGCCGAAGAACACGAACCGTTGCTTCATGTACGCCGCCATCGCCGGCGCACGCAACGGATCCGCAAATTCTGCAAGCTTCTCGCGTATTCCATATGCAAATCTCATGGCATCTTTTGGCATCACGGGCTCAATCCGTTAAAATCCATCCAGCCGGCGATCCCGGCAAATAGAGTGCGTCTTCAGGGCGGGGTGAAATTCCCCACCGGCGGTAAAGTTGCTACACGCGACCAAGCCCGCGAGCGCCTGCCTTCGGGCAGGGTCAGCAGATCTGGTGTGATTCCAGGGCCGACGGTCAGAGTCCGGATGAGAGAAGATGTGCCAGCCTACGCAAGGCCTGCGCTGGATACCTCCAGCGTGGGCGCTTGCGTTTGACTGACCGTAGCCCTGAAACGTTTTTCGCCAACCTGTTTTGCGAGAGCGTTTCAATCATGAATCCTGCTGTTTCCTTCCCTACCCAATCCAATCCCACCGCAACACCCTTCGCGCAACGCCTCTCCCGCGCCCTGCACAATCTGCGTTCGGGCCGTCCCGTCATTCTGACCGATGATTTTGATCGCGAGAACGAAGCCGATCTGATCCTCGCCGCCGAAAAGATCACCCCTGCCAGCATGGCGCAATTGATCCGGGATTGCAGCGGCATCGTCTGCCTGTGTCTCACCGATGCACAATTGCAACCCCTTCAGCTTGCGCCGATGGTGGCACACAACGAAAGCCGTTACGGCACGGCCTTCACGGTTTCCATCGAGGCGCGCAGTGGCGTCAGCACCGGTGTGTCGGCAACCGACCGGGTCACCACGATCCGCGCCGCACTCACCGGCAACCCGGAAGCCATCGTCAGCCCGGGACACGTCTTCCCGCTACGCGCCCAACCCGGTGGCGTACTGAAGCGGCGTGGCCACACCGAAGGAGCAGTCGATCTCGCCCGTCTGGCTGGCCTGCAGCCGGCAAGCGTGCTGTGCGAATTGACCAATCCGGATGGCAGCATGAGCAAGGGTGATGAAGTCCTGCGCTACGCCTCGGACCATGATCTGGTCATTCTCTCCATCGCCGAGCTGACCGAGCATCTGCAAGCGCAGGTCTGAGCACGACCGAATGGATGCGCCAAGCCCCGCCAGACAAGAAGCCTGGCGGGGCTTGGTATTTTGCAAACGGCGATCAGCCGACTTTCGGCAGCAATGACAAAGCCATGGCCAGCTCAGCCTCGTCGTAGTCCTGATCAACCAGCTTGCCGTCAAAGTAGGCCTGGTAGGCGGTCATATCCATATGCCCATGTCCGGACAGACAGAACAGCAGCGTTTCAGCCTTGCCTTCACGCTTGCAACGCAACGCCTCTTCGATTGCGCCCTTGACCGCATGGGTCGATTCCGGCGCAGGCACGATGCCTTCGGTACGGGCAAACAGCACGCCGGCTTCAAAACACGCACGCTGTTGATAAGCCTGGGCTTCGATCAGCCCCAGATCGGCAATATGGCTGACCAGCGGCGCCATCCCGTGATAACGCAAGCCGCCCGCGTGGAAACCCGGTGGCGTGAAAGTGGAGCCCAGCGTATGCATCTTGACCAGCGGCGTGAGGTGCGAGGTATCGCCGAAGTCATACGCGAACTGACCGCGTGACAGACTCGGGCAGGCGGCCGGTTCCACCGCAACGAAACGCCGCTTGGCGTGTTCACCACGCAACTGCTGGCCCAGGAAGGGAAATGCGATGCCGGCGAAATTGGACCCGCCGCCCACACAGCTGACGATGACATCCGGATCATCGCCCGCCATCTCCATCTGCAAGATCGCTTCCTGGCCAACAATGGTCTGGTGCAGCAACACGTGATTGAGCACCGAGCCCAGCGCGTATTTGGTGTCTTCATTTTGCGCAGCAACTTCAACCGCTTCGGAAATCGCCAGCCCCAGCGAGCCCATAAAGTCAGGATTCTTCGCCAGCGCAGCACGGCCGGCTTCAGTCGTATCGGATGGCGAGGGCAGGCATTTGGCGCCCCAGCTTTCCATCATGGCGCGCCGATACGGCTTCTGATCGTAGGAGACCCGCACCTGATACACCGTTACATCCAGCCCAAAAAGGCCACCGGCAAACGCCAGCGAAGAGCCCCACTGCCCTGCTCCGGTTTCGGTACACAGTTTCTTCACGCCTTCCTGCGCGTTGTACCAGGCCTGTGGTACGGCGGAATTCGGTTTGTGGCTGCCCGCAGGCGACACGCCTTCATATTTGAAATAGATCTTGGCTGGCGTATCCAGCGCCTTTTCCAAGCGGCGCGCACGGAACAAGGGACTCGGGCGCCACATCTTGAACACTTCCTGCACCGGCTCCGGAATATCGATGTACCGCTCCTGCGACATCTCCTGGGCAATGATCGCCTGCGGGAACAAAGGCGCCAGATCATCCGGGCCAACCGGCTGTCCTGTCGCTGGATGCAGCGGGGGCGCCATCGGCATCGGCAAATCCGCCGCGATGTTGTACCAATGACCCGGCATGCGGGCCTCTTCCAGCAAGTAACGATTGCGATCAGGCATGTCTTGTGTCTCCGGATATCTGCTTCAAAAAAATTACAAGCCTACGTGACCCCCTTCACGGCGCCAATGATCTACGCCAAACGCATCCGTATGCTCCGCAGTCACACCCAGCCCCATAAAGGTGCCACCCCTAGCCTCAACACGGCACACAAAGCGCTCACCACAAAGCACCTTATAAGTGCATTCAGTCAGACAAATGCACACATACAGCGCATCCGGAAAATCCTATAAAACCAAAATCATTCGTAAAGCATTGTTTTATATAAACACAAAACTTGGCCCGGAACGTGCTTTTAGCTCCGCCATTGTGCAAAAAGGAGTCCAATATGGAGCAATTCAAAACCTCGACTGATGTGCTGTTCATTCTGCTCGGCGCCATCATGGTGCTAGCCATGCACGCCGGCTTCGCTTTTCTGGAATTAGGTACGGTGCGCCGCAAGAATCAGGTCAATGCCCTGGTCAAAATCCTCGCGGATTTCTGTGTATCCACCATCGCCTACTTCTTCATCGGTTACGGCGTCGCCTACGGCATCCACTTCTTCAGTGGCGCCCAGACCCTGGCCCTCAGCAATGGCTATGGCCTGGTGAAGTTCTTTTTCCTGCTGACCTTCGCCGCAGCCATCCCCGCCATCATTTCAGGCGGCATCGCCGAGCGCGCAAAGTTCTCGCCCCAGATGGCCGCCACCTTCGCACTAGTCGGGCTGGTTTATCCGTTTTTCGAAGGCATCGCCTGGAACGACAACTTCGGCATCCAGCCCTGGGTGGAAGCCATGTTGGGCGCCAAATTCCATGACTTCGCCGGCAGCGTCGTGGTGCACGCCATGGGCGGCTGGATCGGACTGGTCGCCGTCCTCACCCTCGGCGCCCGGCGCGGTCGCTACAACAAGGACGGCGCCATATCGGCCCATCCGCCATCAAGCATTCCTTTCCTCGCCCTGGGCGCCTGGATCCTCACCGTAGGCTGGTTCGGCTTCAACGTCATGAGCGCCCAGAAGCTCGAAGCCATTACAGGACTCGTCGCCGTCAACTCGCTGATGGCCCTGGTCGGCGGCACCCTGGCCGCACTGGTCATGGGCAAGAACGACCCGGGTTTCGTACATAACGGCCCCCTCGCCGGTCTGGTCGCCGTCTGTGCAGGCTCCGACCTGATGCACCCGCTGGGCGCCCTGGTCGTCGGCGCTGTCGCCGGAATCCTCTTCGTCTACATGTTCACCAAGGTACAAAACAACTGGAAGATCGATGACGTACTCGGCGTCTGGCCCCTGCACGGGCTGTGCGGCGCCTGGGGCGGCATCGCCGCCGGCATCTTCGGCCAGCCAGCACTCGGCGGAATGGGCGGCGTAAGCTTCTGGGCGCAAGTCCTCGGCACACTGGGTGGCATCGGCGTGGCCGTCATCGGAGGCGGGATTGTGTACGGCACAATCAAGAAAATCACAGGCCTGCGCCTGGACCCCGAAGACGAATTCAACGGTGCCGACCTCTCCATCCACAAAATCAGCGCCACACCAGAACGGGAAACCAACTGGTAATTTTGTTGTTAGGTAGAAATAAAGTCTGTCGGGCTGAAATAAAGTCTGTCGGACTTTTGACCACCCCCAACAAAAAGCCCACGGCAGATGTCGTGGGCTTTTTGTTGGGTCATGCCTTTACAGGTTCGCTTGCACCTTATTCAGCACTCGGTCGGTCGTCGGCCTGAACGGTCGTTCAGCCCTCCTTGCTTGAGCGGCAGAAATAGCGCACAAAGCTGCCTGCGCAGTCTCCACAAAATCCGGGGCGATTCAGGTTGTTTTGATATTCATGGCTTCACCCCTGCAAATGTGGCGTCACCTTCTTCTCAAGCAGCGCCACCAGCTCCGGCTGCATGTAACGGTAGTTATCCGGAATGTTCAGGCACACCACGCGCTTGTCGTGCAGATGCTCCCTGAACCGCTCCGTCAGCCGGCTTCGCTGCGCCTTCTCCATCACGAAGATGAGTTCCGCCCAGGCCAGCAGTTCGGGGGTCAGCGGATTCTCCGCGTCGTGGTTCAAGCCGGCAGACGAGCAGGCAATGCCGGGATAGCCAGCAAACACCTGCTCGGCCGTCGGGCTGCGCAGCTTGTTCTGGCTGCAGAGGAACAGCACGTTCATCACACAGCCTCCTGCGCCATCACCACCTCCATCAGGAAACGATCCAGCTCAACCGCATCGCCCTGCGGCCGCTTGTAATCCGGATTTCGCTCTGCGCCCTCCAGCTCCGCTTCGATGAAGGCGTGAATCGCCGGCCAGCGCGCGCTGTACTCGGCCTCCCCGACACTCATCTTGATCACCAGCAGCCGGTTGATCTCGTCGATCAGCGCGTGTTCGTCCAGCACGCCAGCGGCGAGGTCGGCGAAGCGCATCGGCGGCATGCCCTTGCCCGCGTCGATCCAGCGCACGGCCAGCAGCGGGCGCAGTACATAGAGGTACTTCTTCAGCCGCACCGACTCGCCCTGCAGATAGCCACGGAAGTTTTTCTTCGCCATCGCGAGGTAGTGGTAGCGCCCACGCAGCGACGAAAAGAACTTCGGCGCCAGCGCACGCATGCGCGCCGCCTGCGCTGCGTCTTCGCGATACACCACCGGCGAATCCAGCCATTCCAGCAAGGTGGGGTTGGACTTCCTCAACAGCTGCAGCGCCTTGCTCAGATCCCAGCCGCTCACGTCCAGCTCGTCACCGATCGGCAACTCGATCACATCGCGCTGCGGCTCCACCGTCAGGTACCAGGGCAGGCGATGCACGTAGACAAAGCGCACGTCGTAGTCGCTGTCCGGCGAAGCAAAGCCCCAGCCACGACTGCCAGACTCGCAGGCGAACAGCACCTTCACGTCGTGCTCGGCCTCGATCTGGTCGAGAGCTTGCAGCACGCGTGCGCGGATGGTGGCGTCGATAGGGTGAGCGCTCAGGAGCGCGGGTTTCGTGTTCACTTCAATTGCTCGTTGTTCTGGCGCTCGCACGCCGCTGCAGACGTAGCCCGGATGCAGGCCGAAGGCCGGAATCCGGGGGTGTTGTCATTGATCGTCCGCCTGTCCCGGATTCCGCTGTGCTGCATCCGGGCTACTTGCTTTCTCGGTCCTTTAAACGGCGTAGAAACGTTCGGCCTGTGATTAACGCAAGATGTAGTCGGAACGTGCTGTGATCCTCGTCAGAAAGGCCTGGGTGTGATCCTTCGGTATGCAGCATCTTGAACAAACCGTTCAAGTAATTCTTCCCATCGTCAGTCCACTCGTTTCTATCTTTCGACAGAAATCCATTGTTTGCCAACAATGCTCGTCTGTTCTCATTAGTGGCTAAATTGGAGGCCTCATCTCGATAGACTCTCCGTGCAATCTCGTCCAGTAGGGATTCCAGAAACGTGCGCACCTGGCTGTTCGCTGCGGCCCAATCGCCACGCGTGTGCGCTTCGACTGCCTGGTCAAAATGGCTTAGAGACGAGGTAAAAGCAAACTGCTTCAACAGTTGATGGACCTCGTCATCCGTAGCAGGAAGATCCGCTTCACCGGGCAATGCTGCGCGCAGCAATGGGGCTCCTGTCTCGGAGTCCCAAGAGACAATGTATCCGTCAAGCGCCAACCCTCTGAGGAAGCGTTGCTGTTCGGCAATCATGTTCTGAGGCATTGTCGCTTCAACAGCCTCTCGAACCACTGCCTCAGCCAACGTTACTCGCCCGTTCAGAGTGCCTATAACGTCTGTAGCGCGTTGGTTTGCAGTACGAGCTAGCCATGCGCATTTTGCGGTGACGCTCAACCCAGTGCCCAACGAAATATCGTTATCCAATTCAAGCCGCACCAAAAGTTGATCGAACAAAGCCTGCGTCAGTTTCTTTCCCAGAAACTCAATTGCGCTGACGATGGTGGGACGAGTGAATGGTTGTGTGCTCATGATGTCTTCTCCTTTTGGTCATTTAATCGAAGCCAAACTGCTAGTGAATATTGGCCGTTTGATGCGCACCATTTAGCTATCCCTTCACACAAACAACCTGCCGCAGCGTATGCGCCACTTCCACCAGCTCGCGCTGGGCGTGCATCACGGCGTCGATGTCCTTGTACGCCATCGGGATCTCGTCGATCACCTCGGCATCCTTTCGGCATTCGACATGGGCCGTGGCGCGTACCTGATCTTCGACCGTGAAGCGCTTCTTCGCCTGGGTGCGGCTCATGGTGCGGCCTGCGCCGTGGCTGCATGAGCAGAAGGCCTCTTCATTACCAAGGCCGCGCACGATAAAGCTCTTGGCACCCATCGATCCGGGAATGATCCCCAGCTCGCCTTTCTGTGCGGACACCGCGCCCTTGCGCGTCACCAGCACTTCGGCGCCGAAGTGGGTCTCCTTCTGCACGTAGTTGTGGTGGCAGTTCACGGCTTCCACGTCGGCATCGAAGGGCTTGGCGATCACGCTGCGAGCCGCAGCGATGACGTTCTGCATCATCACGGCGCGGTTGCGGCGGGCGAAGTCTTGCGCCCAGCCGACGGCCTCGACGTAATCGTCGAAGTGCTGGCTGCCTTCCTCGAAGTAGGCGAGATCCTTGTCCGGCAAGTTGGCGAGGTGCTGGCGCATGTCCGCCTGGGCCAGCTCGATGAAGTGGGAGCCGATGGCATTGCCCACGCCACGCGAGCCGGAGTGCAGCATGAACCACACGCGATCCGCTTCGTCGAGGCAGACCTCGATGAAGTGGTTACCCGTTCCAAGCGTTCCGAGGTGCTTGTGGTTGTTGGTGTTCTTCAGGCGCGGATGCTTGTCGGTGATGCGTTTGAAACCCTCAACCAGCCCACCCCACATGGCGTCTACAGAGGCGGGCGGCGTATCCCACGAACCCTGGTCGCGCTTTCCACGGCCCACGCTACGGCCATGCGGCACGGCGCGCTCGATGGCGCTACGCAGACCGGCGAGGTTGTCCGGCAAGTCGCTCGCCACCAGCGTGGTGCAGGCGGCCATCATGCCGCAACCGATATCCACCCCAACGGCGGCCGGGATGATCGCGCCCAGCGTGGGAATCACGCTGCCGATGGTGGAACCCTTACCCAAGTGCACATCCGGCATCACGGCCAGGTGCTTGTAGATGAAAGGCATCTTCGCCGTGTTCATCACCTGCTTGCGGGCGTCATCCTCGACAGGCACGCCTTGCGTCCACATCTTGATGGGCTTGCCGTTTGCGACTTCGAGAAGCTGGTAATCCATTTTTCATTCCTTCATCGGGCCTTCGGGCCTCAAACCCCGCTACCCGGATGGTAGCGGGGTGCAACCGGATTGAGGGCTTATGCCCCTTTGAGCGAAACCAGGCCATTCAGCACCTGATCGAGCCCACCGAATACCGAGATCCGGTCGATACGTTCAGCCACCCGCTCAAGGGTTTCGAGTTCCTTGAGGCGCAGCGCAACAGGGTTGTCTTCCATGACCTTGGCCGTGTTGAGCAGCGAGCGTGTCGCTGCGGTTTCTTCACGGCGCCGGATCACGTTCGACTCGGCCGCTTTCTCGGCTTCGACCACCTTGGCGAGGATGGCCTTCATCTCGCTGGGCAGCACGATGTCCTTCACGCCAATGCTGCTGACCTCGATACCGAAGCCCTCCAGCTTGCGGGCAACGTACTCGCTGACCACTTCGTCGATGAGCTGCTTGTTTTCCAGCAGCGCATCCAGCGAGCGCGTTCCCACGGCGGCACGCAAACCGAACTGCAGCTCGCGGTACAGGTGATCCACAGGCTTGGCGAGCTTCTCGTGCGCCAGCAGTACATCCGTGTAACGCCAGGTGGCAGCCAGATTGAGGCGCAGACTGACCTTGTCGCTGCTGAGGATTTCCTGCCCGGTCACTTCGAGGTTCTGCAGGCGCATATCCACCAGCTCGACCTGCACATCGCGGTTGAAGCGCCAGAACACTTCAACACCGGGCGACATCAGCCGCTGCACCTTGCCATCCACACGCAGTACACCCATGTGATAGGCGGGCACCTGGGCGACCAGCAAACCCGCCAGTCCGCTTACAGCGCGGGAGCGCAAGTTCTGTTGCAGGAGCCGCGCAGCGATCTCAGGGACCAGCGCATAACCCTGGCGCAGATCGATTTTCTCCAGATGCTGGGTCAGCAGACCCTTCCAGAAAACCCGTCGCGAGCCCGGCGCCAGCACCTCGACCAGCAGCCTGTTTTCATAACGCAGGCCGGCTTCGTCCTCACCGAGTTCCATGCAGACAAAATTCTCTTCCACCGTATTCGGTTCATGCTGAAGCAGGTAGTCGACCAGTGCGAGATCCTGCATGGGCGCATCGAGCTTCCAGACCTGCAGCGACAACTGGTTCAGGGGGTCGAAGAAGTAGTAACGGCCGGCGCTCAGGATGCGCTCGAAATCGCCATCCTTGAGGAGGGCGGCACGCTCGTTCTTCAACACGATAAAACGCTTCAACATTTTCATTCTCCTTGTGTGTTGCCGGTCCATGCCGGTCAGCTGGGCGGGCTGCGCGACATTCGCGGGGAGGCGTCTGGCAACTGGCTGGAGCCCGGAGGCTGCCCCTGCGCGCCGTGGCACGCGGAGGCGTCCGAACTTCCCGCCTGATTGCTGGCCGCCCTGCCGCAAACGCGGCGCAGTTGCCAAGCTGACCGGCAGCGGGTGCTCACACACACCGCGACCGACGGGTACTGCTTCTCTTCATGCCTTGAAAAGGCTGTTTTGGAACGGGATTCGAACCCGCGACAGATCGGTTATCAGCCGATTGCTCTACCAAGCTGAGCTATCCAGTTGGTGGGCAGCCCGGGGGTCGAACCCGGCAAGCTCACCTTCGAGGCCGCCCATTCATCACAAGGCTTTGCGGCGACATACCGGGGAGCGACAGACCGGAATCCGGCTCTCCGGCACCAGCGGGGTTCAGAACCCCAGCTCGTGGGCCATTGCATCGACTTGTAACGCTTTCCTTATCGCGAAGAGCGTGCCAGCCCGATTCCGGCTGCCGAAAAAATTCTCAAGCATTTGTTTGTAAAGGATTATTTATTTCACGCACGATCATGAGCTGCGGCGCAGCCTCTTGATTTGCTAGACTTTATACTAGCCATTTATCCAATGAGATAAGACATGAAGAAAACCGTCGCTATCGGCTTCCTCGGCACGCAACTCGATTACGGCGGCAAGGGCAGCGCGCGCCGGGAGAAGTGGCGGCCCACCGTTGGCTTGTGCCAGCAGGAGGATCTGATCGTGCATCGGCTGGAGTTGCTGCACGATGCGCGTGCCCGCGGGCTGGCCGAGCGCATCGTGGCGGACATCGCGGCCGTGTCACTCGAGACCGAGGTGCGCCGCGTGGAGATTGAGCTGCGCGACCCCTGGGATTTCGAGGAGGTCTACACCACGCTGCACGACTTCGCGCGCGCCTACCCCTTCGATGTGGAGAGCGAGGACTACCTGATCCACATCACCACCGGCACCCACGTGGCGCAGATCTGCTGGTTCCTGCTGGCCGAAGCGCGTTACCTGCCGGCGCGGCTGGTGCAGACCTCGCCACCGCGCAAGAAGGACGTAGCCAACACGGTGGGCAGCTACGAGCTGATCGATCTGGATCTGTCGCGCTACAACAAGATCGCCCAGCGTTTCCAGCGCGAGCAGTCGGACAATCTGAGCTTCCTGAAATCCGGCATCGCCACGCGCAACGCTGCCTTCAACACCATGATCGAGCAGATCGAGAAGGTGGCGGGCCGTTCGAAAGCGCCGATGCTGCTGGTAGGGCCGACTGGTGCGGGCAAGTCTTTCCTCGCCCGTCGCGTGCATGAACTCAAGCGACATCGCCAGCAACTGGCCGGGCGCTTCGTGGAGGTGAACTGCGCCACGCTGCGTGGCGACTCGGCCATGTCCGCACTGTTCGGCCATGTCAAAGGCGCCTTCACCGGCGCGCAGAGCGAGCGCCCCGGCCTGCTGCGGGCGGCCGATGGCGGGCTGCTGTTCCTCGACGAGATCGGCGAACTAGGGCTGGACGAGCAGGCCATGCTGCTCAAGGCCATCGAGGAGAAACGCTTCTTCCCTTTCGGCTCGGATCGTGAGGTGGAGAGCGACTTCCAGCTCATCGCCGGTACCCACCGCGACCTGCGTCAGTGGGTAGCAGAAGGCCGTTTCCGCGAAGACCTGTTCGCGCGCATCAACCTGTGGACTTTCGACCTGCCGGGCCTCGCGCAGCGCCCGGAGGACATCGAGCCCAATCTGGAATACGAGCTGGAGAACTTTGCCCGCGAGCACGGCCAGCTCGCACGCTTCAACGTCGAGGCGCGGCGCCGCTATCTGGCCTTTGCAGTGTCAAGCGAAGCGGCCTGGCGCGGCAACTTCCGCGAGCTGGGCGCTTCGGTCACGCGCATGGCGACGCTGGCCGAAGCAGGCCGAATCACTGAAACGCAGGTCGTCGACGAAGTTGCACGGCTGCTGCGTAGCTGGGGCTGCCAGTCGGTACAGGACGAAGTTGATCGCGTGCTAGGCGAGGCGGCGGCAGGACTGGATCTCTTTGACCGTGCCCAGCTCAATGCCGTTTTGGCTGTCTGCCGCGAGGCAGGCAGCCTGTCGGAGGCTGGGCGCAAGCTGTTCGCCGTGTCGCGGAAGGAGAAGAAGGTCGCCAACGACGCGGACCGCTTGCGTAAGTATCTCGCTCGCTTTGAATTGGAATGGACTCAGGTAAAACAGTGACAACTGGACTTATCAACACAGCCTCGACATCAATCCTGCATGTAGTTGGCCACCAGTGTCCGCTCTCCTTCCGCATCTGAATCAAGCCGACCCATTACAGCCATTCGCCCCCTCATGCTTCGAAAAGCTGCAGTCGTGCGCAAAGCTGGTGGCGCCTGGGCGTTGTGAGCTTCGTTCAGACAGAGTCTTGTACAGAAGATCGCGGGATCACGCTCAACAGCATCAGCACAAGCAGCCGGATGACATATAACGTACCAACTGTTGCGACTCCAGAAGGAATGAAGTGGGAATCCCCTGCATCGGCGAGCATCCGGCAATCCATGTCTTGCGCCTAACAAACGCTGGCAAAGCAGAACGGTCCTTTGCTAAGCTGAATTCCGACCAACCGAACACGTTCAGACCATGTCCCGCTGTTTCATAACGCTGCTCGTTGTTTCTGTTGCCCTGCTTTCATCGCTAACCTCATCAGCCGTCCGACTCACGCTGGCGGTTCCGATAAGCAAAAAGAACATGCTTACGGAAATGTCGCAAGCCGTGCTGAGTGAAGCGGCACGTCGTCTTGGCGATGAACTGATCTTTGAGCCTTTGCCTCAGGAGCGTGCACTGGTCAACATCAATGCAGGCGTGCTTGACGGTGACTCATTGCATAGCGTGGATCTGGACCTGAAGCCCTACCCGAACCTGGTTCGGGTGAGGGTCCCGATAGCCTACGATGATCTGGTCGCCTATGGCATTGGTAAAGTATTCAAGCCCGCCGGACTGGCAAGTCTCAAACCCTACAAGGTCGTCACCATCCGAATCAAGGAGCTGGAACAACTCGGGCCGGAGTATCGATTCACCTTTGTCGCCAGCAATGACCAAGCATTCAACATGCTCCGCCTCGGTCGCGTGGACCTTGCCGTGTTGCCTCGCAGCGTGAGTTGCGAGGCTGTCCATGCCGGCTACAACGAGATCCTCGTGCAGGAGCCGGCTCTTGAGCATGTCGAGTTTGTCGCCCATCTCCATAAAAGCCACGCAGGACTTGCCCGGGAAATGGAGCGCACCCTGCTGCAGATGAAAAAGGATGGCAGCATGGCCCGGATTCAAAACGAGGTGCATCGCAAATGGTCCCGCTGCAATCCTGACTGAGGACTGGCTGTGGTTTGCGGATGAACGACCAGAGTTCTCCTGCGTCAGCCCGTCACTCATCAGCAAGTTCGAAGACGATGTCTTGCGCGCCTTCCCAAAAGCATTTCGTGTCCAGCGCGCGCTGGCTCTCCTTACCTTCCACGATGCTCAGGAAGTGATTGCCTTCAAGCTGTCCGAGTTTGCTGGAGAATGAGTGAGGCCCAGCGCAAAAGTCCTGCCGGACCGGAAATCACCGTCTGGTCCTTTTCTGGTCCGTGTTTTTCGCACTAAAGCCGAGACAGCCGAGAGACAGGCGACGAAAAGCCTGCTGACGCGAAAATGAAACCCAAGCGCAAAAAGGAAAACGGCCCTGTGATCACTCACAGGGCCGTTCGTATTCTTGGGGCGACATACCGGGTTCGAACCGGTGACACCTGGAATCACAATCCAGTACTCTACCAACTGAGCTAATGCCGCCACTGACTTACTTACTGCACAAAACACTTACTGGTCTGCCCGAAGGGAATCGAACCCCTAACCTACGGCTTAGAAGGCCGTTGCTCTATCCAGTTGAGCTACGGGCAGTTCCTTGTCGAGCAGATCCCCGGGAATCGACCATCCAAGCGAACCGCTTGGGAACCATGGTCGGGGCGAGAGGATTCGAACCTCCGACATCTTGCTCCCAAAGCAAGCGCGCTACCGGGCTGCGCTACGCCCCGAGGGATCGAGATTGTATGCGAAGCGTGGAGCGGGAGTCAAACGTCTGATGCACCTTTTTCACACGCAGCGCCCTTTTCTCTCACTTCTGCTTTTCGTGGAACTCCAGCTCTTTTTCTGCCGGGCAGGAATTGATGCCGAACAGTGGATAGATCGGGCAGTACTTGAACCACCCGGTCGCCACCGGCACTACACCAATCCAGCCCCACCAGCCAATCACACCGGTAGCCGCCAGGACGATCAGGATCACACCAATCGCAATCCGTATGGCGCGATCAAGGCTTCCAACATTTTCTTTCATATTTCTCTCCTTTGCTCGGGGTGGGTGCTTCCATGACAAGTCCCGGTTGCCGCAATCATTTGCAGCAAC
>JAGTRY010000055.1 GCA_018262235.1 Pseudomonadota bacterium
GGCGCCCACCGGAACACCGGTGGATCGCACGGTGCACATCAGCCTGGCCGGGATGGAAGCCATCCATCTGGATTGGCAGGGCGGCGCACCGGTGCCGGGATTTTCGATTCCGCCCGAACAGGTGAAGAAGTTCGACCTCACGCCCAAGGTGATCACGGCGCTGCTGATCGGCCTGAAACAACGCGGAGATGTCTTCGCCATGCAGCGTGCCATTGCAGAGGATCCGGATGAGCCGCTGATGGGCGTGATGCCCGGCGTGACGCTGGACCAGCTGTGGGAAGTCGTTGGCCAGTGCGAGAAAGTGTTGTTGCTGGTGTCATGGCTGGTCGCCCTGGTCGGTCTGGGCGGGCTGGTTGCGGTGATGCTTGTCGGCCTGGATGCGCGACGGCGCGAACTGGCCATCCTGCGTGCGGTAGGTGCCCGCCCGCGTACGCTCCTGACGCTGCTGGCCCTGGAAGGCGTCGCGGTCACGCTGGGCGGCATGCTGGCGGGTGTGGCCTTGCTTGCCGGTGTGTTGCCGGTGGCGGCGCCCTGGGTTCAGGCCCACTACGGCATCGCCTTGAGCGGGTTCAGCCTCAATGGTGACGAGTGGGTGCTGCTCGGCTGGATCCTGTTTGCCGGCTGTGTTGCCAGCCTGCTGCCAGGCTTGCGTGCGTATCGCATCGCGCTGGCCGATGGCTTGATGCCGAGGCTCTGAGATGCGCAGACGCCTGCTTGTTGCGATTGTCATGTTGTGTGGCGTGGCCGGTCTGGGGGGGCTGGCAAGCCGCTACGTGTTCCGCGAGGCGCGCAAACCCGCGATGAGCTTCCGCGAGCTCAAATGGGAAGCGCTGATTCCCGCGAACTGGAAGCCGGCTGCAGTGCTTCAAGGGCTCGATGTGGCCCGGCTGCAGGATGCTGATCCGCGCGCGATGGATGCCCTGGCACGGATGCATGACGCCTGGAAGGATGCGCCGACGGTGCCGGCACTGGATGGCGCCGAGGTCCGCATCGCGGGGTATGTGATTCCGCTGGAGCGGGTCAAGGACGAAGTGCATGAATTCCTGCTGCTGCCTTACTTCGGGGCCTGCATCCATGTGCCGCCACCGCCGCCGAACCAGATCATTTACGTTGTCTCCGATCAGGCGCTCAGGAGTGTCATGACCATGGATGCCATGTGGGTGAGCGGGGTGCTGCACGTGGAACATCGTGACAGCCCCTGGGGACGCTCGGCCTACCGGTTGCAGGCGGAGCGGACCGCGCCGTATGAACTGCCCGCCAAGCAGTGAGGCTGCCGGCCTTGCTCAGCCTGCCGCCTCCGGTTGTGGCTTCTGGCGGGAGTGGGCAAGGCGCGCTTCGAAGTGTCTGCTGACTTGCGACAGGGTGAAGCAGAAGGCCCAGTAGATCAGGGCGATGAACAGATAGCCTTCAAGGTAGAAACTGCGCCAGTCGGCGTCCCCACCGAGCGAGATTGCCAGTGCGCCGGTCAGCTCGTGCAGGCTGACGATGGAGATCAGCGAGCTGTCCTTGAAGATGCCGACGAAGCTGTTAACCAGCGCCGGCAGCGCCGTGCGCAAGGCCTGGGGCAAGACAATGAACAGGGTGATCTGGCTGTAGCGCATGCCCAGTGCTTTTGCGGCGATGGCCTGGCCGGCAGGCACGGCCTGCAGCCCGCCGCGGATGACTTCGGCAAGATAGGCGGCGGCAAAGGCTGCGATGGTCAGCACCACGCGCGGCAGGATGTCGATGCGCAACTGCGCAGGCAGGAGCAGCGGGAACAGGAACGCAGCCATGAACAGCAGGCTGATCAGGGGCACCCCGCGTACCAGTTCGATATACGAAGTGCTTAGACTTCGCAGCAGTGGCAACGGCGAGCGCCGGCCGAGAGCCAACAGGATGGCAAACGGGAAAGCCAGCAAGGTGCTGCCCAGCGAGATCAGCAAGGTGAGCGGCAAACCGCCCCATTCCTTGGTGTTGACGGTACTCAGGCCGGCGAGCCCGCCGCGCATCAGCAAGACGGCCAGACCCAGGACGAGCAGTCCGCCCAGTGCCAGACGTGGTTGCCACAGGCGGCGCCAGCTTGCGCCACCCAGCACCAGCAGGATCAGCACGGTGGCGGCGAGGGGGCGCCATTGTTCGGCGTAGGGATAGCGCCCGAACAGCAGCATGCGGTGTTTCTCGGTGATGACGCCCCAGCAGGCGCCCACGCCGCGTGCTGCGCGGCAGGCGTCAATATCGGGTATCCATACGGCATGCACGATGGCCCAGCTGAATAGCGGCCATAGCAGCAGGGCTGCCAGCGCGCACCACAGGATCGTACTCAGGCGGGGGAGACGTTTCATGCCGCGCCTCGCAATGCCACGCGGGCGTTGTAGAGATTCATCAGCGCAGCGGTGATGAGCGACAGCGACAGATACACGGCCATCACCACCACGATGCATTCGAATGCCCGTCCGCTCTGGTTCAGCGCGGTGTTGGCCACCGACACGAGTTCCGGATAGCCGATGGCTACCGCCAGCGAGGAATTCTTGGTGAGGTTCAGGTACTGGTTGGTCAGTGCCGGGACGATTGCGCGCAGCGCCAGCGGCAAGGTGATATGCCAGAGTACTTGCAGGCGGGTCAGGCCGAGTGCGTTGCCTGCCGCGATCTGACCGCTTGAGACGGACAGGATGCCGCCGCGCACGATCTCGGCGATGAAGACCGCGCTGTAGAGACTCAGGGCGATCAGCACGGCGAGGTATTCCGGAGTCAGTGACCAGCCGCCTTCGATGCCGAAACCGGCCACCTGGGGCATGTCCCAGCCGCACTGCGGCGTACAGTGCCAGGCGGGCAGGAACAGGCCGCTCTTGCTCAGAAAACTGCCGGGCAGCGGCGAGATTGCGTCTGCGGCGTCTGGCAAGAGGCTGGTCAGGGCGAAGTAACACATCAGCAATTGCAGCAGCAGCGGGATGTTGCGCAGGGTTTCAACCAGCATCCCGCAGAGCCTGCGTGGCACCGGATGGCGCGCCAGGCGGCCAAGCCCGATCAGGGTGCCCAGCAATGTGGCAATGACACTGGCTGGCAGCGCCACGCGCAAGGTGTTCATGACGCCGGTGAGAAAGGCGCGCCACAGTGGCAGGCTGGCATCGTAGTCGAACAGGCTTTCGCCGATTTCGAAGCCGGCCGGTTCGAGCAGGAAGCCGAAGCCGGCACGGATGCCGCGCTCGCGCATGTTCTCCAGCACGTTGTGGCCGAGCCAGCCGAGCAACAGGGCGAGCAGGGCCAGCAACAGGATTTGGGGGAGCCAACGGAGCAGGGCTTGGCGCATGGCGCGATGCTTCCTCATTGAAACAGGACGGGCCGCACAAGCGGCCCGTTTTCATCAGACTGGATGGGTTTAACGGATCGGCGGTGCGTAGAGGATACCGCCCTTGTTCCACAGGTTGTTGAGCCCGCGCGGCAGTTTGAGTACCGAGTTCGGCCCGACGTTACGTGCGAAGACTTCACCGTAGTTGCCCACGGACTTGATGGCACGGTAAGCCCAGTCGCGGTCCAGCCCGAGCAGCTTGCCTGAATCCTCACCCGTGCCGAGCAGGCGCTGGATCGCGGGATCCTTGCTGTCAGCCTTGATGCTGTCGATGTTGGCCTGGGTGATGCCGCCTTCTTCGGCTTCGATCAGGGCGAACGCCACCCAGCGCACGATGGCGAACCAGTCATCATCCCCGCGACGCACGGCCGGGCCGAGTGGCTCCTTGGAGATCACTTCGGGCAGGATCACGTAATCGTCCGGATTCTTGGCTTCCTTGTTGCGCACGCCGGCCAGACCGGAAATGTCGGTGGTATAGGCCTGGCAGCGTCCGGAGAAGAAAGCCTTGAACGAAGCTTCGAAGCCTTCGAAGACCACCGGCTTGATCTTGATGTTCTGGCTGCGGAAATAGTCGGCGAGGTTCTTCTCGTTGGTGGTGCCCGACTGCACGCAGATCTCGGCGTTTTTCAATTGCTTGGCGCTGGTGAGCTTGAGCTTTTTCGGCACCAGGAAACCTTGCCCGTCAAAGTAGGTGATGCCGGTGAAGCTCAGCCCCAGCGATGCATCGCGGGTCAGCGTCCAGGTCGTGTTGCGCGCGAGGATGTCCACCTCGCCGGACTGGATGGCGCTGAAGCGCTGCTGCGAATTCAGGGGGACGAAATTCACCTTGTTCGGGTCACCGAGCACCGAGGCGGCGATGGCACGACACAGGTCGACATCGAAGCCCGACCAGCGGCCCTGGCTGTCCGGCAACGAAAAACCGGCCACCCCGGAGCTGACGCCGCACTGGATATTGCCGCGCTGCTTGATGGTATCGAGGGTCTTGCCTGCATGGGCAAGAGGAGTACTCAGGGCACTGACTGCCAGTGCGCAAAGCAAACCGAGCGTGCGAAGTCTTGGACGTGTCATCGGATTTCCTCTCAGATAAGGGGGCTGCGTGAAGTGTAATCCTAACAAGCGCAGCTCCCTGTCGATAACCATATTCTGTTTCTATGCAAATCACCCTTTCTTTCAGGTTCTCATGGGCTTTGTGGCGTGATTCTGTTTTCAGGGTTTTCTAAAAGGTCACTCACAAAAAACCATGCAATCATTTTTGCATAAGCAGGGATGCTGCAAGACTGATAAGCAAATGTCGTGATGCCTGGTGTTCTAAGAACAAACATGCGAGAGTCAATCATCAGTCTGCCGCCGGATCCTGATAACGGCGGATCATCGCCAGCGAGCCGGCCGCGCTGTGGCGGATCTGGCTGTCCTCGTAGCGATGCTCCGCACCCACCGGGCAGGCACGGCGTGCGCTGCAACCCAGCGCGCAGGCTGAATCCGCGGCGAGGCGGCCGGTATTGCAGGCCTTCAGATTGAACGTGCCACCGGCCAGCGCATGGGCCGGGCAGGCCGTGATGCAGGGCTTGTCTGCACAGTGCGCGCAGGGATAGCCGTTGTCGACCGGCAAGGATGCCGGCAAGGCCGTGTCCGTCAGGATCACCACGCGATAGGCGAACCAGCTGCCCCAGACGGCGTCGATGCCGACCATGAAGGGCGAAGGATGGTGCCAGCCGGCTATCGTTCCGAGACGCTGCAGGCCGATGTGCTGTGAATGTTGTGGAAACACGAAGCGGGCGCGTGCCGTCGGCAGGGTTTGTGCCAGCCAGGACTCGACCGTGCGTACGCTGTATTCGTCAATCGGGTGGTCCGTACGGATGCCCTCGGCCTGTACGCATTCCCACAGCCGCCGCCCGGCGTGGCCGAAGAGGATCAGCTGGCGCTCATGCGCAGCCGGTGTCAGCGGGGCGACCAGATCTGCCGGCAGGTCGGCGAGATTGAAGACGTGCTGGCGATTAAGACCAGCGTCATTGAGGAAGCCGGCAGCGGGCAGGGAGGGAAGGGGCATGGTGATCCTGTCAGGGCAGGGGCGCTCAGGGTTTGCGGGCAATCATCATGAACAGGGAGAATTCTCGCTCCGGGCCCGAGCGGCCGGGTTTGCGCAGCGTAAAGACGGTGCTGAAACGCGCCGGCTCGAAACCGCTGGCGATGAACACCTGATCCAGCGCCGCGCGCTCGAAGCCATGATGATGCACATCGGCGTGATCCTGATGGAATTCGCCCGCTTCGCTGTCCAGATCGATCACGATCGAAAGTCCGCCCGGACACAGTGCGCGCCACGCCGCGCGGGCGTATTGTGCGGGCGAGCGCAGATGGTGCAAGACCATGCTGGAAACGAAAATATCGCAGAGGGCGGGGTCGATTTCATCCTGTTCGATATCGAACCGGCGCCCGTGGATGTTCGGGATGGCGCTGGCCTGGCATTTTTCCTCCAGCACGGCGAGCATCCTGGCCGAGTTGTCCAGCGCGATGACTTCCCCCACGTGAGGCGCCAGCGCAACGGCCAGCAGGCCGGTACCCGTGCCGTAATCGGCAACGCGTGCATCGTGTGCCGGGGCGGCCTCGCGCAACAAGGCTGTGGCAATGGCCTGGGCACGTTCGACGCGCATGGGAATGTCCCAGTTCGCGGCGTTGGCATCGAAGAAGTGGGTGCTCATTTTTCGTGTGGCGCCGTGTGGGTGTGCAAATCCGGGTGCGTCTGGCGTAGCGCTTCCAGCACCCTGAAAGCGGCGTAGGCATCGTTGGCCGCGTAGAGCAACTGTTGGGGCGAGAGCTCACGCAGCGCCCAGTTCGACGTGGTGATTTTCTTCGATTTATGAAAACGCTGGCCGAGGACCAGACCGACTGCGGCACGCACGCCCATGTCGCCGCTATAGCCTTCCTTGCGGAATAGGCTGTCCAGATCAAGCACGCCAGCCAGCCGTGCGCCGAGCTTGGCGCGGATCTGGCTGCTGTCGGATTTCAATCCGAAACCGGCCTTGAGCAGTGTGGGCGATTCCAACAAGGTGAGCAGGCAGGCCCGCGAGGCTTCGTGTAGCGTCTGGAAGATGAAGGCTTTGTCGGTCAGCGCAAACTGCAGCACATGCGGCCCGTCACTCACATCCCCCACGCGGAAGGTCGGCCGTGATTCCGTATCGAAACCGGCTGCGCCCGCCGCCAGGATTTCAGCAGTGGCGGCAGCGAATGCTTCCGGCGTGGCGGGCACGATGATCTGTGCCAGCGTCAGCGCCGGAAAGGCCGGCAGCAATGCGGTTTCGTCTTTCGACGGACCTTTCTTTTTCATGCTGCTGCGGCCCTGCCGGGGCGAGGCACCGTCCTGCTCAGCGGATGGCACGGAAGACGGCTCCGATGTCTTCGTCGCCATGACCGTCGATGCGCACGCGCTTGAACAGTTCATTGCTGGCCACCGTGGTAGCCAGATTCTGGCCGAGTTCCTCACCCAGCGAGAGTGCCAGGCGCAGATCCTTCTGCATGTGCTTGAGCGGGAAGCTCGTCGGGAATTCCCCGGCCAGCAGCATCGGCCCCTTGGCACGGAACATCGGACAGGCCATGGCGCCGGCATCCAGGACTTCGAGGATCTGTGCACCATCCAGCCCGCCCTTGAGGCCCAGGGACATGCCTTCGCCCAGCGCGGTCAGCATCGAGCCCATGACCAGATTCACCACCAGTTTCATGCGCGCGCCCTGGCCGACTTCGCCCAGGAACAGCCGCTTCTTGCCCATCTTGTCGAATGCCGGCGCGGCCTCGTCGTAGAGACTGCGGTCGCCGCCACTCAGGATGATCAGGGTGCCATCTTCGGCCGGTTTCTTGGTGCCCGATACCGGCGCCTCCAGGAAACGCCCGCCGCGTGCGTTGATCATCTGCGCAATGTGCTGTGCGGTGGCGTCATCCACCGTCGACATATCCACGTAACCACGCCCACCACCGATGCCGGCGGCCACGCCATCTTCACCACGACAGGCCGCCAGTGCGGCAGCCGGATCGGCCAGGATGGCAAAGGTGATGTCGCAGCTTTCTGCCACTTCGCGTGGCGTGGCAGCCTGGCGGGCGCCGAGCGCGACCAGTGGCGCACAGCGCGCTGCCGTGCGATTCCAGACCGTGACCTCGAAGCCTGCGCGCACGAGGTTGGCAGCCATCGCGCTGCCCATGATGCCAAGACCGAGAAAACCGTATTTCGCCATGAAGATGCTCCATTCAATATTCGTTGCGCGCTTGGCCTGCGCACAGGGTTGCGCCATGGGCGCGGGGGGAGGGGTTTTGTATCACGAAAGACGTAGGCGTGCACCGGGTGAGGAAGGCTTCTTGTACGGGCTGCGACGAGTCTTGATCTGTGTCGTGATGAGCGGGGTGAAGCAGGCCGGAATCCGGGCGGGGAGGCGGCCGCGTGACTCAGCCTTTCTTGCGACCGATGAACTGGACGACCGAGGCCAGCCCCGTGTGGAACAGGCCTTCGCGCACTTCCCGCTCGACCCGGCGCAGCAACACCGGCTCCAGTCCCGGGAAACCCTGCTCGATCTTCGCCACGCTCATCAGCAGGTCGACATCCTTCGGCCCGCCAGTGCCGTAGGCCAGCTGCTCCTCGGTATACGCCTCCATCAGCACGAGACCGCCGGGGAGCAGGCTCTCTTCGATCAGCGGGTAAAGGCGTTCGCGCAGCGTGCCGGGCAGATGCGCGAAGATCGACACCACCGCGCCGTATTGGGACGGTGCCGGCGTGAAGTGGGCGAGGTCCGCGACCTCGGTTTCGATGGTGACTTGCCGTGTCGCGGCCAGGGCATGTGCCTTGCGCAGGCCCACATCCGAACTATCCACCCCTAGCACCCTCAAGCCCAGACCCGCCAGGAAGACCGCATTGCGCCCTTCGCCTTCGGCCAGCGACAACACCGGCCCGCTCAGGCGATGCGCGTGCTCGGCCAGAAAAGCATTCGGTTCGGTGCCATACACGTATTCGGTACTGGCGTAGCGTTTGTTCCACATGGGGACTTCTCCAGAAAAGGGGCTGGGGACATGCTGTCCGTAGGAGCGGCCATTGGCCGCGAATCAATCTACCACTTTCGCGGGCAATGGCCGCTCCAACAAAAACCGGGGTAGGGGCGCGCAGTGACAACCCACCACGATCATCAAGGGAATCTACCTTAGGCGTTGCACCGGGTTGGGTTAGGGCTTCGTGAATACGCCGAAACCGGCGAGTCCATGCTCAAGTGAAAGTGCGCCATCTTCTCCGAAGAAAACCATAGCGTTCAAGCCCACGCGCTTGGCTGCTTCAACGTTTTCTGCTCGATCATCCAGAAACAGAATGTCGCTTGCATGGCAGTCAAGTGTAGCTATCGTCTTTTCAAAGAATTCGGGTTTGGGCTTGGATGTACCCATAAAGCATGAATAGAACTCGCTGTCGAACAAGGACTTGTAGTTCAGGACCTCAGACATATGCTTTGCGCGAAGGGCTTGCTGATTGCTGCCTATATGACAACGAATGCCGGCACGGCGCAAGCACTGGACGGTTCTCATGATGTCGCTGTGTACCTCTATGGAAAGAAGCGCATTCAATGTTTCAAAAACCATGTCAGGGCGGTTCCACTTGGCTAGTTTTACTTCCAGCTTTTCGATGAAGCCCGTTCGTGATTCGAGAACCTCTGTTTCTGCTTCAAATATGTCGCAGAGAACCGCTTCAGCCTGCGCGTCGTCTTCCAGTTTGAGTACTGATTTGAGCGCCGATTGCCAGTGCACTGTCGGGTACTGGAGAACGCCATCTGCATCGAAGAGGATGTTTTTTATGAGCACTGGGGCCTCTCTGAGGGGCGGTACATGGAGAATTCTCCATGTGGTTCCGGTATTCCTGATCGTTCCCATGCTCTGCGTGGGAATGTGAATGGTGCGCTGTACGGGTTTGGTGTGTGCTGCGCGCGGGAATACCCGATGCAGGAGCCTCTCCCAAGATGCTCCCACGCAGAGCGTGGGAGCGATCAAAACGGTTATGCGTTCCACGCTTGAATGCAGGGGCATGCTGTATGTAGGAGCGGCCATTGGCCGCGAATCAATCCACCACTTTCGCGGCCAATGGCCGCTCCAACAAAATGTGGGAGCGAGCGAAGTTACTTTTTGCGTTGAGCGAGAGCTGAACCCGCTGCGCTTTTTGATGCGGTACTGGTTCTGCCATCGCGCAGAACTTTAGATGCGGCGGAGGCTGCTGAAGCTGACGTAGTTTTTTGGGGTGACACCTGCGATAACGCGCTTCCCGCTGCAGATCGTGATGATTGTCCTGTGTTTGATGAAGACAGGACATTTGATGACTTACTTGCTACGGGCTTGCTTGTAACTTTTGTTGCCATGGCGTTGTCTCCTTCGGGAGTAAAAGCTACGGATATGAAAAAGGCAGCCGAAGCTGCCTTTTCATCATCAAATCACCCACACGTCCCCACTGCCCCGCACGCGGTGCAGAAATCGCACCCATCTTTGCGGATCATGGTTTTATTGCCGCATTCCGGGCAGGTTCTGCCTTGCATGAGCTTGGGTTCTTCCTTCTCACGCGGGGTTTCGAGGATGCCCATTTCGCGCATCGGGAAGCCTTCTTCGTCCAGCACGCCGAGCATGGCGTAGCGGTGGATGATGAGCTTGGCCAGATAGGCGACGGTGCTGGGCCAGTTTTGTTGGCGGCGGGTGCCGGGCACGAAGGCCATGAAATCGCCGAGGGGTTCCGGGTAGTTCAGGAGTTTCCTGAGCTTCATGCCGATCCAGGCCGGGTCGACCACGCGCATGTCCAGCGAGAGCAGGCGGGCCAGGCCGTCCAGGGCGCGCGGGTAGTTGCCCGAGAGCCACATGGAGTAGGGGCGGGTCATGCCGTCGGGCAGGGTGATTTCCTTGAGGCCGAGGACGAATTCTTCGCTGGTGGCCGGGTTCTGGATGTCGACCGTCCAGGACAGCGTGCCATCGGCGCCGGTCTTGGGTTCGGCGACGCTGAACACTGCGTCGCGCACCGGGGTGCTGCCTTCTTCTTCAAAAGTGCCCAGCGCCTCGCAGCGGTAGCGCACGATCTGGGCGAAGGCGGCGACGATGCCGGGCACGCGCTTGTGCTCGCCGTGCGGCGGGAAGGGCAGCTCGAAGGAGGTTTCGCCGACGGTGTGGGCGAGCATGTCGAGCTTGAGTTTGAGCCAGGCGCGGTCATTGGAGCGCATGTCCATCGACAGGGTCTTGGCCACGGCGCCGAGGCCGCGAGGCTGGTCGGCCCCGTTGACCCAGACTTCGAAAGGCTGGAAGTGGCCGGGCTTGCCGTTTTCGGTCTGGCCGACAAAGATCGCGAAGGAGCCTGACGGGCTGTCGAGCATGTAGGTCCACGACAGGTTGCCATCCGGCAGGTCGGGGCGGTTCGGCCAGCGCAGGCTGGAGAGTACCGGGGCGGGCAGGTTGGGAATGGTGAGGCGGCGGTTGGCGTCGCTGGCCTGCACGTCGTGCGGCTTCTTCTTGTCTGCGTCGCCCGCCGGGGCGCTCGGGGTGACCGACAGGACGGAGCCGAGGATGCTGTTCGGACGATAGGTGGCGAGCCCCTTGAGTCCGGCTTTCCAGGCGGCCATGTAGAGGTCTTCGAAATCCTCGTACGGGTAGTCTTCGGGCACGTTCACGGTCTTGGAAATGGCTGTGTCGATGCACGGGGCGACGGCCGCGACCATGTCCTTGTGCGCAGTGGCGGAGAGTTCCAGTGCGGTGACGAAGTAGTCCGGCAGCTTGCTGGTATCCCCCCCGAGGTGCTTGTAGAGGCGCCAGGCGTAGTCTTCGACGGCGTATTCCTTGTGGGTGCCGTCGACCATGCGTTTCTTGCGGGTGTAGGTCCACGAGAAGGGCGGCTCGATGCCGTTCGACGCGTTGTCGGCGAAGGCCAGCGAGATCGTGCCGGTGGGAGCAATCGAGAGCAGGTGCGAATTGCGCAGGCCGTGCTTGCGGATCTGCTCTTTCACATTGGTGGGCAGGCGCGAGGCGAAGTTGCCGCCAGAGAGGTACATGTCGGCATTGAAGAGCGGGAAGGCGCCGCGTTCCTTGGCCATATCAACCGAGGCGAGGTAGGCCGAGTCGCGCATGACTTCGCTGATGCGGGTGGCCATGGCACGCGCTTCCTTGCTGTCATAGCGCAGTTGCAACATGATCAGGGCATCGCCCAGGCCGGTGAAGCCGAGGCCGACGCGGCGCTTGCTGGCGGCTTCCTGTGCTTGTTGCGGCAAGGGCCAGTGGGTCACATCCAGCACGTTGTCGAGCATGCGGGTCGAGGTGGCGACGACCTTGCCGAAGGCGACTTCATCGAACTTTGCCTTCTTGGTGAAGGGGTGCTGGATGAAGCGGGTCAGGTTGATCGAGCCCAGGCAGCAGCAACCGTACGGCGGCAGCGGCTGTTCGGCGCAGGGATTGGTGGCTTCGATGGTTTCGCAATAGTTGAGGTTGTTGTCCTTGTTCATGCGATCCAGGAACAGGATGCCCGGCTCGGCGTGATCGTAGGTGGAGCGCATGATCTGCTCCCACAGGTCACGGGCGCGGACCTTGCGGTATACCCACAGGCCGTCTTCGCGCTGGTAGGCGCCGGCAGTCTTGAAGTCTGCGGTGGGCTCGGCCTTGTGCGAGAGTTCGACATCGCCATCGATCTCGACGGCCTGCATGAACAGATCCGTGACGCCGACCGAGATGTTGAAGTTGGACAGATCGCCTTTGTCCTTGGCGTGGATGAAGGCTTCGATATCTGGATGGTCGCAGCGCAGCACGCCCATTTGCGCACCACGGCGGGCCCCGGCGGATTCGACGGTTTCGCAGCTTCGATCAAACACGCGCATGTAGCTGACCGGGCCGGAAGCGCGGCTTTGCGTGCCCTTGACGTGGGCGCCAACCGGACGGATCGAGGAGAAGTCGTAACCCACGCCGCCCCCGCGGCGCATGGTTTCGGCGGCGTGCGACAAGGCGGTGTAGATGCCGGGGCGGCCATCGACTTCTTCCGTGATCGAATCGCCCACCGGTTGGACGAAACAATTGATCAGGGTCGCAGCCAGCGAGGTGCCGGCGGCAGAATTGATGCGGCCGCCAGGCACAAAACCGGCTACCTGGGCTTCGAAGAAGCGCTCTTCCCAGAAGGCACGCTTGTCTTCGGCTTCAACGGCAGCCAGTGCGCGCGCTACACGGCGGCGGACATCGGTGACCGAGCTTTCATTACCTTTGGCGTATTTCTCCAGCAGGATTTCTCCGGAGATTTCCTGTTCTGCGAGGGTGGAAACGGCCTCGTCGCGGATCACAGCATCCATCGTAATTGACTCCCTGTTTGATTTTTGTGGCGTGCAGTGCCGGGCGTGTAGTAGGTAATTCAGCCCATGACATTGCAGCGGAATGACTGATCAAGAATACTACATCTAGTTTTTGAGTGTTAACAAAATACTACATATAGGGGGTGTGCCCCGATGGGCGGATTGGCTGGACGGGCATGCTGGACGGGGCTTTCAGCGATCTGTGTCGGGCATGGCTGATTGTCTGATAAGGGAAAACCCGTATCAGACAACAGGTGCTGAAGGTGGCGGCAAAAGGGCCTGACGAGTGTCCGGCCCAGGTGTGGTTTTCAGGCCAGGCCGAGTGAGGCCATCACGGATTCGAGCTGGGACTCGCAGTGCTCGCCGAATACTGGCATCAGGGCCAGATCGACGCCGGAGAGGTCCGGTGCGGCTTCACTGAGCAGCGGGCAGGCAGCCCCGGCGGTTTCGCCACGTTCCAGGCATTCCGCGGCGGAAATGGCGAGGTTCAAACGGGCGGCCTCTGCCGCATGTTCTCCACCTTGTTCGGGCACCAGCTGGCAGCCGATGATGGCGCCTATGCTGGCGGGCAATTGCCAGGCGACACACAGGGCGGCGCCGACTTCGCTGAAATCGCAGCCGATGATGTTGCGTTCTTTTTCAGCTTGCGCAAGGAGGCCGTTGCCGGCCGTGTCGAGCACGATGCCCATCAAATCAGGCACGGCGTGGTACATGACCAGATGACCCATGTCGGAGAGCAGGCCGATCACGAAAGCGCGTTCGGTGTCACGTTCGGCAAGGCTGCGTGAAAACTGGCGACACAACAACGCACGGCGGATGCTGCCACGCCAGAAGCGTCCCATGTCCATGCGTTGCGGGCGGATGCCATGGAAGGCTGCGGCCAGGGTGCTGGCCAGTACGATATCGCTGACCTGATTCAGCCCGATCAGGCTGATGGCGCGGGACAGCGTTTCGATCTTGCGCGGGAAACCATAGAAGGCGCTGTTGGCGATTCGCAGCAGTGCGCCAGTCAGAGACGGGTCGCTTGCTATCAGGTCGGCCAGATCGCCGATATCCAGTTCCTGATCAAGCAGAGCCTGACGTACCTTGTAATACAGGTCGGGCAAGCTAGCCAAGTGTTTCTGGCTGGCAACGAGTTCCTGTGCAAGACGCATGTATGGACCTCCCGGGTGAGCCCGCTCTTCCTGATCAGAAGTTGGCAGGCAAGGTCTGGAACGCTGGGAAGGATCGTTTTCTACGCAGCAGGTGCCAAGGTCGCCAATGTCGAGCACTGGGGCTGTGGCTTGTTTTGGGGCTGCGTGCGACCGGGTTCACAGTTTCCGAGCGGCGCATTATGGCCCGGAATGATCTTGATGGGTATTGGCATGGCGCAATCCTGACACGGATTGAGCTGTTGTGACATCTGCACAGGCGTATCAGGCCTGGGTTTCGGGCCCGAGCATGTGCTCGATGATGTTGATGCGATCCTTGACGATGAGTTTGCGTTTCTTGAGGCGGCGGACGGCGAGTTCATCTTCTTCCGGATCCAGGCACAGCCGGGAGAGTGCGTCATCCAGTTCCCGGTGCTCGGCGCGCAAGGTTTCCAATCGGTGATGGAGATCCATTGCTGTTTCAAACATGTTGCTCATCGGTTTGCTCCTTGATACTTGTTATTTTTGTTGAGACGGCTACTGGCAACGGGCACTGCGTAACACGGCTTATTGCATCAAGCTTAGGAACGAAAGCTGGCGGACACAACTCTTAACATCAAGCCCTTGAGAAAAGCACCTCTGGAGCCGATATCCAAATCAAGGGGAGAGATTTCTCTCCTTGGCATCCGCCCGAAAAACCAATGTTTGAAGGAGGGTTACCATGCATATCGTATTGAATAATCCGGTGCTTTATGTCGTGGACTACCCGTCGGTCGGGGCCATTGAAGTCATCGACAAGCGCAGGGCGCGTGGCGTTCTGCTGGCCGGCGATACGGCTTTGCGTTTTCGTCGCGAACTCGAGCATGTGATGAGCCAGGGCGATGATGCAGAGGATTTTGAAATCTGCCTCGATGGCTATGATGCATTGCTGACGCAGCCGGCCATTTACCAGTAGGGCAAAGCGCTTCCGGCGAAGCACTGCCTGTGGCATTCTTGGGGGCATGAACAAGGCATTCGTCAAGGAAAGCAGCGACGATGATGAAGACGACGACGTCGCTGCCGTCCCCGCGCTTCCTCCCGGGAGCAAGTACTACATCACGCGTCGTGGTTTCCTGCGGCTGAAGGCAGAACTCGACCATCTACTCCGCATCGAGCGGCCCGAAGTCGTGTCTGTCGTGTCCTGGGCTGCGTCCAACGGGGATCGCTCCGAGAACGGCGACTATATCTATGGCAAGCGGCGCTTGCGTGAGATAGACCGGCGTATCCGCTTCCTGATCAAGCGTCTGGAGTCTGCCACCGTAGTCGACCCGGAAACCCAGGAGAATCTGGATCAGGTCTTCTTTGGCGCAACCGTGACGGTCTGTGATCAGGATGGCGAGGAGGCCACCTACCAGATCGTTGGTGTTGATGAAACGGATGCGAGCAGCGGGCTGATCAGCTGGATCTCCCCCTTGGCCAAGGCACTGCTCAAAGCGCGTGAGGGCGATACGGTGCGCTTTGTCAGCCCCGGGGGTTTGCGCGAGCTGGATATTCTCGAAATCAAGTACGTCTGATCGCAGGCCTGCGTCGGCTGCCCGCTATTTTCTGCGTCGGCGGACTACCTGAGCGCGTAGCGGCAGCATGAAAACGAAGCGTGCGCCTTCGCCCGGGATTGCTTCAGCCCAGATCTGGCCACCATGCCGTTCGATGATCCGGCGCACCGATGCCAGGCCGATGCCTGTGCCGCCAAATCCCTGGTTGGAATGAAGTTGCTGGAAGGGCTGGAACAGACGCTTGGCGTGAGCCATGTCGAAACCGATACCGTTATCGGACAAGGTGAAGCGCAAGAATTCACCTTCTTCCTGTGCGGTCAGATTGATCAATGCCGGGCGCTTGGCGCGGGTAAATTTCCAGGCGTTGTGCAGCAGGTTGGACAAGGCGTTGCGCAACAGTGCTTCATCGCCTTCGGCCCGCATTCCCGGCTGGGCTTCAAATTCGACTTCGCGTCCGGGGCCGTTGACACGCAGGTCATCGATGATTTCCTGGGTCATGGTCGTGATGTCGACTTCGCGGATGGTCAACGGCGCGCGCGAGACGTTGGCGAGACTGAGCAGTTCATCGATCAGTTCTCCCATGCGGACGCTGGCGCGGTAGATCCGGTCCAGATAGTCACGCCCCTGCTCATCGAATTTTTCGCTGAAATCTTCCTTGAGGGCATGGGCGAAACCGTTGATGGCGCGCAGCGGTGCGCGTAGATCGTGCGAAATCGAATAGCTGAAGGCAATCAGTTCGCGATTGGATTGTTCCAGTTCGGCCGTACGCCGACCGACGCGGGCTTCCAGTGAAGCGTTCAGGCGTCCCAGTACGGTGCGTGCCTGTTCATGGCGCTTGGCATCGGAATAGATGAGCCAGGCAAGCAAGGCAAGCAGGATGGCCAGTGCGGCAACGCCCATGATCAGGCGTTGCTTCATGGCCAGAAAACCGGAGCGGGCAACATTCGTGGGGCGTGACACCACGGCAATCAGGGGTAGGTCGCGGAGCAGCCGGAATACGCCAATATGGCTGCCATCACCAAACGGATAAGTGGTCTCGAAGGTCACGGCATTGCGGTCCTGCGAGGCGCGGGCAAGCAGGCTGGCAAAGTCAGGCGGCGTTTTTTCATCCTTGTCGTCGGTGAAATGCAGCAACAGCAATCCGTTCAGGGTCAGCAGACTGAAGCGGTCTTGCGGAGTGAGCTGGGTTTCATGAAAGAACGCATTGAAGTCCTGTGCGGCGAGCAGCGTGAATACACTTCCCAGAACTTCTCCCCGCTGGCTACGCGCGCCTTGTTCGATGGGAATGAACCAGTGGCCTTCGCTATCGCGGACTGGCGGGTGGATGAAGATGCGCGAATCGCTGTTCTGGCGCCAGTAGCCCAGAGACGGAGGCGGCAGCTGGGGCAGGGAGGCACTGCCGCGCTGGCGCAGGTTGAGAACCTCCGTGCCGTCGGCTGCGTAGGCGGCAAACATGTGCAGTTGCGGCGTGCGCAGCATGTCCTCAGCGGCTTGCTCATGCAGCCGATTACGGTGCAGCAAGGCTTGCGTCTTGCCTTGTGCCAGCATGGTGGCGAGGCTGCGCAAAGCTTCGCTGGCTTTGCCGAAAGTGTGGGAGACGTGTTCGTCCTGCGCCCGGGCAAGACTGGCCAGCTCGACTTCCTGGATGCGTTGTTGGCGCACCCAGTCCTGGGTGATCAGGGCCCACGCGGCAACCATGATCATGGCCATGATCAGCAGATATGCACTGACAATGGTCAGGCCCGAACGGAAAACCGATGAGGGCTGGCTGACGTGAATGGGGCGGACAGGGTCGGGCGCGTTGCGCTCTTCAGAGGGGGACAGGATGGTATTCAGCAAACTGATTCCGCTTTCCGATAGGTATGCACGAAGCCCGGCGCAATGGCGGACTTGAAATCCCGCCAGTTGCCTCCATATCAGGCCATGTTAACAAAAGCCTTACCGGAGGATAACAAGCATGACTGAACGGGCACCATCCACCACCGAAAAGCGTGGTTTCCAGGCTGAAGTGAAGCAGCTGTTGCACCTGATGATCCACTCGCTGTATTCCAACCGCGAAATCTTTCTGCGCGAGCTGATCTCCAATGCCTCCGATGCCTGCGACAAGCTTCGCTTCGAAGCGCTGGACAATGGCGCATTGTACGAAAGCGATTCCGAACTCAAGATCCGTGTTGCATTCGACAAGGCCTCCCGAACCCTGACGATCTCGGACAATGGTGTCGGGATGAACCGCGAAGAGGCCATCAATCATTTGGGGACCATCGCAAAATCCGGGACGCGTGAATTCTTCTCCAAGCTTTCCGGTGATCAGCAGAAGGATGCCAGCCTGATTGGCCAGTTCGGGGTCGGGTTCTATTCGGCGTTCATCGTTGCCGACAAGGTGACGGTGCTGACCCGCCGCGCCGGTGATGCTGCGGATGCCGGCGTGAAGTGGGAATGCTCGATGGCGGGCGACGAAGCCGGTGAGTACAGCGTTGAACCGTATATCAAGGCGCTGCGTGGCACCGACATCATCCTGCATCTGCGCGAGGGCGAGGACGACCTGCTTTCCGGCTACAAGCTGCGCAGCATCATCCGCAAGTATTCGGACCACATCGTCCAGCCGATCCTGATGCAGAAGGAAGAATGGGACAAAGACAAGGCCGAGAATGTCCTCAAGGATGAAGATGAAACCATCAACCAGGCCAACGCACTGTGGACCCGCGCCAAGAACGACATCACGGATGACGACTACAAGGCCTTCTACAAGCATGTCTCGCATGACTTTGAAGACCCGACCGCGTGGACCCATTCCAAGGTCGAAGGACGCCACGAATACACCCAGCTGCTCTACATTCCCAAGCGTGCCCCGTTTGACCTGTGGGACCGCAATCCGCGCCACGGTCTGAAACTCTACGTGCGCCGCGTCTTCATCATGGATGACGCCGAGAAGTTGTTGCCGCACTACCTGCGCTTCGTGCGCGGCGTGGTGGATTCGGCCGATCTGCCGTTGAACGTTTCGCGCGAAATCCTGCAGGAGAGCAAGGACGTCGACACCATTCGCGGCGGCTGCGCCAAGCGCGTGCTGACCTTGCTCGAAGACATGGCCGAGAACCGCAAGGAAGACTACGCCGAGTTCTGGCGCGAGTTCGGGCGCGTGCTCAAGGAAGGTCTGGGCGAAGATCACGCCAACAAGGACAAGCTGGCTGGCCTGATGCGCTTTGCTTCCACGCATACCGATACAGCGGACGAAGGTGTCTCGCTCAAGGACTATGTCGGTCGCATGAAGGAAGGGCAAGAGAAGATCTATTACGTTACAGCCGAGAGCTTCAATGCCGCGAAGAACAGTCCGCATCTCGAAGTCTTCCGCAAAAAGGGCATCGAAGTGCTGCTGCTGTCTGACCGCATCGATGAGTGGGCGGTTTCCTATCTGACCGAGTTCGATGGCAAGCAGATCGTTTCGGTCGCCAAGGGTGATCTCGATCTGGGCAAGCTCGAAGACGAGGAAGAGAAGAAAAAGGTCAGCGAACAGGCTGAGGAGTTCAAGCCCTTGCTTGAAAAGATCCAGGCTTCGCTCGGGGAACGGGTCAAAGAGGTGCGTGTAACACATCGCCTGACCGACAGCCCCGCCTGCCTGGTTGTGGATGAACAGGACATGGGCGCGAATCTGGCCCGCCTCCTGAAAGCGGCAGGTCAGAATGTGCCGACCAGTGCCCCGATCCTCGAGATCAATCCCGTCCATCCGGTGGTGGCGCGTCTCAAGGCGGGCGATGCCAGGTTCGATGATTGGGCCGCAGTGCTGTTCGATCAGGCCTTGCTGGCCGAAGGCGGTACGCTGGATGATCCCGCCAGTTTCATCAAGCGCATGAACCAGCTGATGCTGGATATGGCGAAATGAGTGCCGGATAAATCCCATTCAAGCAGACAGGAAAGACCGCGCAAGCGGTCTTTCTTTTTTGCAGGATACGTTTCGTCAAAGCGGGATTGATCGTCTTGGGGGCGGATTAACCACAACGGATTTTCATGATCAGGATGAATGTGGCCAAAACCAGCGTGATGGCGTTGGCAAGGATGACAGGCCATGCGCCGATCAGCATGCCGTAGATGAACCACAGCAAAACGCCGAGAACGAAGATGCTGTACATGCCCAGTGAAACCCCGTGGGTCGAGCGGGTCTTCCAGGTCAGCCAGGCTTGCGGAACGAAAGCGAGGGTCGTGCAGAACGCGGCGGAATAGCCGATCAGTTCAGTCATGGTGTCGTGGGTGGCACAGTGGCCGTAGGACTACTTTTAGCAAGCGGGCTTCCAGCGGCTTTGCGCGGGCAGGTGATGGGCGAGGAAATCCATCTGATCGGCGAGAATGTTGCGATTGGAGAGGATCAGATATTCGGCCTTGTTCGGGACGTATGGAGCGAAGAGCAGCATCATGCGGGCCTGCTCCGGAGTCCGCCCCCCCTTGCGCTGGTTACAACTGCGGCAGGCGGTAACCACATTCATCCAGGTATCCACGCCACCTTGCGAGACCGGCATGATGTGGTCGCGGGTCAGCCGCGGGCTGGTCAATTCATTGCCACAATAGGCGCAGATATGACGGTCGCGGTGGAACAATTCGCGGTTGGTCAGCGGCGGGGTTTGCAACAGGCTGCGCATGGTCAATGCCTTGCCTTTGATTGCAATGATGCTGTTGGCGGTAATGATGGATTGGTTGCCGGTCTTGCGCGAGATGCCGCCGAAAAATGTGAAGCAGGCATCCCCCGCATCCCAGGCGACCATGTTTCTGGAATAGTAGAAAATGGCGTGCTGCCAGGTGACCCAGCGATGAGGCTGGCCCTGCGCATCCAGCGTCAGGATCAGCGGACGGCGCTCGCGATTGAAGGGGCGTGCTTCGGGGCGATGCTCAGGGGTGCGCATGGTGGTGTCGCCAGGGTGGAGTCTCGCTTTGCCAAGGTCTACAACATCGATAATGCATGCAACTATCGACAAGCTAATCGCCTTGCGACGAATAATCAATCTTCCTGTAAGGCGGAGGCTATCCCGTTTGCCGCAATGGGGACGACTGCTGCTGATCGGGCTTGCGGCATCCGTTCTGCTGCATGGCATGGCACTGGACTTCTGGCGTGGTGTGATGAGGCTGGATGGCCAGGGGATGAACGATTTTCAGGCGGCCCCACTGCGTGCGAAATTACAGAGTCCGGTTTTGGTAAGGGCGGCAGCGCTTCCTGCAGCACGGCAAGCGGGGCCGTCCTACGGATTGCCGTCGATGCCTGCACGGTCTCCCGCTTCCACGGCAGAAAAAGTGGGGCCCCGGGATGTCGCGGCAGAAAGTGTGCCCTTGGTGAGTGTTTTGCCAAAGGCTGTACCGGAACGGATGACGGCAGAGACGGGGTTGCGCCCGCTGTCCGCGGCAGAAGGGCTGGTTGCCTACCGGCTGGCCTTGCTGGCTGAACTACGCCTGCCCGCGGCGGGCAATCTGGCGAATCCCTTGCATATCATGCTTTCGCGGCATGACGATGACGTCGCGCTGGATGTCGTGACTTCATCCGGCGATGCCACGGTTGACCGTGGCTGGCTCCATGCTGTTTCACATGCGGTAGCCGGCGCCGTACTGCCGTCTGTGCTTGTTGGACAGGCGTTTTCTCTGGATCTGGAAATCAGGCCCTGAAACAAAGTGCCCTAGTTCAGCGCGACAAGGGTTTCTTCCCTGAACGGATAGCAATTGTCGCGGCGGTCATTGAAATAATGGCGGATTGTCAGGCTGATAGACCGGAAGGCCAGTTCATTCCAGGGGATTTCTGGTTCGGTGAACAGGCGTGTTTCCAGCGACTCTTCGCCAGCAGCGAAATCCAGGTCGAGCAGGCGGGCGCGATACAGGATGTGGACCTGGCTGATATGCGGGATGTTGACCAGCGTATACATTTCATCCAGTTCGATCCGGGCGCAGGCTTCTTCAAGCGTTTCGCGCATGGCTGCTTCGCCTGTGGATTCTCCGACCTCCATGAAACCGGCGGGCAGGGTCCAGAATCCCAGACGCGGCTCAATCGCCCGGCGGCATAACAGGATCTTGTCTTCCCAGACGGGGAGCGCACCGACAACCAGTTTTGGATTCAGGTAGTGGATGCTGCCGCAAGCAGCACAAACATGGCGCGGACGCTGGTCGCCAGCCGGGATGCACAGGCTGACTTCTGCGCCGCAGGCAGAGCAGTATCTCATTGGAAAAAAGACCGGAGCAATGCTTGGATAGGCTGGATTTTACTCCGTGGCCAGCTGCATGTCCCGGTGCCACTTGTATGAGCAGATCATCGGCACTTGGGTTGCCTGTTCATAAAGGATAAGATGAGAATAGCGTCGGGCGCCCATGCAGCAGGGCAAATGCTTCGTAAACTCATCACGCAGTCGGTATTTTGATACACAAAGCATGATCAACCGCCTCGAAATTCACGACACCTGGAACGAGCTGGTTCCTGCCTGGAAAATGGTCTGGCAGGCCAGTCACGAACTGGAGCGTTGGGCTGCTTTCATGTTGCATTGTGATCGCCTGCTGGCATTGGCCCACGAACAAAAACTGAAGGATCTGGAGGACGCACTCCATCCCTTGATCGTGTTGCTGGAGAATGTGAAGGAGCCGGGAGAGAAGCAGAAGTCTGCGGTCGACCGGTTGTTGCCGCATATCTTTGCGGTCGTTCGCGATGTCTGCAGTCTGACACCCCGGCGTTCGACTGCGATGAATCCGGTTGATGATGATGTGCTGCCTCTGGTGGTGATGCTGACCCAGGATCCGGATTCCGTGCAGGACTTGTTGCTGCAGATGGAACATTACGGATACACCTTCAAGGTATTCTCGGATTACCGCCAAGGTCTGCAGGAAGCCATTGTCCAGCGCGCTGTTGCGGTAGTTATGGAGCTTGGTGACGGGGCAGATGCTCACTGGATTGCACTGACCGATCAAATCAGCCGCAAAGGGATCAAGTGGTTCGCCATGTCGCGCAAAGGCGATTTCGCTTTGCGGTTGCAGGCGGTACGACATGGCGCCCAGGGGTATTTGCTGGAGCCGCTCACCATCAATGCGCTGGTCGATGCTATCGACCCGCTGGCATACATGGCCAAGGAAGACCCTTACCGGATCCTGGCGCTGGATGATTCTGCCCGGGCTGGTCATGGAGGCCATTCCGGGCGTGGGCGTGGTGCCGTTC
>JAGTRY010000147.1 GCA_018262235.1 Pseudomonadota bacterium
GAAGACTTCTGGATCACCTGGGCGACCGTCATCACGCCACCACCTTCGTGCGAATCGCCGATGGTGGCGCCATCGATGGTCAGATGCCCATTGCCGAGATCGATCCGCGTGTCGGGATGGAAGCGATTGGATTCCAGCGCCATGGCGGCAATGAATGGCTTCATCACCGAACCGGGCTCGAAACTGTCGGTCATCACCCGGTTGCGCAGTTGCTCGCCGGAGAGTTTCTGACGATTGTTCGGGTTGAAGGTCGGATTGTTGACCAGAGCCAGCACTTCGCCCGTCCGCGCGTCCAGTACCACAGCCGCTCCGGCTCTGGCCTTGTTGGCCTGCACGGCCTGCTTGAGTGCGCTGTAGGCGAGATACTGGATCTTGGCATCCAGCGCGAGCTGCACATCACGTCCGTCCTGCGGCCGGCGGATGGTTTCGACATCCTCGACGATCTGCCCACGCCGGTCCTGAATGACCCGACGCGAACCGGCGGTCCCGGTCAGGTCCGTATTGAAGGCCAGCTCGATTCCTTCCTGACCACGATCATCCACGTTGGTGAAGCCAACCAGATGCGAAGCCATCTCACCGCTCGGATAGTAGCGACGGAATTCCTGCTGGGCCTGGATGCCCGGCAACTTGAGGGCCAGCGCACGTTCTGCCACATCCGGCGCAACTTCGCGTGCCAGAAACACATAATCCTTGCCGCTGTTGAGCCTGCGCACCAATTCACGCGGATCCATTTCGAGCGTACGTGCCAGCAGGTTCAGTTCTTCCTGGGAAGCCTTGACCAGATCGGGAATCGCAAAAATGGATTTGACCGGCGTACTCGTAGCCAGCGTGTCGCCATGCCGGTCCATCACCTTGCCACGATTGGCGGGCAGTTCAAGTGTGCGCGCATAGCGCGATTCGCCCTTGCGCTGGAGAAAATCCTTGGCCACGCCCTGCAGGTACATCGCCCGCCCCACCAGGGTGAAAGAACCCACCAGCAACACGATCAGGACAAAACGCGCACGCCACTGCGGCAGCCGGTCCGACAACAGGGGATTGTGGTTGAAGGTGTAAGTCTTTTTCATCGACGTCCCTCCTGCGAGACGTCCAGCAAGAACTGGGCATCCTTGCCAGGCAGGTCCATGCGCAAAGCCCCGCGCGCAACTTTCTCGACAGTGGGCAAGGCTCCCACTGCCTGCAATTCGATATCCAGCCGGGTAAATTCTTCCTGCAGGGCACGGGTGTGTCCCTGCTCACGCTCGATCTGTGCCACCAGATGACGCGACTTGTTCTGGCTGCTGACCACACCAAGCGAGCTGGCAATCACCAGCAGCACCAGAACGGCCATTACCCGCGCCATGCTTCGCTCCCGCCGGGGCTTACCGCACTGCGCACGGCCACCCGCATGATTGCGCTGCGCGAGCGTGGATTGGCTGCGACTTCCTCCGGCGAAGGCCGTATCGCATCACCGAACAGATGCAACAAGGGTTGGGGACGATCCGCCTCGCGCACGGGCAAACCGCGCGGCAAGGCAGGCGCCTTCGCGTGATCGCGCATGAAGCGCTTCACGATGCGGTCTTCCAGCGAATGGAAGGCAATCACCACCAGTCTCCCCTCCGTTTTCAATCGCGCCACTGCCAGGGGCAGGGTCAGCGACAGCTCCTCAAGCTCGCGGTTGACGCGAATCCGTATAGCCTGGAAGGTACGCGTCGCCGGGTGCTGCCCCGGCTCGCGTGTGCGGACGGTCGCCGCAACGATCTCGGCAAGCTGTCCTGTGGTAGCAACATCGCCCCCCTGCCGAGCAGCGTCAATCGCCTTTGCAATCGCGTAAGCAAACCGCTCATCTCCGTAATCCCTCAGCACATTTGACATCTCAGCCACGCTTGCGTGGGCCAACCACTCTGCGGCGCTTTCGCCCCGCGTCGGATCCATGCGCATATCCAGCGGCGCATCGAACCTGAAACTCATTCCCCGACTCGGGTCGTCCAGTTGCGGCGACGACACGCCCAAGTCCATCAACACACCATCCACTGCAGCCACACCGAGCGCATCCAATGCACTGGCAAACGCCGAGAACGGCTCGTGCACCAGCGTCAGACGCGCATCATTCAGCGCCCTGCCCGCCTCGATCGCCTGCGGATCACGATCGAACGCGATCAAGCGCCCCTGTGGTCCGAGTGCGGCGAGAATCCGTCCGCTATGCCCACCCCGCCCGAAGGTGGCATCCACGTACACGCCATCGGGCTTGATCGCCAGTGCGTCAACCGCTTCCTTCAGCAGCACGGTGATGTGACTGAACGCGCCGCTCACAATGAAAGATTTTCAAAACCAGCCGGCAAGGCGCCACTGCCAAGCAATGCCTTTGCATCGTCCTGCTGCACCCGCCAGGCCTCCTCAGACCACAACTCGAAATGGCGTCCCTGCCCGACCAGCCGCACCTGCTTGTCCAGATTCGCAAAACCACGCAGTTCCGGCGCAACCAGCACCCGGCCCGCTGCATCCATTTCCTCATCCCGCGCATTCCCGACCAGCAGGCGCTTGAGCGCCGCCGCCCCGCGATCCAGCCCGGGCGCAGCAAGGATCTGGTCACGGATCGGCTCCCAGTCCGGCAAGGGATAAACCAGCAAACAGCCATGGGGGTGTGCCGTCAGCACCAGATTGCCGCCGCACTGGCTCATCAGGGCGTCACGATGCCGCGCAGGAATCGCCAAGCGACCCTTCGCATCCAGACTCAGTGCGGCTGCACCCTGAAAAAACATCACTCCCCCTCGAAAACCCGGGTCAAGCGTGGAAGATCCGAACGCCACTTCGACGCTCTTTTAATCCACTTTCACCCCTTTTATCCCACTTCGCTCCACTCTAGTTGGAAAGAAAAGTCCGGTCAAGCGCAGCCGCCGAAAAACTCCCGAACGGACATGTGCGTGCCTGCCGCGGGGGCACAAAGCTCAAAAATCGGGGATAGCGAGGGAATTCCGGCCAGACGGGATGGCAAGACAGCAATACCGTCTGCCAAGACGGTTTGCGCGGGACGGCAGGAGATCCGTGCGAGGAGATTCGTCGAGAAGTGGGAAGCTCGTCGATAAGCCGGGTTCTGTCGCGCCGGCTTGCGCCGACGGGGCAGTCATTCCTCTGGTCCTTGCGTTACCGCAAGGCTCTAGCAGCCTACCCGGGGGCTCTGCGGGCCACATCAACGCCCCCCTATTTGGCCTTGCCCCGGATGGGGTTTACCAAGCCAGTCCTGTCACCAGTCCTGCGGTGGGCTCTTACCCGAAGCCGCTTGCGCAGCAACCCGGAGCATGCCCCGGCGCCATTTCAACCTTACCTGATCTCCTTGCGGAGCCATCGGCGGTATGTTTTCTGTTGCACTTTCCGTCGCCTTGGGTCTTTCGACTTATAGCGCCCGGCCGTTAGCCGGCATCCTGCCCTTCGGGGCCCGGACTTTCCTCGATGTACCGATTTCCTCCAGCACACCGCGACTGCCTGACGAACTTCCCGCAGCAATTATACGGGTGTAACAAGGTGTATCCGCGGAAAACCTTTACCCTTCATTTCGGCCAAGACAAGCCGTAACCGGGGAAAGATCATAAAAAGATGGGGAAGCGGAGATGATCAAGAAAATAGCGTCTGCCGATTTGCGGCTGGGCATGTACATCCACGAGCTCGATTGTGACTGGCTCACCCATCCATTCCTGACAAACCAGTTCAAGCTCAACACCGATGCACAGATCGAGAAGATCCTGGCAACCGGAATCCACTTCGTTTACATCGATACGGCCAAAGGACTGGATGTCCCGGACGCACCGACAGAAGAGGAAGTGCGCGAAACCCTTCAACAAGAGATGATCAACCTGGCCACCGCCGAGCAGCCGACGATCATCCACGCCACACGCGACGAGGAAATCCAGCGCGCTCATGCAATCAAGGGGCGGGCTCAGGCCCTGGTCCGCAATGTCATGGCTGACGCCCGCCTGGGCCGTGCCGTCGAGATGGAACAAGTGGATCACGTGGTCGAACACATCACCGAATCCATCCTGCGCAACAGCGGCGCCATCCTGGGTCTGCTGACCATCAAGAACAATGATGACTACACGTTCCTGCACTGTGTCAGTGTCTGTGCACTGCTCGTCGCGTTCTGCCGGACCCTCGGCATCGATACCGAAACCACGCACCAGGCAGGCATGGGTGGCCTGCTTCATGACACGGGCAAAGCTTTCGTCCCCAACAAGATCCTCAACAAACCCGCAAAACTGACCGACGAAGAATTCGACATCATCAAGCGCCATCCACGCGATGGCTACGAGGTATTGCTGAAGTCGCCAGAAATCGGCCCGATCCCGCTGGACATCACCCTGCACCATCACGAGCGCATGGACGGCAATGGTTATCCGGACAAACTCCCGCCCGACAAGATCCAGCAACTGGTCCGCATGTCTTCGATTGTCGACGTCTACGACGCGATCACGGCAGACCGCTGTTATCACCGCGGCATACCCGCCACGGATGCACTACGCAAACTACACGAATGGAGCAGTTTCCACTTCGACCCGAAGCTGGTCCAGGCCTTCATCCGCTGCGTGGGGATTTACCCTGTGGGCTCGCTGGTCAAACTGGAATCCGGACGTTTGGGAATCGTGATCGAACAGAACGACACGAGTCTGCTGCAACCCAAGCTGCGGATCATCTTCAACGCCAAGACCGGCTACCGGCTGGAACCCTATGAACTGGACCTGTCACGCCCGATGGGCAGTGGTGGCGCAGACCGCATCCTCGGGCACGAAGATCCCGCCAAATGGCAGATCAATGCCCCCCAGTTCATCATAAGCTGACCGCGTGCGCATCACGGCGCAGACGGAAGATCGTCACACAACTGACGATGGCGACCACGCACTCCATCACCGTCCCGCCAATCGATCCGGTCAGGATGTTGTTGGCCAGCCACAACAAGGTGGCCAGCAGCATGCCGTACCGCAAGCGCAGACCATCAAGCCGGAACATTGACAGCGTGGCAATGGCTACGGCCAGCAAGGGCAACACGTTCCAGGCGGACTTGACGACAAAGAACCCCAGCAGCAGATTGGCCACGAGCAGGAGAAGCGCCACCCACAATGCCCGTGTGCGCAAGGACAACAGATTGCGGGCCACTGACAAACCCATGCTGACCACGGCAGCAGGATTCCCCATCAGGAAAAAATGCACGCCATAGAGCAGGTTTTGCACCGTCAGCCACAGTTTGAAATGGCCATCGTGTTTGCGGGAGAAGGTGACCATACCGAGCATGAGCGAGGCATAGCCGAACAACTGTGGAAGCGAAAACGGATCGTGGGACACAGGATGCGAAAGGGGATGCAGCAGCAGCCAGTTTCGCAGAATGAGGCACCCGGATCAAATCTGACGCACAGCGCGGGAACATCCGCAAACCGCTCAGAACCCGCTCACAAACGGTTTCAAAGCCGGTCCGCGAAACAGAAAACAAGCATGTTCTGCAGAAGTCTCAAGGCTTGGCGGGATTGAATACCAATTGCCCATCTTCATTTTTCTCGAAACTTCCCAGCAGGCGGCCAGGCGGAATCACGGGAGGCGGCTCCTTGAATTTCTGTACCTGGCACGCTTCGGTTCCCAGTGCATACCAGACTTTCCCCTGCTGCGCCGCGTAGAGCATCGGACCGACCTCGTAGAGGCTCACCTTTTCCATCGCCGTCGTCCCGGCATCCACGGTATAACGGCGCTGACATTCGGGAAAGCGGGAAACCACGAAACGCTGTTCGACAGAGCCGACCCATGCAATATTCTGCTCGCGCAACAGGCTGATCGAATGATCCTTGCTGTTGTCGATCACATAAGACGCCGCGTTGTTCTCACAGCCTGCGAGTAGCAAGGCACAAGGCACGAACAGCGCACACAGCAGTCTCTTCATGATCGCT
>JAGTRY010000148.1 GCA_018262235.1 Pseudomonadota bacterium
AGGATGACAAGCCCCAGCAACAGCGGCAGCAAGGCGCTGAAGGAATAGGCCTGGGCCAAGCGTTCCTCGATACGCCTCATGGCCGCAACTCTTGTCTGGTGTGACCAGTCGATCAGGCGCTGGCGCAGGGGTTTTTTTCGGGGACGTTTCTGGTATGCCTGATAAGCCTCGAATCCACGCAACACGATGGGCTTTTGTCCAGGCGAACGGATTTCATAGCGGTCGCGTGGCACCCCCTCGCTGGCAAGGAGCGCCTGCAGCTCTTTGCCAGACCAGCTCGGGCAAACCAATACAAAATGGAGATCGTCGCGATCCGCCGCACCCTTCAAGAACGCCGCCAGATAACGTCCCAGGCCCTGATTGCGCAGGTCTACCGTGGGCGCATAGGCCAGGAAAATACCGTAATGCTTCACAGACATTCCCGAATCGCGTTCCAGTATTCACCCGCCAGCCTGTCGGTGCCGTGTTCGGCCAACTGCGACTTCGAGGGCAGCAAGCCGCGCCGTGCCGGATGGGTTGACTCCATCTGCTTCAACTGCTCAGCCATCGCCTTGGGCTCGTCTGCATTCATCCAGGCCAAATTCAGCGCAAATTGCTGATCGATCTCGCGCATGGCAGGGTAATCGCTGCTCAACGCGGGCACCCCGAGGCTGGCCGCCTCGATCACGCTGAACGTTCCGTTGTCTATTTTGCCTGCATGCCATAGAAAGGCGGCCCTCGCCAAGGTTCGCTGGTAGTCGTTTGCAGCCAATTCACCCTTCCAATGCACCCTTTTCCGCAGCAACGCACTGCCTTTGATCATGGCGGTGGCTTCAGCGAGATGCGGCAAGGGATCCTTGAAAAAATGATGGGTATTGACCCCTGTCACCAAGCAATCCAGCAGACCTCCCAACTTTTCGTAATACCACCTCAGTGCCTTGAACGCATTGGCATGGTTCTTATGCTGCGCCAGGTTGGTCGTCCATACAAAATAGCCCGGCTTGGCTGGCGAACAATATTCAGACTGGTCTGAAAACATGGGAGCCAGCATGGGAAGCTTCACCACTTTATGCGCAGGCAGGCCTGCGTATTGCATTGCATCGTTCCGGGTAAAGTCGCTCGTCACGAGGACCTGCTCCGCCTGCCTTGCCACATCGAGGAACAATTGCTCCGAGTCATGTGCCACCAGGGGGACGTAGCGCTGCAAGTAATCGTAGACCATGTGGACGCACGGCCGCAGAGGCAACAGGGGCGCGCTTAATCGATCCGAAATGACCAACCAGAGATCGCAGTCCAGCAACTGGTTCATGCCGTCTTCCGCCACCAGATACTGGCCGACCTGCGGCTCCCAGGTTGCGTGGCCCGCATAGCGCATGGCCCGTCGCGCCTCGCCTCGCCTCATTTTTTTCCATTTGAAGACCCGCCGCGATATGCCTGGGAACAGGTCTGCCAAAGCCTCGTCCGGATAGGCGGCCTCTTCGTCAAGATGCAGGAAGACCACCTCTGCCGCCTCGTTGAACTGCCGGCTGCCCTGGTAAATCGCCTGCGCCAGAAGTTTCGCCCCACACAGGGAGCCTCCCCGGTAGATGGCGGGCACAATGACCGCAATGCGCTTGCGCTTCAGCGGGCGTTGCGCTTGCTCGGTGCGGGTGGTGGCCAGCTCGGTGAAAAGGCGCTGGAACCCGTCGCGCCACGCTTGCGCACAGTTTTCGGCCTTCATCGGATCAAGCAGTACGGCCTGAGTCTGGCGGATTCGCTCGATCAGCTTCCAGTCATCGTTCAGCATCCGCTCAATTTTGACTCGGGCTTCCCGTACCGTTTCGCAACGGCCGGGCAAGCCCGCGCCCCCCAGCCGATCGAGCATCCCGCCAGCCATGAAAACCAAGGGCATCCCGGCGCGAATGGCCTCAAAAGGGTGATAGTGGATGTGGTTCGGTTCTGTCGAGTGATAGAACATCAGGCGCATTTGCCGCATGTTCTCTTCATGCACGGCCAGGGGTGTATAGCCAAGAACGGCTGGATCATTCACCTGGACCGGCTGCTCGCCCGCGATCGCGTACGGCAGGCCGGAAAAGTCTGAAATGAACCGTGAATAGATGGCCTGGTAGTAGGGGTTGAACCCAACGCCGGGGCACACAAAGAAAATTCTCTTGTCCTTGCCCTGCCATTGATCGGTTACGGAAACATCATGCAGGCCAAGCGGAAGATAGAGGCTCCTCTTCTGCAGCGTGCTCGACTCGATTTGATCGAGGTGCTCATAAGCCTTTGCAAAATAGAAGCGCCTGCCGGCACGCTTGGCCCAAATCAACCCCAGACCTTGGGCTTCAAAGTCCAGCAAACTCGAGTAGGTGACGGGACTGCTCAGCCCATAGGCGCGCAGCAACAAGGCGCCCTTGAAGTGCTTCGAGGCAAGTTTCAGGATCGCGGTGTCATAGAGAACGATGAAAAAACAGGCATCAAAATGCCGGCTTGCGATCTCCCAGGCGTTCCGGGTGCCACCCGTGTACCAGTCGACGGCGTTCAATTCATCAAGATCCTCCTTGGGGATCGTCAGGAATTGATCCTCGGACCAGTCTATCGACGCGCTCCGGAAATCGGGGTCCATCGGGAAGGACTTCGGCAGAAAAATCTCGTTGATGCCGATGGATTTCAACATCGGGATTTCGAATTTTCTGGCAGAGGTGTGATTCAGCAACCACATTACGCGTGCCGGCCGGCTCTTATTCATGGCAATCCGTTTATTCGTTTGTATTCATCGACAGACTCGGCGATGGTGCCGTCGTAGACGAGTTCACCATGATGAAACACCATGCCGCGCTCGCAAAGGGTGCTCAGCGCCGATAGATCATGCGATGCCAGAATCAATATTTCGGACTGCTCGATGAGTGAACGAATGCGCTGTTTCGCCTTGGCCATGAAGTTCGCATCCCCGGCACCGATCACCTCATCGAGCAGAAGCACATCCCCTCCGACGGCAGTCGAAATCGCAAAAGCCAGCCTGACCTGCATCCCCGCCGAATACGTCTTGATCGGGTAATCGATGAACTCCCCCAGGTCGGCAAATGCCACGATTTCATCCTCGATCTGGCGCATGAATTTCGGGTGGAGTCCCAGCAGCAGCCCGCGATAAAGAATATTTTCCCGCCCCGAGGCGTCCGGCTCAAAACCCAGGCTGAGGTCGAACAGCGAGCGTACCGTGCCTTCGACCACGCGTGTACCGCCCGATATCGGATACAAGCCCGCGAGCATTTTCAGGAATGTACTCTTGCCCGCGCCGTTATGGCCCAGCAGCCCGACGCGCTCCCCGGCGCGGATTTCGGCGCTGATATTCTTCAGGGCATGGACATCATGAATTTCGTGCTGCGATTGCTTTAAGCTGAGCATCCCGGCAAGCAGGGATTTCAGCGAGCGCTCCTTGAACGCAACCGAAGAATAATGAAGGTCGACATTCTTCAGCAGGATGCGGTTGCGGTTCATAAATAGAAAATGACTTTCTTTTCCGCCGTGCGCCCAACCAGCCAGGCCAGAAGGACGAGGCTGGCGATCAAGCCGAGACAGTACGCATAATTCTCGAGGGTTGGCCAGGAACCCTGCAACAGGGGCGCCCGCACGATTTCCAGCATGTGGTAAATCGGGTTGTAATCCACCAGCACATGAAGGTCTCCGCCACGGAAGACCTTTGCTTCAAAATAGATCGGCGAAACAAACCACATCGCCTGAAGCACCAGGCCGAGCGCATGGGGCAGGTCACGAAATCGCGTGGCGATATAGGCGAGGAGCGTTGCAAGGGGCCAGGCGATCAAGGCCAGAATGGGAAACAGGGTTAACGCCGCCAGCCATGCCCAGCCGAAGTTTTGCGGCATCACGATCAATACCCAGGCGATCAGGCTCGAACTGGCAAGCAGCAGCACGATCAGGTTGGTCAGTACGGTTCTGAGCGTATAAATCGCCAGGGGGTGCTGGCACTGCTTGATGTAGGCGTCGGCTTGCACAAAGCTCAATGACCCGTTGATGGATGAGGCAGTAACGAACTCCCAGACCACCATGCCCGACAGAATGTAGGGGGCATATTCGACAATGCTGGTATTGAAGATTCGTCCAAATACCACGGACAGCAGCAACGTCAGTCCCAGCGGCTGGATGATGGTCCACAGAATGCCGAAAAAAGACCTGCGCCAACGCGAGCGCAAATCGGCGAGGGCGAGGTGAGTCCAGAAGTAGCGGGAAGCCCAGATACCCCTGATGTAGCGGCTAGGCATGGCGTGCTGCCGCGACGCGCGGCAGGGGGATCGTGCCCTGCCAATGCCTATGCAAGTCGTTGCTGCGCAATGACATCCCCCCATCAGCACGCTTCAATTCATGTATTGGCACAGTCCGGCCCATTGGGGCGCCAGCGCGGCGTTTGCACCTGTCGTCCTTGTCGCTTGAAGGGGCCGCCATCATTCCGCAGCGAAGTAGCGGCGAATCTCTCTACAGATGCGCTGCACCTGGGATGAAGAAAGATCGGGAAAGCTGGGCAAGTTGATGCCGCGAGCGGAAAGCGATTCCGCAACCGGAAAACGCTGGCCGGTCGCAAGGTGCGGCAGCGTATGGGCCGGGTGGAAGAAGGGACGTGTCTCGATTCCTGCGAGCTTGAGGTGATCCCGCAAGGCTTGACGCTCCGCCGCTGCATCCACAGTGATCGAACACATCCAGAATGAATGAATGGCGCCCGGAACCTCATCATGAAATGTGAGTGGCAGGTTTTTCAGGCCTTCGCGATACCCGTCGGCGATCTGGCGTTTCCTGGCGAGGATGGTATGCGCCTGTTCCAGTTGTGCCAGGCCGATCGCGGCGCAGATGTTCGTCATCCGATAGTTGTAGGCCACCACGTCATGCCAGTATTCCCGGGTCGGCGAGACGCCCTGGGTTTTTAGATGATAGGCCTTGTCCATGACGGCCTGGTCTTTGGCGACGACCATCCCGCCTTCGCCTGTTGTGATGGTCTTGTTGCCAAAAAAACTAAAAGTGGCAATGTCGCCAAAAGTACCGACATGCTGCCCCTTGTAGTAGGTGCCAAAGGCTTCGGCGCAATCCTCCACCAGATACAAATTGTTTTCCCGGCAAATTCGGGCCAGGGGTTCCATGTCGCATGGCAGCCCATAGAGGTGCACCGCCATGATTGCCTTGGTCCTGGGCGAGAGCTTGCGACGCACGTCTTCCGGATCGACCTGGCAGGTCTGCTCTATGGAATCAGCAAAAACCGGCGTTGCGCCGGTCTGCACAATGGGGTTGACCGATGCGATGTAGGTGAAGGTTGGAACAATCACCTCGTCCCCGGGGCCGATGCCCAGCGCCTCAAGCGCCAGGTGAATGGCTACGGTGCCGTTACAGACACTGGTGGAAAATTGCGCGCCGATGTGTTCGGCGAACTGGCGTTCAAACTTGCCGATGAACTCGCCTTTGGAGGAGATCCAGGTCGTATCGAGACACTGGTTGACGTATTCCTTTTCACGGCCTGCCAAATAGGGTTGGTAGAGAGGAATCATTTTCGTACCTGGAGGCGCTAATCTGTTGGCGGCGAGGCGGAGTGGGAACCCTGTTGTCTGGCGGGGCAATCCTACTCTGCGTTAGGTGGAATGTTTGCATCCGCGCATAAACGCGTTCCCAAACAGGTGTGGTAGCTGATCAGCCAGGCTTGGGACCTATCCAGGTGCGAGGAGATCATCCAATCGTGGGGTGCCAGAAAAGGACAGAATTATCACGAATCGGCGCGCTTGCCGGAAAAGTTTGAATTTTGGATGGTGGAGCGGAGGAGGATCGAACTCCCGACCTTCGCATTGCGAACGCGACGCTCTCCCAGCTGAGCTACCGCCCCAGTGCGGCGGATTATAGCCTC
>JAGTRY010000149.1 GCA_018262235.1 Pseudomonadota bacterium
CTGATCAGCAGTTCTCCATCCACAAACGCCTTGAGTGAATTGCCCACGCACTCCACACGCAAGCGATACGCCGTATCGCAATCACAATCAAAAGGGACGGCCGCCAGATTGATCAGTTTTTCCTGATCGCGCTTCAGCAGACGCAGACAGGCCCCTTCAAAACCGAGGAAGTAATGGCGCCGCGCATGCACGTAACGAAACGCAACGCCGTTGAAGGAATCGGTAGAGAGCAGGCGCAACGTGGTCTCAAAACTGTAGTCACACCAGTCGGGCGCCCCTGCCACCAGCATCGGCCAGTGATCGGAAATGGCCATCTGCGGACGGGTTTGCTCCATGTACTTGACCCCGTCGTTCTCGGTGACGATCCAGCTCGGCCCCAACCAGCCGTACCAGACAATGGGGTCGTACCAGGCGCCCTTGAAGCCTTGCGTCGGGTAATAGTGGTACTCACCAATCGCGGAATGCTTGGGGTCGTAGGGAAAGGGCCCTATCTGGAATTGATCAAAGCGATCAGAGAAAACTTGAATCATCGCAAGAGCCTTTCGATGTCAGATCTGCAAAAACCAGATTGTTCCCGGGAACAGTTTTGAATAAAAACATAAGAACCCTGCAAAAACCTACACTTTTGAGCATTCTGTGGATGTGATCGAGACCGCAAAATGAAACGCAACTGCCGTTTCGCGCTTCACTTGGCTTTCATACTATACGAGAACCCAATAGAATTGTTCCCGGGAACGGTTTGTTACACTGTTTAACTTGAGCAACATCAATTCAGCCCCGGTACAAGGTTTGACCCATCCGGGCAAAGTCCTCTCAAAAGGGAAATCAACCGTGTCACCCACCTCGCGCATCCGCCTCGTTGACGTCGCCGCCGCCGCCAATGTTTCCAAGCAGACCGTGTCACGCGTGGTCACGGGCAGCGCAGATGTTGCAGAACACACTCGCGAACATGTCCTGGCAGTCATCGCCCGCCTGGGCTATCGGCCCAGTGCATCAGCCCGCACGCTTTGTCACGGGCGGAGTTACACCCTGGCCGTTGTCGGTCTGGATTTCGGTTTTCTTTCCACGGAACTGTATCAAGGTGCAGCGCAACAGGCTCAGGCGCTGGGCTACAGCCTGCTGCTCAAGACGTTGGCCAAACCGGACACGACTTCGGTTGAACAACTCCTGCTCGGGCTCACCGACATGCATATCGACGGCGTACTGTGGGCCATCCCAGATGCATACGACCGCTGTGACTGGATCAACAGCAATCTGCTGGCCCGTATCAACATCCCGGTCGTTTTCCTGTCCACGGCACCACGTGCAGGCATCGTCACGGTGAGTTTCGACAATCTTGATGGCGCCCGGCTGGCCATGCAGCATCTGATCTCGCTGGGGCGCCGCCGCATCGCGCACATCAGTGGCCCGCTGGCCTGGTGGGTGGCACGGGAACGCGTACGTGCCTGGCGCCTCGCATTGCAAGAGGCCGGACTGGAGGCGCCGGAGAGCTATCTGGCGGAAGGAGACTGGACGCCTGTTTCGGGAGAACGTGCAATGGCACAGCTGCTCGATCGCAGCCTGGATTTCGACGCAGTGTTCGTCAGCAATGACCGGATGGCACTTGGAGCCTTACTCACAGCGCACCGCCGGGGCCTGAGAATCCCGCAGGATGTCGCCGTCATCGGTTTCGACAACATCCTTGAGAGTGCCTCCTTCTATCCGCCACTCACCACGGTCTCCCAGAACAAGCGCCAGCATGGCGAACTGGCCGCCGCGACGCTGATCCGCAACGTAGCGGCCCGGTTCGGGGGTGCGGCAAATGCCTCATCCCCCCTGCCCGCTCTGACCCACTCCCTGATAGCCCGCGAAAGCACGGCGCCCATCCCTCCATCCGGCGCTTGAGCAAGTTTTCTTCAGGCCGTCAGCACGCGGATGCAGCGCACAGCGCCGACACTAGCGCCGACGCAGCCTGTGGGTGTACCCCAACCGCGCCAAAGCGTGAAAGGGCGCTCACACGCCCGCCACCATCATTCAAAACTGAGTTGTACGGTTTGATATGTCTTGAGAAACGCTGCATATTCAGGTCACCGGGGCCGGATTGAACAACACCAGTGCGTTGTGAAGATTCCATTTTTCAGCCCACGTTTTCTTTCCGCTGGCCACATCCAGCATCATGCGGAACAGCTCCCAGCCAAGCTCTTCGATGCTGGCTTCACCGTCAGCGATGCGGCCGGCGTTGAGGTCCATCAGGTCATGCCAGCGGCGAGCGAGATCGCTGCGCGTGGCGACCTTGATCACCGGGCATTCGGCCAGACCATAAGGCGTGCCGCGACCGGTGGTGAACACGTGCATGTTCATGCCGGCGGCCAGTTGCAGGGTGCCGCAGATGAAGTCGGAGGCGGGCGTGGCGGCGTACACGAGGCCGCTCTTGATGCCGCGCTCACGCAGGCTCTCGCCCGGCGAGATCACGCCGGAAATCGGCGCCGTGCCGGACTTGATGATCGAGCCCATCGCCTTCTCGACGATGTTGGAGAGCCCGCCCTTCTTGTTGCCGGGCGTGGTGTTGGCACTGCGGTCCACGCTGCCCTGCGCCAGATAATCGTCATACCAGGCCATCTCGCGGATCATCTCTTCGGCTACCTGTGGGGTGGCGGCGCGCGCGGTAAGCTGGGCGATGCCGTCGCGCACTTCGGTGACTTCCGAGAACATCACGGTGGCGCCGGCGCGCACCAGCAGGTCGGTGGCAAAGCCCACCACAGGGTTGGCGGTCACGCCCGAGAAGGCGTCCGAGCCACCGCACTGCACGCCCACCACCAGCTCGGAAGCCGGGATGGTTTCGCGCTGGCGGGCGTTGAGACGTTCGAGATGCACGCGGGCCTGCCGCATGATCGACTCGATCATGGACATGAAGCCGACATGCGCTTCGTCCTGCAGGCAGACCACGTCCAACGGCGTATCCTGCGGGCGTTCGACGGTGACGGGAATCACACCGGGCGGCAACAGGCGGTCGGCCTGCAGCTTTTCGCAGCCCAGGCTCACCACCATCACTTCGCCACCGAAGTTAGGATTGAGGCTGATGTTGCGCAGCGTCCGGATCGGGAACTTGGCATTCGGCGCGTCGATGGCCACGCCGCAGCCGTAGGTGTGCTCCAGGCCCACCACGTCGTCCACGTTCGGGTATTGCGACAGCAATTCGTCCTTGATGCGCTTGACGGCGAATTCGACCACGCCGGCCACGCACTGCACGGTGGTGGTGATGGCGAGGATGTTGCGCGTGCCGACCGAGCCATCCGCGTTGCGGTAGCCCTCGAAGCTGTAGCCCTCGAGCGCGGGTTGCAGTGGCGCTTTGACCGTGGCGATCGGCAGATCATCCAGCTCGCGTGCTTCCGGCATGCGCAGCAGGTGTTCATTCACCCATGAGCCGGCAGGCAGATCTTTCAGCGTGTAGCCGATGACGACGCCATAACGCAGCACCGGTGTACCGGCCGGCAGGTCCACCAAGGCGACCTTGTGTGCCTGTGGCACATGCTCGCGCAGCGCCAGGCCATCGTCGAATACGGTACCCGCAGGCAGGCCGCCATCGTTGGCGACGATGGCTACGTTGTCTACCTCCTGCATGCGGATGCGCAGCGGCTTGCCGGATAGCGTTGCGACTTGCGGGTTCATTGTCGTGATTCCTGAGTAATGGATTCAATACCTGTCATGTCACATGACAGAGGGCCGGTGACTGGGTCACCGGCCTTTTCCGCTCAGGCCTGCGGTGCCGGCGCGGCGCCGTTAGGGCCACCCCTCTTGGCGCGCCTGGCGCTGTGCTCCTTGTAGATGTGCAGCGCCACCGACGCTACCGCAACGATCAGGAAGCCGGCCGAGATCGGTTCGGTCAGGAAGCCCGTGAAGTTGCCGTCAGACAGCTGCAGGCCACGGCGCAGATTGGTCTCTGCCATCGGGCCCAGGATCAGGCCGATGATGAAAGGCGTCTGCGGGATCTTGCACTTCACGAATCCGTAACCGAGCAGGCCGAAGAACACGATGGTGCCGACGTCGAAGATGCGGTTGCCGAGGCCGAAGGCCCCCACCACGCACAGCACGAGGATGATGGGCAGCAGGATGTGCTTGGGCACGGCCAGCATCTTGATGAAGAGGCGCACGCCGTAGAGTTCGAGCACCAGCATCATCACGGCCGACACGATCATCGAGATGAAGATGCCGTAGACCAGCGAACCTTGCGACATGAACAGCAGCGGCCCTGGCTGGATACCGTGGATCATGAAGCCGCCGAGCAGCATGGCGGTCACCGTGTCCCCCGGGATGCCCAGGGTCAGCAGTGGGATCATGGCGCCACCCACGGCCGAACACGAAGCCGCTTCGGAGGCCACGATGCCGTCGATGCAGCCCTTGCCGAACTTCTCCGGGTTCTTGGACTGCTTCTTGGCCACCATATAGGCCACGATGTTCGAAGTGCCGGAGCCAATGCCGGGCAAGATGCCGATGCCGGTGCCGATCAGGGTGGAACGGATGCAGTTCCAGCCCTGCTCGAAGAACTCTTTGATGGAGAAGCCGAAGCCCTTCATTTGCACGTGCTGGATGGTGGCGTGCTGCTCGCCCTTCACTTCTTCCGCGACCTTGATGATCTCGGAGATCGCGAACAGGCCGATCAGCACCGGCAGGATGTCGAAGCCGCCGTTCAGTTCGGTCTGGCCGAAGGTGAAGCGGGTGATGGCATCCACCGGCGCAATGCCCACAGTGGCAAACATGAAGCCGAGCGCACCGGAGAACATGCCCTTGACCATCGAGCCCGTCGACAGGGTGATGATCAGCGTCAGCGAAAAGATGGCGATGGAGAAGTACTCATGCGGGCCGAAGCTCAGCGCGATCTTCGCCAGCGTCGGGGCGATGAAGATCAGCGCCAGGATGGACAGGAAGGTGCCGACGAAGGAGTAGAAGATGCCGACGCCGAGTGCTTTGGCGCCTTCGCCTTTTTCCATCATCGGCCCACCGTCGAAAGTGGTGGCCACCGACGCCGGAGTGCCCGGAATCTTGAGCAAGATGGCCGAGATCAGGCCACCGGAGACGCCACCGATATACAGGCCGACGAGCAGCGCAATGCCGGAGTTGGCGCCCAGCGAATAGGTGATGGGCAGGAACAGCGCCACAGCCATCGTGGCAGTGAGGCCCGGAATGGCACCGAAGATGATGCCGACAAGCGTGCCGAAGAAGATGAGGCCGAGCACCTGGAACGTGAAAACGATCTCGATGCCCTGCTGGAACAATGAAAGCATGGCGTGGCCCTTTCTAGTTGATGATCGCGCTCAGCGGCCCAAGCGGCAGAATCATGTCGAAGGCATATCGGAAGATGGCGTAAACGATCACCGAGGTGAGCACCGCGATGGTGGCGTACAGGGGGTAGCTGACCTGCTTGTCACTCGGCGTCAGCACGATGAACTGCAGGAAGAGATAAACGATGGTCATGAGCGGAAAGCCGACGGGCTGCAGCAGGGCCGCGTACGCAATGATCAGACCCAGGGTCTTCAGAACGGTCGAGTAGTCGGCCGTGCTCTCCTGCTTCGCTGCGCTGGCCGCCTCCGGCTTGCGCGCTTCACGCATTTGGAGCACACCGAGGATGCACAGGATGGTGGCCAGCAGGTAGGGCACGAAGGCCGCGTTCACTTGCGTGAACTGACGTTGCGGCAACTTGAGCTGGCTGGCCATGAACATGTAGCCGAGGCCGACGGCAAGCATGATGAGGCCGAGAATGAAATCGCGTTTCTTTGTGTCACTCATGATGAAGTCCCGATATAGACGTTGGACCGGCAGGCAGCGACCCG
>JAGTRY010000056.1 GCA_018262235.1 Pseudomonadota bacterium
GATCTGGCCCGGCATTTGCTCCGAAAAAATCGAAATAAGCGGCCGCTTCCGCAGTGGCGTAATCATGATTGCCGGGCGCCGGAATGACGCGTGCAGACAGTGCTCCCCAGGTGGGCTGCCAGCAGGCCGAGTATTCGGTTGCGGCGCCGACCGGGTAGGTGATGTCGCCCGGCAGGAGGATCGCTCCACCCTTGCCAAGCAGACGGGCTGCGAGTGCCGCGGTGCGGGCCGCAGGGGATTGTGCGGCAGGCTGGTCTTTGCACTCCGCCAGATCGCCAGCCACCACCACGCGCAGCGGTGCGGGCCGGGCGGCCTGGAGCGTGGCGCTGAGGAGCAGGAGCAGACAGGGGATGAGCAGTCGGATCATGGGCGTTCCGTGGAAACAAAGGCAGACGGGATGAGGCAGGCCGGATCGTCGCACAGCCTTGCGAGTTGGGCCAGAGACAGGGTGTTCGGGGTGCAGCCGGGAGACGGCGGAACTTTTCTGGGCTATTAGCACTCTCACTCGCCGAGTGCTAAAATTTGGGTGAAAAAGAAGCACCCGCAGTTTTCAGGAGGTCAAGCATGACACAAGCGTTGGCATTTCCGGTCCCCAATGCACTGGGCAACATCGACCAGTACGTTCAGGCCGTCAATCGTTACCCGTTGCTCACCGAAGAGCAGGAGCATGCGCTCGCCCTTCGCCTGCACGACGAAAACGATCTGGATGCTGCCCGCCAGCTGGTGCTCTCGCATCTGCGCCTGGTCGTGTCGATCGCCCGTAATTATCTGGGCTATGGCCTGCCGCATGCTGACCTGATTCAGGAAGGCAATGTCGGTTTGATGAAGGCCGTGAAGCGTTTCGACCCGGATCGGGGCGTACGGCTGGTGTCTTTTGCCATGCACTGGATCAAGGCCGAGATCCACGAATACATTCTCAAGAACTGGCGCCTGGTGAAGATCGCTACCACCAAGGCGCAGCGCAAGCTCTTCTTCAACCTGCGCAGCATGCGCACGGATACTTCGACGCTGTCGCCCGAAGATGTGCGCGGCATCGCCAGCAAGCTTGGCGTCAAGCCCGAGGAAGTCATCGAGATGGAAACCCGGTTCTCCGGCGGCGAGGTGGCGATTGATCGCGGTTCGGACGATGACGATGAGCGCATGGCGCCGATTGACTGGCTGGCCGATGAATCCGCCGAGCCGGTCGAAGTGCTGGAATCCCTGCAGACCGAACGGCTTGCTGACGAAGGCCTCAAAGGCGCGCTGGCGGATCTGGACGAACGCAGTCGGGCCATCGTGCAACGCCGCTGGCTGGTCGAAGACAACCCCGCCACGCTGCATGAACTGGCCGCCGAATATGGCGTTTCGGCCGAGCGCATCCGCCAGATCGAAGCCAAGGCCATGCAGAAGATGCGGCTCGCGCTGACGGCCTGAGCGCAGCCTCTACCCCGTCACGCAAAAGCCCACCAAGGAATCGGTGGGCTTTTTCATTTCAAGCATATTTCGCCGTGATACTGCGCGTTTGGCGAAAAATGGCTTACCGTGTAGCTTGTCCGCAACCACACAGAGGAAGACAGCTCCTTGGCCAAACCTAATTATTCGTACGAAAAACGTCAGCGCGAGCTTGCCAAACAGCAGAAGAAGCAGGAAAAGCTCAAGCGGAAATCGGCTGCCGATGAACCGGCAGAGGAGCATCTGCAGGCACCGCAGCAGCCGTCGCCCGAGTCAGGGAAAGATGCTGGCTGAGTTGTTTGCCTGACTGCCAGATGAAAAACGCCCGCCGCGCAGCACTGCGCAGCGGGCGTTTTGACATGGAGGCGTGTCAGTCGCTCAGGGCAATCAGCAGCAAGGTCAGTGCGGCGCCGATGCTGGCCGGCAAACCGAGGCGTTCAAGGCGCGAAATGGGTTCGCCTGAAACGATCTGCACCGGCACGCTGGTCAGCTCCATGACCTTGTTGGTGACCGAAGATTCGAGCATGCGGGTCAGTGAGTTCTTGCGCGCACTGCCCATCACGATGTGATTGCATTGCAGGCGGCGTGCGGCGGCGACGATGGTTTCGGCCCGTTTGCCTTTTTCGATGTGCTCGGCACACGGGATGCCATGCTTTTCGAGCAGTGCGTGAGCCGGTTGCAGGGCTTTGGCCGCCTCGTCCTTGCGCCAGGCCTCAAGATTGCGGCGGCTGACGAAGCGGGCGATGTGGCGCGGAATCGGCGGTTGCACATGCAGAAGGTGGACTTCCATCGAGGTGTTCTGGAAGAAGTCGCGCACGATTTGCTGGACGGCGAGTTGCGAGTTCGGTGAAGCATCGACAGGAACGAGGATCTTGAGCATGGTGGTCTCTCCTAGATGAGTCAGTGATGTGCTTCGGTGTTGGGCAAAATTGTTCACATGGGTGCGGATACGCGCTTCGCGACGGCGGTAGTTGGTGAGATAGCCGGCAGCCAGGACACCACCGACCAATACCGCATGGAGAATCACCGGGATCGCCGGGTGGGCGTTCAGCCAGGGATGCAGCAGCGGTTCGCCAGCAATCATGTTGGCCGAGGTCCAGGCCAGGACCCCGGCACCGACATACACGAAGGAGGGGTGGCGTTCGACAAAGCCCAGTACCAGGGTACTGCCCCAGATCACGATCGGGATGCTGATCAGCAAACCGCATCCGACCAGCAGGAAACTGCCGTGGGCAGCGCCTGCGACGGCGAGCACGTTGTCCAGCCCCATGATGGTGTCGGCAATCACGATGGTGCGCATCGCCCCCCAGAATCCCGTGCCCTTGCTGGCGTGGACATCCTTGTTGTGGCTGTCGTCCGGGGTGAGCAACCGGTAGGCGATCCACAGCAGCATGACGCTGCCGGCGAGCAGCAGGCCGGGGATCTTGAGCAGCCAGACCACGATCATGGTGAGGGAACAGCGCATGATGATTGCGCCGACCGTACCCCAGATGATGGCTTTCCTCTGCAGATGTTTGGGGACATTGCGTGCTGCCAGGGCAATGACAATGGCGTTGTCACCGGCCAGGGCCAGGTCGATGACCACGATGGCGATGAGTGCGGACAGGAAGCCTGCCGACATGAGTTCCACGATGTTCTCCATAAAAGTTTGCGGTAAGTGGATTATCGACAAGCGTGCGCGACAATGACATTTGCACTTTTGCATGCTTTCCATGCCGAAACGTAATGGATTGCCCGCATTGCGCCGGAAAATCAGGCTTGACAGGCCTGCGTGCGTCGGCAAAGATGAAAGCGTGCACACGAAATTTCCGGTGCACATCCCTGTATCAGAAGGGGAGTAGCTTCGGTGGCCAAGGCCACTGTGGTGCGGTCGTCAATACGGGTGAAAGCCCCGGTCGCATCGGCGCGTGACAGTGCAAGCGAGACCTTTGCCGGACTGGCAAAGGTGCGTCCCATCAAGCGGCCTTTACCTCTCCGGTAACGGCCGCTTTGCATTGGGCACTGCGGTGATGAACTCGACCGGAGAAGCACCATGTCACTCACCCGAATCCAGCGTTTCCTTAAACATGGCTCGCTGCCGCAACTGGCGGTATTTGAAGCGTGCGCACGCCTGGGCAGTTTTACCCGTGCCGCCGAGGAGCTGCATATGGCTCAGCCCACCGTCTCGGTACAAATCCGCAAACTGACCGAGACGGTTGGCGTGCCCCTGTTCGAGCAGGTCGGCAAACGGATGTTTCTCACTGAAGCCGGGCGGACCCTGCAAGCCAGTTGCGAGGAGGTTTTCGATGCGATTGCCCGCGTGGATCTGGCACTTGAACCGCAGCGCGGCTTCGATGGCAGCGTGCTGCATCTGGCGGTTTGCCCGGCTGCCCGGCACTTTGGCCTGCGCATGCTGGAGGCTTTCATGCACGCGCATCCGGGGGTGCGCATCGAACTGGGCGTCGGCAACAGTGCGCAGCTTGCGCGGCGTCTGGTCAGTAACGCCGACGATCTGTACCTGTTTGCCTCTTCCACCCAGGCGCTTGCCGTGGTTCGTCAGGCCGTGCTCGCCAACCCGCTCGAACTCTTTGCCGCGGCGTCTCATCCGTTGTGCCGGCGCGCACGTGTGAGTCTTGCCGAGCTGGCAGACGAGCCGTTCTTGCTGCGCGAAACAGGTTCCGCTACGGCACAGGCTGCGCTGCAGCTGTTTGCCCGCCAGGGGTTGCAACCCAATGTGCGGATGGTGCTCGCGGATGATGAGGAAATCCGCCAAGCCGTTGCTGCCGGGCTGGGGATCGCCTTGCTGCCGCGTTACAGTTTTGGCAAACGCAGCGATGCCGAACGCGGGGTGGTCCGTCTGGCGGTGCAGGGCCTGCCACTCCCTGCGCAATGGAATTTCGCCTATCCGCAGGGCAAGCGTCCTTCGATGGCCGCGCGGGGCTTCATGGATTTTGTCCGGACAGAGACGTCAGCCCTGTTGGCGGCGCAGATGCCGGGGGAGGACGCACGGGAGGAATTGATGGGCGTGTGAGTGTGGACGCATTTTTGTGTCATTCCCGGCCTGTCTGGCCACGGACTCACTTCGGGAGTCGGGTCGTAATGTCCCGGTAGGCCCTGGTTTTCTTGATTTCAGGAATCGATTTGTTGAGGCGCGCCAGTAAATCCGGCGGGAAATCCTTGTTGCACATGATCCAGCGGATGTTGCCCGCAGGCGCGTCGGCCAGCGTCTTGACGCTGATCGTATCGCGGAAATCCGGATTGTTCCTGAGGTTGTAGGCGGCCTCTTCGCCACTTGCGAAGATGTAGTCGAAACGCTTGAGGACCAGCATCTGCATGAAGGCGCTTTGATCATCACGGATATTCACGACGGCTGTCGCGGGCTTGTATCGCAGGATGTTTTCGTCAACCCAGGTGCCATACGAATATTTGTCGGCCACTCCGAGCGTCTTGCCCGAAGTGAGCAAGGCCTTGATGTCCTTGATGGCGGCGTAGTGGGCCTGATCGGTCGTGCGGATCAGGTAACGGGGCGGGCTGTCCTGATAGATGAAATCCGATGAGAAAGTGTAGGTCTGTTCGCGTTCCGGGTTCCTGAAAGTCCCGGCGATGCAGGACAGTCCGGGTTGGGTCAGGTTGGCGAAGATCCGGGTGACGGGGACCTTTTCGAATACATAGGGGATTTTTGCGTTCTCGAAGACGAGCCGGGTGATTTGATTGATGAAGCCTTCTGCATCGGTGTTGAGCTGGCCGAAAAACGGCATGCGTTCGTAGGTATAAACCGTCACGATCCTGTCCTGCGCCAGAAGCTGGGCAGGGATCAGGGCGATCAAGACGATCAGACAGACGCTGTATTTCATACCGACCTTAAATCCGGTGGGATTGCTTGCTGTGATGGGATCACGTTCATTGTAGGTTTGCTGCGGGATGCTGTAGCCCGGTCTTCCCTTTTTTCATCATCCTGCGCTACCCAATGCATTCTCCAGCGCGGTCAGGAATACCCGCGTCCGTGCCGGCATCAGGCGGCGGCCGGGCATGACAGCCCAGACTGTCATGGTCGGGAGTCGCCATTCAGGCAGGATGCGCACGAGCAGTCCATCGGTGACCGCGCTCGCGACAAAACGCTCCGACAACCCGGCAATGCCCAGCCCGTGTGAAGCGAGCAGCCGTAGCAGCCCCACCGAATTGGCTGCGAGCGGCCCGGCCGGCAGGTCCTCCCATACTTCCTTGCCCCGGGTGAGGCGCCAGCGCTGGGCTTCGCCGTTGCTGCCGACCAGTTGCAAGGCGGTGTAGCGCATGAGTTCGTCCGGGTGCGTTGGTGTACCGAAGTGGTTGAGGTAGGCAGAGCTGGCGTACAGGCCGCTTTCCAAGGTGCACAGGCGGCGCGCGACCAGCGTGGCGTCGTCCGGCAGGCGAGGGGCCACGCGCAGGGCCAGGTCGAACTGTTCCCCGACCAGATCGACGCGGCGTGGTGAGAGGTCCAGTTCCAGCTTCACCTCCGGATAGCTGGCGGCAAACTGCAGGAAGAGCGGGCCGAGGATCCATTCGCCGAAGTCCGTCGGCATCGAGACGCGCAGGCGTCCGCGTACGGCGGTCTGACGATGTTGGGCGTAAGCGCTGACCGCCTCGGCTTCTTCCTGCAGGCGACGGGCGTGCTCAAGGATCTCGGTGCCGAACTCGGTCAGTGCCAGGCGTCGCGTACTGCGGGTGAGCAGGCGTTCCCCCAGGCGTGCTTCCAGTGCGCTGATGCGTCGCGAGACCGTGGATTTGGGCAGGCTGGCGCGTTCCGCGGCCAGCGAGAAACTGCCGGCGTCCATGACGCGGGCAAAGAGCAACAGATCATTGGCGTCGAGGTTCATGGTGCGTAGGAGAGGTCTGCGTGGCGATGGAACATGAGCGCGTTGCGCTTGTGACAGCCAGTATGGGCACGCTCTTGCTGGTTATTGTTCTGTTAATGGAACAATACTATCCATTCTATGGTCTTCTGGTGCTTTTGTGGAAGGAATACAGTGCTGTCACTGCCTCCCCCAAACCCCAAGGAGAAACAACATGAACATCCTGCAAATCAATTCCAGCGTCCGCGGCGCTGCATCGGCCTCCACCCGCCTGGCCAACAGCATCGTGACCCGCCTGCGCGCACTTGACCCGAGTGCCACGCTGACCGTGCGTGAAACCGGCTCGCAGCCGATTCTGGACGAAGCCGCGCTGGGCGCGCTCTTCACCCCGGCTGAAGCACGTACCCCTGAGCAGGCTGCCCGCGCTGCGGTGGATGATGCAACGATTGCCGAAGTGCAGGCGGCGGACGTGATTGTGATCGGTGTGCCGATGTACAACTTTGGCGTGACCGTTCAGCTCAAAGCCTGGATCGATGCCATTGCCAAGGCAGGCGTTACCTTCCGCTATACCGAAAATGGTCCTGAAGGCCTGCTCAAGGGCAAGAAGGTTTATGTCGCACTGGCACGTGGCGGTTTGTACAAGGACACTCCGGCCGACTCGCAAGTGCCTTACCTGAAGAGCGTACTGGGCTTCCTCGGCATGACCGACATCACCTTCATCCATGCGGAAGGCCTGTCGATGGGCGAAGACGCTGCCGCCAAGGCTTTTGCCGGCGCGGAAGCCGAGATCGCTGCGCTGGCACTCTGAGCCTCGCCATTCCCCCAGCCCGGAGGAGGCCGCAAGGCTGAACCCGGGCTTTTTTGTCACGTTTTGCGCTGTCCGGTCCTGATCGACGAAAGGATGTTCCTCATGAACCACGCTCTGCCTGCTTCTCCGCAAGCCCCTGTTGCATCCCGAGGCGTGGAACGTCTCGTGGCCGGTCGTGCCACCTCCGACGGTGCCGGCGTGAAACTCACCCGCGTACTGACGCAGGATCTGCAGCGCCGCCTTGATCCTTTTCTGATGCTGGATGCCTTCCGCAACGAAAATCCGGACGACTACATCGGCGGTTTTCCCGATCACCCGCATCGTGGCTTCGAGACCGTGACCTACATGCTCGCCGGGCGCATGCGTCATCACGACAGTGCGGGCAATGCCGGCTTGCTCGGTCCTGGCGGCGCGCAATGGATGACGGCGGGTTCCGGCCTGATCCATTCCGAGTTGCCCGAGCAGGAAGAGGGGCTCATGGAAGGTTTCCAGCTCTGGCTCAACCTGCCGGCCAGGAACAAAATGATTGCGCCCTTCTATCGCGACATTCCCGGCGAAGCGATTCCCGAATTCGCAACATTGGCAGGTGTGCGTGTGCGCGTGATCGCAGGTGAAAGCCAGGGCACGGCTGGCGCAGTGCAGCGTCCGGATACCGAGCCGCTGTTTCTGGACGTGCATCTGCCGGCAGGCACGCGCTTCGCGCAGCGTATCCCGGTCGGGCATAACGCCTTTCTCTATACCTATCGTGGTGAGGTCACGATTGCCGGCAAGGCAGTGGCGGACCGGTTCATGGCCATCCTGGCCAATGATGGCGCTGACGGTGTCGTCATCGAGGCCGCCCAGGATGCGCGCGTGATCCTGATTGCCGGAGCGCCGCTGAATGAGCCGATAGCACAGTATGGTCCTTTCGTGATGAACACGGCAGAGCAGATCCAGCAGACTTTGCGCGATTATCAGGCCGGCTTGTTCGAATCCGCCGTGGTTCGTCCGGCCTGAAGGGTAGGTGCGTCCGGCAGGGCTCAAGTCAGGCATCCCGACGTCGTAGAAGCAGGCACGGAGTCACGCCACCGTGGTTTGGGCGTGGGGTACTGAAATCGGAGCTTGTCCTCCCAGGAGCCTGACATGACGCTAACGATAGCCAAACGCCTGTGGTTGATGATTGCAGCAGCAATATTGGCGTTGCTTGTTGTCGGGCTTTCTGGCCGGATCAGTGAGGCCAATCTGGATACTGCCCTGCAGACAGCCAACCACGACACGATTCCGAGCATTGGTGCGCTTGGCGAGGCTGAAACTACGCTTCTCCATATCCAGAATGCTGCGCTGGACCATATCCTCAACACCGAGGATGTGCGCATGGCAGTCATCGACAAAAACATTACCGAGCGTCTCGCAAGGCTGGAAGAGGCCTTGAAGCGATACGAGAAGCTGATCTCCAGTGATGAGGATCGGCAGATGCTGGAGCGGGACCGTAAGGCGATTGCCGTCTTCAGTGCAGCGCTGCCAAAGGTATTGGCCTTGTCCCGCCAGAACCAGAACGACGAAGCGCGCCTGCTCGCGGAACGCGAGATGCTTCCGGCGGGGCTCGCCGCAACCAAGATGCTAGCCGAGCATGTGAAGTTCAACGAAGCCAACGCCAAGACCGCTGCAGAAAAGGCGGATGCGGCGGCTATTCAGGGGCAGCGCGTGTCATGGGGGACCATCGTGTTGGGGGTCGCTCTGGTAGGTGCCATGGGGTTTCTGCTGGTCAGGAGCATTGGCGGTGCTTTGCTGCAGATGCAGGGTACGGTGACGCGCATCCAGCGCGAGCTGGATTTCACCCAGCGCATTCCAGTCAATCGACGTGACGAACTGGGTCTGACGGCTGAAGCCCTCAACCAGTTGATGGTGACCATGCAGAGCAATCTCAGGAGCATTGCAGAAAGCGCACACTCGGTTGCTGCGGCGTCAGGGCATATGGCGTCGACTTCCGATCAGGTGGCGACCGCGTCCCATGCCCAAAGCGCGGCCGCATCGTCGATGGCTGCGGCGGTCGAGGAAATGACGGTCAGTATCACCCATGTTGGGGATCGTGCCAGTGAAGCCAATGCCTTGTCGCAGGAATCCGGCCGTCTGGCAATTTCGGGCGAAGGCGTGATCGGGCAGACAGTGGAAGACATCAATCAGATCGCCGGTACGGTTGATCTGGCCTCGAAGTGCATTCGTGATCTGGGCGAGCAGACGGACAAGATTTCCACGGTGGTCGGGGTGATCCGGGAAGTGGCTGATCAGACCAATCTGCTGGCGCTCAACGCGGCCATCGAGGCGGCGCGTGCCGGCGAGCAGGGGCGCGGGTTTGCCGTGGTGGCCGACGAAGTTCGCAAGCTGGCCGAGCGGACCGCACAGTCCACGCAGGAAATCTCAGCCATGGTCGAGTCGGTGCGTACGGGAGCCCGCAGCGCGGTAGACAGCATGGAGCAGGCGGTGGCCCGTGTCGGGGCGGGGGTGAATCGTGCCAACGATGCCAGCGGTGCAATCCGCCAGATCGGTGAGGCCAATCGCAGTGCCGTCGAGATGGTGGGTGAAATCACTGACGCGATTCGCGAACAGAGTGCCACCAGTACCAGCATTGCCCAGCAAGTCGAGCGGATCGCCCAGATGGCGGAAGAATCGAGTGCGGCGGCGGGGGAAAGCGCGGATGCAGCGCGCGAACTGGATCGGGTGGCCGAAACCATGCAGACCATTGTTGCGAGCTACAAACTGTAGAACGTGCCAGCTTCCTGCATGTGACGAGGGCCGCATTGCGCGGCCCTCGGCGTATCCTGGCAAAAAGGGTGCAGGCCTCAAGTCTTGTCCTGCGTGTGGCCTGATCCGACCACGGCACGCCCGAGCCGGTCATGCACGGCATCCCAGCAGCTGTCAGCGGGCAATGTTTCGACGAGGATTTCCTGCGCGCCGCTTGCATCCAGTGCGCGCAGATTGGCGTACAGCTCGCGCGCGTAACCATCCGCATCGAAAGGGGCGTCAATGCTCATGGCGTAACGCCCGGGGAGATGCTCGACCGCGCGTTGCAGCACGGCGCAATGGGCCGGTGCGGCAAGAATCTCGGCGGCAGAGGCCATCCGCATCGGTGTGCGTGGCGCGTAGTGAGCCACCAGTGAGCCGGATACGCGTGGCGCGTCGGTACGTTCGCCTTTCAGGCGGGGTTGTTGGCCAATGACGGCGGCAATTGCCGCACGCCCGATCATGCCGGGCCTCAGAATCACCGGTTCGCCGCGCGAAAGATCCAAAATCGTGGATTCGATGCCCACATCGCAGGCGCCGCCATCGAGGATCATCGCGACCGAATCGCCCAGCTCTTCCCAGACATGTTGCGCGGTGGTCGGGCTGATCCGCCCGAAGCGGTTGGCCGAAGGCGCTGCGATGCCGCCACCGAAGGCGCGCAGCAGGGCGAGGGCGACGGGATGGTCCGGGATACGCAGACCAACCGTATCCTGGCCACCTGTCACGACATCGGAAACGCTGGCCTGCTTTTTCAGGATCAGGGTCAGCGGACCGGGCCAGAAAGCGCGAGCGAGGGCGAGGGCTTCTGGCGGAATCTCGCTGGCCCAGGCCGGGAGTTGCCCGGCATCGGCCAGGTGCACGATCAGCGGATGATCCGCGGGGCGGTGTTTGGCAGCGAAAATCCTGGCGGCAGCCACTGGATTGTTGGCATCGGCCCCCAGCCCGTAAACGGTTTCGGTGGGCAGGGCGACCAGTTCGCCTGCGTGCAAGAGTTCAGCTGCACGGGCGAGGTGAGCATCGGTCGGGGAAACTATCACTTGAGGTGTCCGGCAAAGAAGGTGCTGACGCGGCGCTTGGCATCCTCGCTCGCTTCGGGGTTGGGGGCGGTGGTGGTGCCCTGGCCGGGATTCACGCCATTCGGAACGTCCTTGCGGACATGTTTGGCGCGTAAGGCCGGGTTGTCGAAATCATGATACGTGCCCGGATAAGTCACGATCTGCATCGCTTCGCCGCGGGCTGCCACGGCTTGCGTCAAGGCCACGCAAGGTGCGGCGGGCGTCCAGTCATCGGCCTCACCGATCAACAGCAGCAGGGGCGCATACGGATGAAAGGCCTCCGGCTTCTTTGCCCGGCTTGAGCAGCCTGGATAAAACGAGATGGCCGCACTGAAGCCCGTACCCGTCCTGGGCGGGTGGCTGATCGTGTCGAGCGTGACGCCGCCACCGTGCGACCAGCCCAGCAGGCCAATGCGCTGGGCGATCACATCACTGCGCTCACGCAGATAGTTCAGGGCGGCATAGCTGTCACCGCGACGGTCGGCTTCCTTCAGGCTGCGCTCAGAGAATTTCTGGGTACAAAGTTCCTTGATACCGCGTGAGCTGAAGCTGTCCAGCATCAAGGCGACATAGCCCTGCGCGGCGAGGAACTCTCCCCACATCCGGTGGCGCGCATTCAGGCTGCCGTCATTCGCATAGGCTCCGCTGCAGCCATGCAACATCACCACGGCAGGGTGCGGGCCATTACCTTCCGGCTGAAACAGGAAGGCATGCAGTGGCGCGGGCGAGGACGACCAGCCCGCAGCCGGGATGCTCACTGCTTCGGGGGCCGCAGCATGCGCCGGGCTCAAGCCGAGGACCAGAAGCAGGGCGTAGAGCGGCCGGGTGAAATGCAAGCCGCCGTGAGGGAAAAGCCGGGCGTACAGTCCCGGCTGGATTTTTGTCATGGTTTCGAGCGGCGGGTCATGCCTGCGGCCAACCCGCCTTCCCACATCACTCAATGTCCGGCAAGGTTTTCGACAGCACCTTGGCGGTCTGACTGGCGCGGAACTCGGAGAGTTTCTTGGCCAGATCCGCGTCGCTCAGGGCGAGCATGGCGACCGTGAAGAGCGCTGCATTGACTGCACCGGCCTCGCCGATGGCGAAGGTGGCAACCGGAATCCCGCCCGGCATCTGCACCATGGCCAGCAGCGAATCCAGACCTTGCAGATGCTTGGAGGGCATCGGCACGGCCAGGACCGGCAGTTCGGTCTTGGCGGCCAGCACGCCAGCCAGGTGAGCAGCACCTCCGGCGGCACCGATCAGCACTTTCATGCCACGGGCCTGTGCGCCGGCCGCGTAGTCCAGCGCAGCATCGGGTGTGCGGTGTGCGGACAGGACTTTGGCTTCATACGGAATGCCAAACTGTTTGAACGTCTTGGCACAGGCGCTCATGACGGGCCAGTCGCTATCCGAGCCCATGACGATGCCGACGAGAGGGGTGTTTGCCATTGTGATTTCCTTATTTTGCGGTGCGCTCTGCGCTCTCCAGGGTGTTTGCCAGCAGCATGGTGATCGTCATCGGACCGACGCCACCTGGCACTGGGGTGATCAGTGAAGCAACTTCTTTGGCTGAAGCAAAATCCACGTCGCCACACAACTTGCCGTTTTCATCGCGATTCATGCCGACGTCAATCACGACAGCGCCCGGCTTGATCATGTCGCCGGTAATCATCTTGGCTTTGCCAACGGCGGCGACCAGGATATCGGCGCGCTTGGTGTGGAAGGCCAGGTCTTTGGTCTGCGAATGACAGACCGTGACGGTGGCGCCGCGTGACAAAAGCATCACGGCCATCGGTTTGCCGACGATGTTGGAGCGGCCGATGACGACGGCTTCGGCGCCTTTGACCGGCACGTTTTCGGTGTCCAGCATCTTCATCACGCCCCACGGGGTGCAGGGGTAGAAGGACTTGCGGCCTTGCAGCAGCAGGCCGAAGTTCTCGGCGTGGAAACCATCAACGTCTTTTTCCGGCGAGATTGCTTCGAGGATCTTTTCGGCGTCGAACTGCTTGGGCAGGGGCAGTTGTACGAGGATGCCATGCACGGACGGATCGGCATTCAGTTCGGCGATCCTGGCGAAGACTTCGTCGGGCGCCACCTCGGCGGCATATTCGAATTTCAGCGAGCGGATGCCGGCTTTCTCGCAGCCCGCCACCTTGTTGCGCACATACACGGCGGAGGCCGGATCTCCCCCGACCAGAATCACGGCCAGACAGGGTTGGGTGCCACGGGCGGTGAGTTCGGCCGCGCGTTGCGCGATTTCGCCGCGCACTTGCGCCGAGAGAGCATTGCCATCAATGATGCGAGCAGTCATGGTGAGCCTAAGCTTTTGAAAAACCGAGAATTATACCCGTTCGGAAAAGGTAGTGGAATGCGCTTGCCAGAAGAGCAGACGCGATGTGCTGTCATCCTCTGCTGGCAGACTCGAAGCCTCAGAATGGTGCCTTGCACTACTTTCGCCAGCTGGGATGCGCGGCGTTGGTGCGCGAGTTTTACCGGGCAGGCCGATCAGCCCGGAATTGTTGTGTTGCACGTTAATTGCTAACAAAGAAGCGCCCCGCGTCAGTCAGAGAGAAAAATCCATGTCGATCCATGTCGCCCTGAATCATGTCACCCATTATCGTTACGACAAGCCGATCACGCTGGGGCCGCAGATCGTGCGGCTGCGCCCAGCGCCACATTCGCGAACCCGGGTTCTGAGCTATTCGCTGCGGGTGACGCCGCTTGAGCACTTCATCAACTGGCAACAGGACCCACAGTCCAATTATCTGGCGCGTCTGGTATTTCCGGAAAAGACCCGCGAGTTCCGGGTTGAGGTGGACCTGGTCGTCGAGATGGCGGTGCTCAACCCCTTCGACTTTTTTCTCGAACCGGTGGCAATGCAGTACCCGTTTTCCTACAGCGCCGAGCTGACCACCGAGCTGGCGCCATATCTGGTCTGCCTGCCGGCTACACCGCGTTTCAAGGCCTTGCTCGATTCGGTGCCGCGTGAGAAGACCGCGACCATCGATTTTCTGGTGGCCCTGAACCAGCGTTTGCAGCACGATATCGATTACCTCGTCCGCCTGGAGCCTGGCGTGCAGACGCCGGAAGAAACCCTCGGCAAGGCTTCGGGGTCCTGCCGCGATTCGGCCTGGCTGCTGGTGCAGTTGTTGCGCCACCTTGGGCTGGCGGCGCGTTTCGTGTCCGGGTACCTGATCCAGTTGAAGCCCGATGTGAAGGCACTGGATGGCCCGTCCGGCACGGAAGTGGATTTCACCGACCTGCACGCCTGGTGTGAAGTCTATCTGCCCGGCGCGGGCTGGATCGGGCTGGATCCGACCTCCGGCCTGCTGGCTGGCGAGGGGCATATCCCGCTGGCGTGTTCGCCCGAACCCTCCTCGGCGGCTCCCATCGAGGGGGGGCTGGAGGCGTGCGAGGTCGAATTCGAGCATCACATGCAGGTGCAGCGGATCTGGGAAGCGCCGCGTGTCACCAAGCCGTATTCCGACGACCAGTGGGCCGGGATCGAGGCGCTGGGGCGGCGGATCGATGCGGACATCCGGGATCAGGATATCCGCCTGACCCAGGGCGGCGAGCCGACCTTCGTGTCGGTGGATGATCGCGATGGGGCCGAATGGAATACCGACGCGCTGGGGCCGACCAAGCGTGGCCTGTCGGCCAGCCTGCTGGAGAAACTCCAAGCGAAATATGCGCCGCATGGCTTGCTGCATTTCGGGCAGGGCAAGTGGTATCCGGGCGAGCAACTGCCGCGCTGGTCGCTGAACCTGTACTGGCGCAAGGACGGCGAGCCGTTGTGGCTCAAGCCGGAATTGTTTGCTGACGAGAAGCGCGATTACGGCGTGGATGAGGTACAGGCGGGCGCTTTCCTGCGGGCCGTTGCTGAGCAGCTTGGCGTGGCACCGAAATATGCGTTCCCGGCGTTCGAGGATGTCATGTATTACCTGTGGCGGGAGCGGCGCCTGCCGGCGAATGTCGATCCGTTCGATGCGCGTCTGGATGATCCGCTCGAACGCGAGCGGCTACGCAAGGTTTTCTCCCGGGGGCTGGACAAGACGGTGGGCTGGGTGCTGCCGATCGGGCGTGACCCGAGTGGCACGCGCTGGCAGAGCGGGCCATGGTTCCTGCGCGATGAGCGCTGCTACCTGATCCCCGGGGATTCGCCGGTGGGTTACCGCTTGCCGCTGGATGGGCAGCCCTGGGTCAGCGAGGCGGATTATCTGTGGATGCATCAGCCTGATCCGAGCCAGCGCGTCGAGCCCTTACCGCCTTACTCCCGCCAGCAGGTGGTGCCGCCGGTCCGCCTGGTCCCCGCCACGATGGGTGCCGAGGTGCAGGCGGAGGTGGTTGCTGAACGGCAACCTGGCAAATTCGAGTCGGCTGCCTGGGTGACCCGCACGGCGATGTGTGCCGAGCCGCGCAACGGCAAGCTCTACATTTTCATGCCGCCGACCCGTGCGCTGGAAGATTACCTTGAGGTGGTCGCCGCCATCGAAGCGACCGCCCAGACGATGCAGATCCCGGTCGTACTGGAAGGCTACGAGCCACCCAAGGATCCGCGTCTGACCGTGTTGCGCGTGACGCCGGATCCCGGTGTCATCGAGGTCAACGTGCACCCGGCAGCGAGCTGGGATGAACTGGTCGATCAGACCACGCATCTCTACGAAGTCGCGCACCAGACACGTTTGTCGACCGAGAAGTTCATGCTCGACGGGCGCCACACCGGCACCGGCGGGGGCAATCATTTCGTGCTGGGTGGTGCCACGCCGGCGGACTCGCCCTTCTTGCGCCGGCCGGATCTGCTCGCCAGCATGGTCGCCTATTGGCATAACCATCCTGCCTTGTCGTATCTGTTCAGTGGCTTGTTCATCGGGCCGACCAGTCAGGCGCCGCGGATCGATGAAGCCCGCAACGACTCGGTGTATGAAATCGAGGTGGCGCTGGCCCAGATGAAGACGCAGACCGAGCGACTGCTGGGACCGTGTCCGCCCTGGCTGGTGGATCGGCTCTTGCGCAACCTGCTGATCGACGTGACCGGCAACACCCATCGTGCCGAATTCTGTATCGACAAGCTGTACTCGCCGGATTCGTCTGCCGGCCGCCTGGGCTTGCTGGAAATGCGCGGCTTCGAGATGCCGCCGCACGCCCAGATGAGCCTTGCCCAGCAGCTGCTGATGCGGGCAATGGTGGCGCGCTTCTGGCAAGACCCGTACGAGCCGCCCCGGCTGAAACGCTGGGGGACCGAGCTGCATGACCGATTCATGTTGCCGCATTTCGTGTGGGACGATTTCCGGGATGTCATCGACGAGATGCAGGCCTTCGGTTATCCGCTGGAAGCCGAGTGGTTTGCGCCGCACTTCGAGTTCCGCTTCCCGAAGCTGGGCGACTTTGCCGCGAAGAATGTCGAGGTTGAACTGCGTCTGGCACTGGAACCCTGGCACGTGATGGGCGAGGAAGGTACGGGCGGTGGCACGGTGCGTTTCGTGGATGCCTCGGTTGAACGCCTGCAGGTGAAGGTGCACGGGCTGGTTGATGACCGCCATGTGCTCAGCTGCAACGGGCGGGCCGTGCCGCTGCAGCCCACGGGCACGGTGGGCGAGTTCGTCGGCGGGGTGCGCTATCGCGCCTGGCAGCCCAGTTCCTGCCTGCATCCGACCATCGGGGTGCATGCGCCGCTGACTTTCGATCTGGTGGATAGCTGGATGCAGCGTTCGCTCGGCGGGTGTCAGTATCACGTGGCGCATCCTGGCGGGCGCAATTACGCGACTTTCCCGATCAATGCCTATGAAGCCGAGGCACGCCGGCTGGCGCGCTTCTTCCGGATGGGGCATACGCCCGGCAGGCTTGCGGTGCATCCGGAAGCGCGCAATCCGGAATTCCCGTTCACGCTGGATCTGCGGCGCGAATGAACCTCGCGAAGCCGCGGGGTGCGGTCTGCACCCCGCCACTCGTTTACAATCGGGATCGAACCCGATAACTGACAGAGCATGCCGCCTACGCAATTCCTTGCCGACTATCCCCAGGATAATCGGCGTTTCGACGAAATGTTCGCCGCCGCCGGTGAGGCACGCGCCCATTACGCCGGTCTGTACGCCCGCATGTTGGGTCTGGGGGCGGGGCAGGTGCGCGATCTGTTCAGCGAAGTGGACCGGCAGATCCGCGACAACGGCGTCACCTACAACGTCTATGACGATGCCGAAGGCAGCAGCCGGCCGTGGACGCTCGACCCGCTGCCGCTGATCATTCCGGCGGAAGAATGGGCGGGTATCGAGCGTGCGGTGATCCAGCGCGCGACCTTGTTCAATCGCATCCTCGCCGATCTGTACGGCCCGCAGGACTTGTTCCGCGAAGGCCGCTTGCCGCCCGCGTTGATCCTCGGGCATCCGGGTTTCCAGCGTCCCGCGCATGGCATCACGCCGCGCAATGGCGTGCACCTCCATCTCTTTGCAATGGATCTGGCGCGTGCGCCGGATGGCAAATGGTGGGTCATCAATGACCGCACCCAGGCACCTTCCGGTGCGGGTTACGCGCTGGAAAACCGCATCATCACCTCGCGCCTGCATCCGGATCTGTTCCGCGAACTGCGGGTGCAGCGGCTGGCCAATTTCTTTGCGGCCCTGCGCGATGCGATTGCCAGCTATGCCCCGCAGGATGGTGGCCAGATCAATACCGTGCTGCTGACACCGGGGCCGTACAACGAAACCTATTTCGAGCACGCCTACCTTGCACGCTATCTCGGCTTCCCGCTGGTGGAAGGTCAGGATCTGACCGTGCGTGACGGCTGTGTGTGGCTTAAGACCCTGTCCGGCCTGCGCCGCGTGCACGCCATCGTGCGCCGCATGGACGATGATTTCTGTGACCCGCTGGAGTTGCGGGCGGATTCCGCGCTGGGTATTCCCGGCCTGATGGATGTGGTGCGGCGGGGCAACGTGTTGCTGGCCAATTCGATCGGCTCCAGCGTGCTGGAAACCGGTGCGCTGACCGGCTTCATGCCCGGCTTGTGTGAACATCTGCTGGGCGAGCCGCTGGCCATGCCGGGGGCGGCGACCTGGTGGTGCGGCGAGACGCCGGCGATGGAAGACGCGCTCAAGAAAGCGGACCATCTGGTCTTCAAGAGTGCAGTGCCGCATGCGCACGTGCGCCGCTTCGGCCCGGTGTTCGGCGAGGACCTGGATGCGGCCGGACTGGCTGCACTGAGTGCGCAGGTGCGTGCGGCGCCACGCGAATTCCTGGCGCAGGAGCTGGTTGCCTTGTCGCGTGTGCCGGTGCTGGATCGTCAGCACCATCGCCGCATGGTGGATCGCTCGGTGGGTTTGCGCGTCTTCGCAGTGGCGACACCCGAAGGCTATATGGTGATGCCGGGCGGGTTGGCGCGAACCTCCAGCGAAAATGATGTTCGCATCCTGTCGAATCAGCGCGGTGGGGGCAGCAAGGATGTCTGGGTGTGTAGCGATCAGGCCGCTTCGCAGCTCACGTTGTTGCGCCGGCCGGTGAGTGCCGATGATCTGGTGCGCAGTGGTGCGGGCTTGTCCAGCCGGGTGGTCGAGAATCTTTTCTGGTTCGGGCGCTATTCCGAACGCTGCGACAATCTTGCGCGCTATCTGCGCGTGGCCCTGGGGCGCGTGACCGACAATCTCGAAACCCCGCTTGAATGGAGCGCGCTGGCCGCCTTCGGCAAGCAGATCGGCGTATTGCCCAAGGCCTGTGACGAACGCGAAGCAGTGCGTCCCCTGGTGCGTAGCGTGGTCGATGCAACGCTGTCGGGCGGGCTGGCCTCGCATATCCTGCATCTGTCGCGGGCCGGGTTCCAGTTGCGCGAACGGTTGTCCACCGACAACTGGCGCACCCTCAATGCCCTGGCGCGCAGCATCGGCAAGAAGCCCTACCAGCAGATCGGCGTCTACGAGGCGATGGCGCTGCTCGATGAATTCATTACCAGTTTCATGACGCTTGCCGGCTTCACGCTGGATGGCATGACGCGGGATCATGGCTGGCGCTTCCTGTCGCTGGGGCGACGCATCGAGCGCCTGCAATTCCAGACCGAAGCCATCGAGGCCGCAATGCGCATGGGCGAAGAGGGCAATCCCGAGTGGCTGCTGGAAGTTTCGGACTCCATCGTGACCTATCGTTCGCGCTACATGGCCCGCCCCGAGTGGCTGGCAGTGCTTGACCTGCTGATTGCTGACGAAGCCAATCCGCGGGGCATCGTGTTCCAGACGGCCGGCCTGCGTGACTACCTGAATCGTCTCGACGAGAGTCTGGGCGGCATGCCGGATACGGGTATTGATGCCTTGCACGCCCGACTGCTGCATTTCGACGCGGCGCGCGATTTCCATCCGGGCTCGCAGGCCTTGCAAGAGGCGCTGGCCACCCTGCGCTGGGCCTCGGCAGAGTTGTCGGACCAGATCAGTCTGCATTTCTTCAGTCACGTTGATGAAGGGCGCAAGGTGATTGCATGAGCCAGACCTACCACGTCCTGCATGAAACCCTTTATCGCTACAGTGCGCCGGTCAGCCTGTCGCAGCACTTGCTGCACCTGACCCCGCGTGCGTTCGACTATCAGCGCATCCTGCACCACCAGATCGACATCCTGCCCACCATCACGGAATGCGAAGAGCATGTTGACTGGTTCGGCAATGCAGCCCGCTGGGTAGCGGTGCGGCAGCCCCACGAAACCCTGCGCCTGATTGCGGCGAGCACGGTCGAAGTCTTCCCGCGCCCGCTGGCCTGGCGGCGTGCTGGCGGCCCGGCCTGGGAAGATGTGGCGGGCCTGCTGGCGGCCTTTCCCTCGAATGCCCCGCTGGATGCGCAGGAGTTTGCCCTGCCCTCGGCACAGATTCCCCTGCTCGAAGAAATCCGGCGCTGGGCGCAGGTCAGTTTCACGCCGCGCAGGCGGCTGCTGGAAGCCACCCGCCACCTCATGCTGCGGATCCATCAGGAATTCAGGTTTGATCCCAAGGCCAGCACGGTGAGCACACCAGTGGCCGAAATTTTCAAACGCCGGCGGGGTGTCTGTCAGGATTTCAGTCATCTGATGATCACTGCCCTGCGTTCGCTGGGCCTGGCTGCGCGCTACATGAGTGGCTACATCCTCACTCATCCTGCGCCTGGCAAACCGCGCCTGATCGGGGCCGATGCTTCACATGCCTGGGTTTCGGTGTGGTGTCCGGATAACGGCTGGGTCGGATTCGACCCTACCAACAACTGTCAGCCCAACCTCGAACACGTCCTGCTGGGGTGGGGGCGCGATTTCTCGGACGTCACGCCGATGCGCGGAGTGATTCTGGGAGGGGCTTCGCACGAAGTCGAGGTCCATGTCACAGTCATGCCGGCAGAAACGCGGGATTTCACCGAACTACTCACGGAGGTGACGGCGCGTCCGCTGGAAAAAGCTGAAGTGCTCGTGGAGTCCTGAATCGTGCGGATGGCCGCGCGGGGCGCGGCCGGAGACTGGCGTCAGAACGCCGCGTCCGACGTACAGATCACGATGTCTGCACGAAACGGACTTTCCTGGAGATCACGCCCGAAGTCCACGATCCAGTCCTGTTCGCGGATCTCGTCGAGGAAGCGCTGTTTGTACGGAGCAGTCACATCCGCGAGCGTAAACACCTCGAATGCCGTCGCTTCGTCCTCATCCAGCACGTAGCTGTAGCGCAGTACGCCACCCGGCAATTTCGTCAGTTCTTCACGTGCCATTGAATACCCCGCTTCGTAACAAGGTTAACGATGTGGCAGTGTGCAGGGAAACAGCAGACTAAACAAGAATCGTTGGGCAGGGGCGATTCGGGCACAATAGCGCAACTGAACTTTACACAGGAAATCCCCCATGGAATTCAAGCTTGCAGGCTGTGGTGACGAAGCATCGACGGCCGAAAAAGACAATCCGTCCGAAGAAAAACTGCTGTTCAAGTCGCGTTACGTGCTGATCTTTGGCGAGATCAACGACAAGCTCGCGCAGGCCACAACCAAGCGCCTGCTGGCCCTGGCGGCAGAGTCCGATGCGCCGATCACGATGCTGATTTCTTCACCGGGCGGGCATGTGGAATCGGGCGACGTCATTCACGACATGATCCGTTTCATCTCCGCGCCGGTGACGACGGTGGGGTCCGGCTGGGTTGCCAGTGCCGGCGCGCATATCTTCCTGGCGCCGCCGAGCGAACGGCGTGTGTGCCTGCCCAATACGCGTTTCATGATTCACCAGCCAGCGGGCGGGATGGGCGGGCAGGCCAGCGATATCGCGATCCAGGCTCGGGAAATCCTGCGTACGCGCGAGCGGATTGCGCGGGTCGTCGCGCAGCAGACCGGCAAGCCCTATGAGACGGTTGTGGCCGACATGGACCGCGATTACTGGATGAGTGCCGAAGAGGCCATCAGCTACGGGATCGTCTCGCGGATCGTGGCGACGCATCGCGATCTGGCTTGATCCTTGAACAACGATCTTTGCCGGATGGTGGGCTGAAAAGCCCTCCGGCAAAGACCGTGTCCGACGTGCTGTGGCGTGTTGCCTAAGCCGTCACCGGCAGCAGGAAGTCCGTCGCGATCCGGTCACCGATGTCATTGATGCGGGTGATGAAACGGGTCAGGTAGTTATGCAGACCGGTTTCCAGGACATCTTCGATGCGTCCGAAGCGCAGGCTGGCAGCGAGTTCGCCCGCACGACGCTGGGTCTCGGCTGAACGCTGGTTGGCGACCTGTTCCAGGAAGGCTTGTACCTCACTCGTGCAATGCGCGAGTGAGCGGGGCATGTCTCCCCGCAGGATGAGCAACTCGGCCACG
>JAGTRY010000057.1 GCA_018262235.1 Pseudomonadota bacterium
CGCAGGGTGTATGCCTCGCCGAAGCAGGGTGAGGCGGCCATCAGCGCGCGTTGTCGCTCCAGATAATCAGCGGTACTGCCGATCACCTGTACCGGGTTGCCGACAGCGAGGCTGCCCGCCGGAACGTCGCGGCTCACCACGCTGCCTGCGCCGATGATCACGTCATCTCCAATCGTCACGCCCGGCAGCACGATGCTGCTGGCACCGATGAAGACGCGATGACCAATCGCCACCTTGCCCAGGCGCACATAGCCCAGCGCGCGCTTGGTGCTGGCGTCGTGCGCGAGGATCGTCACGTTCGGGCCCAGCGTCACGTCGTCGCCAATCGTGATGTGCCAGCAATGGCAGGCGTCGATCACGCAGCCATCCTGCATGTAGAAGTTCGAACCGACGATGAGGCCGCGCTGGATCAGGCTGGCCAGCGGGTCGCGGCCGGTGAGGCGGCGGAAGATTTTGCGGAGCAGGGTTTTCATGGCGCTCAGAATACCAGCCGGGCGCCCTTGTAGATCAGCGCAGCCGCGCCGATGCAGATGGCGATGAAGATCGTGAGCTTCAGACTCTGCCACTGATCATCGCCCCATTCACCGCGCAGGGCCGAGAGCCAGTCGGGCTGGAAGAACAGTCGCAGCGCGTCGAGAAAATCATCCATGTCGTTGTAGAAAATCGAGCCGAGCATCCAGTAAACCGGGATGCCGCCGATGGCGCAGGCCGTGAACAGCTGCGGGCGCTCAAGGAAAGACAGGATGTCGCTCATGTGCGTGTCCCGGACAGTGCCGGACTGTCCGGCTTCTCTGTTTGCCATACCAGCCGCAAGCTGAAGGCGACGATCAGGGCGTTACGAATCACGGCGTGCTTCATGTTTCCTCTCGATAGTTGGTGTGAGTCGGATATTTCTAATCTCTTCCAATGCACGACAACTCAGTGTCGTGTTCACCACTCCATGATCGGATAACGATTCTATTTGCATAGGGGTGTTCGTCGTTGGAGCTTGGTATATTCGAGTTTGCGTAGAGACCGGCGCCACAACATTGAGCATCACGCCAGAATGAAACAATGCTGTATTGGTCTGACGTGATTTTTTCTGCCAGTGACAAGGCTCCATCGTTTAGCTCGTTGAAGTGCATGTGGTACATGTCGAAGAAGACAGAGACTTCTTGCTCTTCAGTTGTAATGACGAGGGGCTCTTTAATCCGTGGGTTTGGGGCGCGCAAAGAAACAATCAGTGCATTTTCTCCGCAATCATCTTCGGCACGAGCAAATGCTTGCCATTCAGGATGAACAGCAAAGAGTTCTTCGGCAACCTTCCGATCAAACAACCCAAGTGATTCAATCATGGCGGGTTTTATCCTCAGACTTTGCTTTTATTCATCTGTGTGATCAGTGACCATGCCATTCCCAGCATGCCCAGCACGCCGAGCAGCAGCACGCTCCACAGCGCGATTTTCTTCCAGTCGCGCTCGCTGGCGGCGGGCGCAGGGATGCCTGAAGACTCAGGCTCGACGGCGTTTTCCACGATGCTCGCGGCCACGATCTCCGGGCTGCCAGGCTGGCCGAAGCCGGGCACCAGTGTGGCGGTGGGCAGCGCGGCGTCCTGCGCATCCTTGTTGCCGATGGCAAGGGCATACGGCCCGGAGCCGCTGGCGAGGAAAACGATTTGCGCGGGCTGCACGGCGAAGGCGAGCTGCGGGCCCCCCGCGAGCGGGCTCAGGCGCGGGTCGAGGCGCAGCACGAATTCCTGCAGCGGCGTGCCGGGCAAGGGGATGTCACTGTTGCTCCACTCGCGGCCCTGATTGCTGATGCGATACACCACGGTGCTGGCGAGGTGGTTCCAGTAACGGCGCTCGCGCCCCGGCGTGAGGATCTCCAGCGGCAGCAGCTGGTTGCCCGGTGGCAGACTGAGGCGAAGCTTCGCGAGTGGCAGCGGCTGGGGCAGCCGGAAACGGTATTCGCCGGGCTTCAGATCGGCCTTTTCTTTGCTGACTACAAGCGGTGCAGACCAGACCAAGGGGGCCGCCAGGTAACGCGAACGACTTTGTTCCAGCTCGGCGCTACTGAGCTGTGGTGCGGTGGCCGGCTCGCGCCAGAGCAGGCGCAGGTAGCGGTCGTGGAAACCGGCGAGCTCGATGCGCCGGTTTTCGATGCGCGCGCCGTTGTAGTCCAGTCGGGCAAGCTGCACACCGCTGGCCAGGCGTTGCCAGTGCTGCAGGTCGTCGCTGGATTCCACGTCGAGCAACTGGAAGTCGCCGCCGTTTTTGTCCCAATCGAGTAGCAGGCCTCGCGCAGCCTGGCGATCCGTGATCTGGCTCGCGTCCAGCACATAGCCGCGCAGTAGTGGTGCAGCTTGCTGGGCCGGCAAGCTGGCGGATGTGCTGCTCCCGGCCTTGATCTGCACGAGCGTGCCATCCGGTCCCTGACGCAGCGTGAGGTTCAGGGACGTGTCGTCAGCGGCTTGTGTGGTCTGTCCAGCATCACGGGCCTGCAGCGGAAACCAGCGCAAGGCCTGCTTCTGCACCTGTTCCTCGGTGCTGCCGCTGGCTGCGAGGCGTGCGTAGGGCACGGGCTGACCGGCTGCGTTGAATACGCGCAGATCGCGCAGGTCGCCATGCGCGGAGGCCAGATAAGCCGCCAGCGGCAGGCTCAGGCGGTAGTAGGGCGCGGCGGCTTCGGTGTGGATCGGCAGGCGGGTGGTGAACTGTGTGGGCTTTTCCTGGGCGAGGGCGGGCAGGGTGAGCAGACCCACGAAAAATGCAGTAATCATTTTGTTGGCAAACCTGACTCCTTCTCTGTCTTCTCTTGCCGGGGGAGGGGCACCCCATCGATTGCGAACGTGTTCCTCCCTGTCAAGGAGGGGTGGGGAGGTTAAGGTTTTCGGATGTAGTTTTTTCACAGTGATCCCTCTGCTATTTCGCCTCGTCCTTCGCTGGCGGTAAAGGTGCGAAGTAGCCCACGACCAGCAGCAGCACGCCTACCCCGATGAAAGAGATGATGCGTTCCAGCCCGCCACGGTCGGACAACTCGACGAAGAACAGCTTGGCGACGACGATGGCGATCAGCACGGCACCGGTAATCCATACGGTACGCCGGGCGCGGCGGTGGCCGCTGATCATCAGACCGAGTGCCAGCAGTGCCCAGGCAATCGACAGGCTGGCCTGTACGGTCATCGAATGCAGCAAGCTGTGGTCGTTCCAGCTCACTCCGGCGAAGTGATGCACGCTGCGCAGCACCACGCAGGTGTAGGTGAGGAAGCAGCCTGCCAGCAGCGCCAGTTGCAGCGGCACGTGGAGCGGCTGCCAGAGGAGTCGGACCGGGTCTTGCGCGCGCACTTGCTGCAGCCACTGCCAGCCGGCGAAGAGCACCAGCAACAAGGCCAGCTCCAGCGGATTGGCGAGCGGGATGAAGGGCAATGGCGCAGCCGAACCCGCCGATTGCAGATTGGCCATCACCAGCCATGCCAGCAGGATGATGAGCACCGGTAGGGTGCTGCTGAAACGGTAAAGCTGTGGATGCGCCGTAGCTGGCCAGTGCGTCGGTGCGGTTTCACGCGCATTCCACAGCAGCCAGACCGCCAGTGGCAGCGTCCAGCCCAGCCAGCGCCAGGTGCTGCCGGGCTCGCCGAGGCTGAGGAATACGTAGCGCAGTTCGAGTGCAGCCACGCCCAGCCAGATCCAGGTGTTGGCAAGATGGAGGAGCTTGTCGGTACGCTCGCCCAGCAGATCCTTGCTCACACGGAGCAGGCCGAAACCAGCGATGAGTGCGAGACCGAAAGCTGCCCAGCCGAAGTTGCCGAGCAGGTTCGTATCCGCGCCGTAATCGAAAGCCGCAACCGCTGCCGCCAGCGGCAGCAGCAAGCCGCACAGACCGGCCAGCCGCGCCCAGTTCCACCTGGCCGCAATCGGCAGGAGCAGCAGGACTGACGCGGCCATCACCGCGAGGAACTGGTGCCCCAGCAACTGATTGCTGCTGGCCTGCCAGCGCAGCTCCATCCACCAGCCGAAACACCACCATCCTGCGGACCATAGCAAGGCCGGGAAACTGATCCATTCAGCATCGATCTGCAACACATCGGCTTCGCTGGCTTTGGGCGAACGCGCCCAGGCCAGCAGCCGCCAGGCCACTGCGAAGGCGGCGAGCGCGATGACTATCGGCGTCCAGAACCCGGCGTGGGCGAAAGGCGTCGTGCCCTCGGGCGGTGGCAGGTGGCCGAAAAGGAAGAACACGGCGCTGTTGGCTTTGAGGAAAGCAATACCGGCAAGGATTTCCAGTGCCAATGCGAACCAGAAGGCCGGTTTCAGGTTCAGGCGCATCGCGGCCCACATCAGCACGAAGCCGCAGGCTGCCCACACCGCCGTGGCGGTCTGCCAGGGCAGCACGAAGAGCACCGCCAGCGCGGTGAAGCCCAGGCCGAAGAGCATGGCCCAGGCCAGCCGTGTGACCAGAACCGGATCGTTCTGCTTGCGGGCTTCGCGCACCGCTGTGCCGAGGCTGACCAGCGAGGCCAGTCCGATCAGCGAGGCGATCACCAGTCCCTTCCAGCCGGAGCCGGCGAGCATCAGCACGCCGCCGGTGTCGGCGTAATCCATATGGCCGAGGAAGAGGGCGCCTGCGGCAAGTTGCAGCAGCAGTCCGTTAGGCAGCCAGCCACGTGCTTTCAGGCGCAAACCGATAAAGACCGTGAGCATGCCGGCCAGGGCCCAGACTGCGGCCGTGGTGTCCGCACCGAACAGCATGGGTGCGATCAGATACAGCGACCACAGGCCCAGCGTGCTGAGCAGTGGTTGCAGGGGTTCGTATCTGTTGTGCCCGTTCTCGTTGCCACCACGATGCAGGCGCAGCAACATGGCGTTGGCCAGCAAGGTGACGCCAAGCAGCAGGACCACGCTGAAGTTGCCGCTGAGTAGGGTGATGTCTCCGCGTGTGATGGTTCCGGCGAAGACCTGCAAGGCCAGGATCTGTGCCAGTACGGCATTCGGCACCCAGCCTGCAAGGCGCCATTGCAGGGCCGCAAAGACCGCCACGAATGCGCCAAGCGCCAGGCTCATGGCCGTTCCCTCGGCGAGATAGCAGAGCGGTGCGATGGCGAACAGGCTCCACAGGCCCAGACTGCTGAAGATCAGGCCGAGGCTGCCATCCCAGGGGGCGCTGCGCGGGTGCGCATCCGCATGGGCGCGCAGCACCAGCATGTTCGACAGGAAAGACAGGCCCAGCATCAGCGCGCCGAGTGCGGAACCTGCCAGGATCGTGTCCTGCCCAGCATCGATCTGCTGCAGGAAGGCGATGCTGGCGCCTGCTTGCAGCAGCAGGGCAAAGGCGCGTGCGACAGGGCGTTGCTGGCGATGGCCGATCCAGTAGATGCCAGCCGCTTCTACGGCCCAGGCAGCGGAAGTCCATTGTGCATCCAGCCCCAGCGGGATTGCCAGCGAGGCGAAGATCATGCCCAAAGCCAGGAAGATCTCGGTCAGCAAGCGATGGCGCAAGGGATTTGCACCATGTACGGCTCGCGCCAGCAGCAGGTAGAAGAAGCCCAGCGCAGCACTGCTGAAGGCCGCGCCGTATTCGAGATGCCGGATTAGTCCGTATTGCAGGCCGAAGGCGACGATGGGCGTACCGAACAGGATCGTGCCATCGACATAACGCTGCGCGGCATGGCCTTTCTGTGCCAGCCAGTGCGTCCACTCGGCGGTGTCCCGGCCGGTCGGGGTATCCGGATCGTCCAGCAGTACGCGGCGCGCGAAAAGCAGGCCGATGGCCACGAACATCAGGAAGAACAGAATCAGGAAGGGCTCGGTGTTGGCAAAGTGCAGGGCAGGATCGTAGCTGCGCAGACCCCAGGCCAGCCCGATCAGGAAAGTACCGAAGAAGCCGATCAGGTTCAGCGGCCGCCAGGCCTTGAACCACGCGATGCCGAGGATGCCGGCATTGAGCAGCGCGAAGTAGGTAAACAGCGCGACGTGATTGCCGCCTCCGGTGGAGAGCAGGATCGGCGTGGCAAAACCGCCCAGAGCACCCGCCGCCGCCAGTGGCAGCGCATCCTGCAGCACGGCGAGCAGACCGGAGAGCACGACCACCGCCACCAGCAGGGCGAAGCCAAGCTCGGTGGAGAGCAACGGCTGATCATGCAGCTTGAGTGCGGCGAACACCGTGAGGTACATCACTGCCACCGCGCCGCCCTGCATCAGCAGCGCATAGGCCGGACGCTTCACGCGCAATTTCCAGCCCAGTGCCAGTGCGACGAGTGAAGTCGCGGCTACGCCGAGGTAACGCAATTCCAGTGGAATCACCACGCGCTCCGAGGCGTAGCGCAAGAGGAAGGCCAGACCCAGGAAGACCAGCAGCATGCCGACGCGAACGATGGTGTTGCCGCCGAAGAGCCAGTCTTTCGCTGCCTGGAAACCGCGTTCGATGAATGAAGGTTCAGTTTGCTCAGGTGCGGCGTACTGGATGGCAGAGGGAGACGTTTCTTCCTGGGGCTTCGCGAAGACCGCCGCCGGTTCGGGTTGTGGGATGAATGCTTCCTGCTGGATGGCTTGTCCCCAAGTCTGGACGATGTCTGGTGCAACCGGGCTGGCCATGTGGGTTGCAGGCTCTTCGATGGTCTCCGGCGTTTCAGGCGGGAGCCCTTGCGGCAGGTCTTCCAGGGGCAGATCGATGTCGAATCCCGTGACGCTGGTTGCTGTTTCTGCTTCGCGTGCGGGGGCCAGGTCTGCAGCAGTGGGTGCCAGGGGGGCGATGGGAAGAGGCGCTGGCGTAATGCGCTCATCGGGAGGCGCCGCGGGTTCAAGGGGCGCTCTGTGCGGATCGAGCAGCTCTACGCTGGCTTGCAACCGGGTCAGGCGGGTTTCCAGCTGCTCGGCATGCTCTTCGGTGTCTCGCAAGGCCCGTTGCAACTGTTCGATCTGTTCCGCATGGGATCCTCCACGCGACCATGCAATCAGGGTGAGGATGGGTAATACAAGCAGATATCCTGCGCCCAGCAGGATAGACAACAGGATCATTCCTTCCATGCTCACGCCCCCGTCATGATGTTACGCGATGGTAACAGAGCGGCTATGCGTGGCTGCGGTGAAGCAGATGGAAGGCGCAGGTGGCGATGGGAAATGAGGTCTTCGGTGTAGCGGATTTTCCATCGTCATGGACAGGGGCGATCCCGGTTTCACTCCGGCTTGTGCCGGGATGAAACCGGATGGGGGATGACTGCGAGGTTCACGTCAGAACGTGACGCCAACCGCAGCCAGTTGCGTCACGATCTCGGCATGCAGGGGAACCCCTTGCGCCAGGTTGGCGTCGCGCTCGATCCAGCCGCGTTCGCCGGGCCAGGTGAACGGTTGGGTGACGCTGGCGACCTCATTCAGGTAGGCCAGATAATCGGCGACACGATGAGTCAGGGTTTCGCTGCCGCCGAAGGCTTCGGGATTCAGGGCGATGAAGAGTTTGCAGGATTCCGGATCGAGGCCTGTACGGTCGCCGGAGACGATCTCGTTGCCGAAAGCTCCACCCGCCAGGGCTGCGGTGAGCAGTTCCATCATCAAGGCCAGGCCGGCGCCCTTGTGACCACCAAAAGGCAGCACTGCGCCGCCAAGGATGGCCTTGGCATCGGTGCTGGGTTTGCCTTCCGCATCCAGCCCCCAGCCTTGCGGTACTTCGCGGCCTTCGCGCAACCAGGTGCCGACTTTGCCGACAGCGGCCTGGCTCATGGCCATGTCGAGGATCAACGGGGTTTCGGCATTGCGTTGAGGAATGCTGATGGCAATCGGATTGTTGCCGATGACTTTGGTGGTGGCGCCCCAGCCGGCCATGCTGGGCATCGCATTGGTGGTGCAGATGCCGACCATGCCTTGCTGGGCGGCGCGATAGGCATAGGCGTGCGCGCGGCCCCAGTGGGTGGTGCGCAGAGCCAGACAGGCGCCGATGCCGAACTGGCGGGCACGGGCGATGGCGTCGTCCATGGCACGGCAGGAAATCGTGCGGCCTGGCCCGTTGTCGCCATCCATCAGGCTGGTGGCGCCGAATTCGCGTTTCAGGTGGATGTTCGGCGCTGCGGTGACACGGCCATCACGCAACGCGGTGAGCAGGGGAGGCAGCATGCGTACGCCATGCGAGGGCACGCCCAGCAGGTCCGCCTCGGCCATGATTTCGGCTTCGAGTTTGGCGATGTCGGCGGGCACGCCTGCAATCACCAAGGCGGTGGCGACCTTGCTGCTCAGTTGGGTGTAGGCGATGCGAACGGCTTCAGTCATGGTGGTGTCTCCGGGTGCGTAAGGTGCGCGTGAAGAGTAGGGGAATGGTATCGGGAGTCAGTGTATACCCGCAGCGTTACACTGCCTCTCGGGAGGAGTGCCTACGGGGAAATACGGACTCAAGCATGCCGGCATGCGAACGTTAATACTTTATTCGCGCTTGTTTTTACAAAAGACATTGCACTTGTCCGGACAATTCTGTCGTTTTTTCAGAGAATTTGTCAGACGGTGGCTGCCCTTCTTATCAGAAATTCCGGACTTGTACTGACAGAAATGAACCATAGAATGAAATCTCCGGCGCGTGACCGTCGGGAGGGGAGTGAAGCATGAAACCGGTTTCGATTGAACTGACTTCGCACCAACTGCAATTGCTGGCAATCAATGCCATGTTTGAGCATGCACGTCTTGCCTCGCAGGAGGATGAAACCTGTGTGGCGGCGTTGAAGCATATTGTTGATCTGGGCAATCGCGTTGCTGCGGATCCGCACGCTGTGCGGTGTCACGAATTGAACGATGCAGAAGCGGAGGTGCTCTATCACGCTTGCTTGTTTTGATCGTTTATCACCCGGGTTTTTGAATTTATTCCGCCAGCCACGCAAATAGCGTGGCTTTTTCATGCCTGTTCCGGGCGGCAGACTTTGCCGTTGCGGCAAATAATGCCTCTATCCCGTAGAGGCACTCATGGCAGAAGACAGCGATCTCGAAAAGACAGAACCCGCATCGCAGCGCCGCATTGATCAGGCGCGCGAGGATGGCAATGTTCCGCAATCGCGGGAACTGTCTACGTTCATGGTGTTGATGGTCGGCGTGGTGGTGATGTGGGTCACCTCGGGCTGGCTGACCCAGCGTATGAGCAGCCTGATGCGGGATGGCCTGTCTTTCGGGCATGCCCAGGCCTTCAATCAGGATGCCATGTACGAGACCATGACGCGCCTGAGCAGTGGGGCTTTGCTGACCCTGGCGCCCTTTTTTGTAGTGATGATCGTGGCGGCAGTCGCTTCGCCGATCATGCTGGGTGGCTTGATGTTTTCATCCAAGGCGTTCGAGCTGGATCTGTCGCGCATGAATCCGCTCAACGGGATTTCGCGCATGGGCTCCTTGCAGTCCTTGTCCGAACTGGTCAAGGGCTTCTTGAAGTCTGCACTGGTTGGTCTGGTCGGCTACTGGGTGCTGTGGGGCTATCGGGAGGACATCCTCGGGCTGATGAGTTCATCGCTGGAAGTCGGCGTGGTTTTGTTCGGTCACATGGTGCTGGTGGCCAGCCTGAAGCTGGTAGCGTGTCTGGCGCTGGTGGCGGGCATCGATGTGCCGTTCCAGCTCTGGCAGTACTACGACCGCCTCAAGATGACCAAGGAAGAACTCAAGCAGGAAATGAAGGAACAGGACGGCGATCCGCATATCAAGGCGCGGATCCGGGCCCGGCAGCGCGAGATGGCCCGGCGGCGCATGATGGCTGCGGTGCCCAAGGCGGACGTGGTGGTGACCAACCCGACCCATTATGCCGTGGCACTCAAATATGAAGCCGGCAATATGGGGGCGCCGACGGTTGTCGCCAAAGGGGCGGACATGGTCGCCCAGGTGATCCGGGAACTGGCTCTTGAGCACAAGGTGCCGCTGCTTGAAGCGCCGCCGCTGGCGCGTGCCTTGTTCCATCACACCAAGGAAGGCGATCAGATTCCGGCTGCGCTTTATACGGCAGTAGCCGAGGTGATGGCTTATGTGTATCAGCTCAATCATTTCCTCGCGCAAGGTGGCTTGCCACCTGAAGAACCACACGACTTGCCCGTGCCGGAAGGGATGGATCCCGGCGCCTCACATACGACTGAACCCGAAACCGGGATGCGGTGATCATCATGGCTACGAATCAGAATCTGATTGATCTGGGGCACCTGTTCTCGCCCTCCAACATCCGCCAGCTGGCTGCGCCGATCCTGCTGCTGCTGATCCTGGCGATGATGGTGTTGCCATTGCCGGCTTTTGTGCTGGATGTCTTCTTCACCTTCAATATCGCGTTGTCGATGATGGTGATGCTGGTGGCGATGTATACGCGCAAGCCACTGGATTTCTCGGTGTTCCCGACCGTACTGCTGGTGACAACCCTGTTGCGCCTGTCATTGAACGTTGCTTCGACCCGGGTTGTGCTGCTGCATGGCCATACCGGAGCGGATGCCGCGGGCAAGGTGATCGAAGCTTTCGGACACTTCCTGGTTGGCGGCAATACGGCGGTGGGGATTGTGGTGTTCGTGATCCTGACCGTCATCAACTTCGTGGTGATCACGAAAGGCGCCGGGCGGATTGCCGAAGTGGGCGCACGTTTCACGCTGGACGCGATGCCGGGCAAACAGATGGCTATCGATGCTGACCTGAATGCGGGGCAGATCGACGACAAGGAAGCCAAGCGGCGGCGTGCCGAAGTGTCGCAGGAAGCCGATTTCTACGGTGCGATGGATGGTGCATCGAAGTTCGTGCGTGGTGATGCGGTCGCCGGCATCCTCATCATGGTCATCAACATCGTGGGGGGCTTGATTGTCGGGGTGATCCAGCATGACATGGATTTTCAGCGCGCCTCTACCCTGTACACCTTGCTGGCCATCGGTGATGGTCTGGTGGCGCAATTGCCGTCACTGATCGTTTCGGTCGCGGCTGGTGTGGTGGTGTCGCGTGTCGGTGATGATGGTGATGTGGGCGGGCAGTTCGTCAATCAGCTCTTCAGCAACCCGTCCGTGATGATCCTGACGGCCGCTATCCTGGCTGTGCTGGGGATGATTCCGGGCATGCCGAATACGGTATTCCTGCTGCTGGCAGCTTTGCTGGGGGGAGGGGCCTGGTATCTGAACAAGGAGAAGATTGCCGAGAGTGAGGCGGCCGAGACGGTGCCCGCGGCTGCGCAGGTGCAACAGGCGGTGGAAAATCTGGAAGCCAGTTGGGCCGATGTCACGCCCGTCGATGTGCTCGGTCTGGAAGTGGGCTATCGCTTGATTCCGATGGTAGACAAGGGCCAGGACGGCGAGTTGCTCAAGCGCATCCGCGGACTGCGCAAGAAGTTCGCGCAGGACATCGGCTTCCTGTCTTCGCCCGTGCATATCCGTGACAATCTTGAGCTGCGCCCGAATGCCTACAGGATCACCCTGAAAGGGGTGGAAATCGGTTCTGGCGAGGCGTATCCAGGCCAGTTCATGGCCATCAATCCGGGGCGTGTCTCGGGGGTCTTGCCTGGTAATCAGACCAAGGACCCTGCCTTTGGCTTGCCTGCGGTGTGGGTGGACAACGCCCGCCGCGAACAGGCTCACGCAATGGGCTACACGGTGGTTGATGCGAGCACGGTGGTCGCAACGCACTTGAATCACGTGATCATGAGCCATGCGGCGGATCTGCTGGGGCGGCAGGAAACCCAGGCCTTGCTCGATCACATCGCCAAGGATTCGCCCAAGCTGGTCGACGATCTGGTACCGAAGGTGCTGCCGCTGCATGTCCTGCAACGCGTGCTGCAGTATCTGCTGGAAGAGGGCATCAACATCCGCGACATGCGCAGCATCGTGGAAACCCTGGCCGAACATGCACCGCGCAGCCAGGATCCGGTGGAACTTGCTTCCCGCGTACGCATGGGGCTGGGCCGTGCCATCGTGCAGCAACTCTTCCCGGGAACGGCGGAAGTGGATGTGATCGCGCTGGATCCAACGCTGGAGCGGGTGCTCGGGCAGGCCATGGCCAGTGGCGGGACCGATGGTGGGGTGATAGAGCCGGGCCTGGCGGACACCTTGATGCGCGAGACCGCTGCGGCCGCCCAGCGTCAGGAAGACATGGGGTTACCGGCGGTCTTGCTGGTGCCGAACAATCTGCGCTGGCTGCTTGCACGCTTCCTGCGGCGTGCCGTGCCCGGCCTCAAGGTCATTGCGCACTCCGAAGTGCCGGAATCCCGCACGATCCGGGTGGCGGCTGTAGTGGGTAGTTAGTGGGAGCACTGCACGAAAATGGCATACGGCGGAGCACTCTTTGCTGCTCGCGCCGGCGCTGGATTTCGGGTGTTCCGGAGCGCGGATTTCCGGTTTGTTGTTCCGTGTAAGACCAGCTCCTACAGCCTTGTGGGGCGCGGCAGAAGTTGCCGGAAACTTTTGCCGAATTGCCGCATTTTTCCCCTGTTGTTCCTTCGCTTGCCGCGTGATTCCTCAGCGAATAATGCGTGCGTGGAAAGCGTGCGTGTGCATGCTTCCGTTGCAAGACTGAAGCGGGGTTCTCATCATGGTCAAAGTTAATCGATATGTCGGCAAGACAGCGCGCGAGGCGTTTGCTGCGGTGAAAGCGGAACTTGGTCCGGATGCGATCGTCCTGTCCAATCGTGCGGTCGAAGGTGGTATCGAGATCGTGGCGATTCCGGCTGAACAGATGGGAGAACTGACCGCGACGGTGCGACATGCCCGTGAAAGCGTCCCTGCCGAGATACCGCGTCAGGTGCCTGCTCCGCAGCCGGCGGTCCGGGCTGCTGCAAAAAAAACGGAGCTGGCCGATGAAGATGATTTCACTGTCACGCTGGGACAGCATATCGCCCGCCTGGCCCGTGAAAGCAAGCCTGCAATGCCCACTCGCACACGGCCGGCATCCCAGTTTGAACAACGTCTGGAAACCCGTCCCGCAGATGAATCCGCAGGCAGCCAGATCAATGTGCGTCCCTTCAATCCCCCGCGCGTGTTACCGAATGGCGAACCCTATCCGGAGCACGGTGCGGGAGTGTCGCCCGTGGCGGCCGAACCTGTCCGTCGACCGGTCGAAGCACGCCCGGCGGCAGTGGCTGCGCCAGTCGAGCGGGATGCCCACATCGAGGCGCTGGAGGCTTCCAACGCCCGTCTGGCGGAAGAACTCGGTTCAATCAAAGGTATGCTGGAGCGCCAGCTTGCCGGCTTTGCCTGGAGCGAAATATCGCGCAATGCTCCGGCACGGACCCAGATGATGAGCGAGCTGCTGGAGGCCGGATTTTCGGCCCAGCTGGCACGCAATCTGACCGATGAAATGGCGGGTGACCTGTCTCCGGTGGAGGCCCGCAATGCGATCAAGAGTCGCCTGAATCGTCAGCTCAAGCTCGTGGATAGTGATGCTGACATCATCGAGCGTGGTGGTGTCTATGCGCTGGTGGGCCCGACCGGCGTAGGCAAGACCACGACGGCGGCAAAACTCGCGGCGCGTTGCGTGGTACGCCACGGTGCGGACAAGCTGGCCCTGATTACGACGGATGGATACCGGATCGGCGCGCATGAACAGTTGCGCATTTATGGCCGCATTCTCGGTGTGACCGTGCATGTGGTGCGTGACGCATCCGATCTGCGCCAGACTTTGCAGGATCTGCGCGGCAAGCACATGGTGCTGATCGATACGGTGGGGATGAGCCAGCGTGACCGCATGGTGCTGGAACAATCCGCAATGCTGACGGCTGCCGGCTGCGTGCGGCGTCTGCTGGTACTCAATGCGACGGTACGTGGTGATACGCTTGAGGACGTGGTGCGTGCCTACGATGGCCCGGATCTTGCGGGATGCATCCTGAGCAAAGTGGATGAAGCCGCGTCGCTGGCACCCGTTCTGGATGTGGCGCTACGCCGTGAGTTGCAGGTGTTCTACGTTGCCAATGGGCAACGGGTGCCGGAAGATCTGCACCTGCCCAATCGCAACTACCTGATTCATCGTGCTTTGCGGGAAGTGAGAGCCGATTCGGCTTTCAAACTGGATTCTGCCGAGGCCTGTTTGTTGATGGCCGGTCAGCAAGCCGGAGCTCAGGCCTCTGCGCGGGGAGTACGTTGATGGAAGAGAAGCGGATGGATCAGGCAGATGGCTTGCGTCGCCTGTTTCGGGCTGCCCCGCCAGATGTGCTGGCCGTGTTGCCGTGTGGTGCGGTGACGACACGCTGGGTGGCGGATCAGGTGCTGACACGGGTTCATGCCGGTCGGCACATGCTGGTTCTCGATGAATGGGAAGCCTGCGGCAATCTGGCGGATTGCCTGCATGCCTCCATGCGGTTTGACCTGCTGCAGGCCATTGAGGGCCAAGTCAGCGAAGCGCAATGCATCGTGGACGTGATGCCGGGCTTACGGCTGGCGCAGGTCGGGCGCTTGGCTCGTGTGCTGAGTGCCGAGCGGATAGCCCGGCAACGTACCTTCGCCTTGCTGCAGGGTTTTCAGGCCAGTTGCGACGAGTGGTTGCTGCTGGCCCGGCCGGGCGAGGTGGAAAGCCTGTCGCCCCTGCTGCTGGCTGCACCACGCCTGGCCTTGGTGGTGGATGCGCATCCGATGTCTGTGACCACGGCGTGGGCAAGTCTCAAGCGTGTCGTGCGGGCCGCGCCCGACATGGGATTTGCCCTGTGCCATGCCGGCAAGGCGGATGCGTCACTCCAGGCTACGCTGGACAGTTTTTGCAGTTTGGCGGCAAGCCGTCTGGGGGTACAGATCGTACAGGCGGGGAATTTGAGCGAGGTTCTGGACTCAGGAGGGGATGGAAACGGCGTACCCGGTGCAAATTTTCTTCAAAGTCTCCTTCAGACATGTCGAACCCCTGCCGTTAAAACTTTTGATGCCCGATTTCCGGGTACTCTTGCGCGCATGGGACTGAATCTCCCTTAAAGTAGATACAGGTGCAGTCAGACTCGTTTGTCCGGTGAGTGGGGGGCGAGGAGCAGGTTCAGAATGAAACCGGCGCTTCGGGACAGCGTTCCTGCTGGCGAAGCAGGTTGCAGATCAGGTCAGAACAGAAAGAGATCAAGATGTACAACGCGGCTGGAACACTCGATAAGGACCAGCTCATTACGCGCTACGCGCCGCTGGTCAAACGGATTGCCTACCACCTGATGGCCAAGTTGCCAGCCAGCGTACAGGTGGAGGACATCATCCAGAACGGGATGCTGGGTCTGCTCGACGCGATTACGCGTTATGAGGAGGGGCTGGGGGCCCAGTTTGAAACCTATGCGGTACAGCGTATCCGTGGAGCGATGCTGGATGGACTGCGTGAAAACGACTGGTTGCCGCGCAGCTTGAGACGCGAAATGCGGCGTATTGAAGGTGCTGTCCACACGCTTGAGCAGCAGCATGGCCGTCAGCCGACTGAACGCGAACTGGCCGAAACACTGGGGATGGAACTGGCCGAATACCAGAAGATGCTGCAGGAAGCGCGTGGCTACCAACTGGTGTATTTCGAGGATTTTGGTGACGAGGAAGATGATGATTTCCTTGAACGCCACATGATCGGGGATGCCGACGATCCCTTGAAGTTGCTCGAAGATCAAAGCATGCGCAACATCTTGATCCAGGCCATCGAAGACTTGCCGGAGCGTGAAAAAATGGTGATGGGCCTCTACTACGAGGAGGACATGAACCTGCGCGAAATCGGTGAAGTGCTGGGGGTGTCGGAATCCCGTGTTTGTCAGCTGCACAGTCAGGCCATTGCCCGCTTGCGCTCACGCATTTCCGGTGGAGGGCGTGAGGCGGCGCGTCGCCGTCCGCAACGTGCCAATGCTGCCTGAAAAACACTAGACGGAAGCCGGGGAGAGGCTGGATGGATATCATCAGCATCGTGGGGTTGTGTGTGGGCGTGCTGGCGATCGTGCTCGGCCAGGTGCTCGAAGGTGGTCACATCAGCTCTCTGGTTCAACCCACTGCATTCCTGATCGTGATTGGTGGCACCTGTGGTGCCGTCATGCTGCAGTGTCCGTGGCGCACTTTCAAACAAGGCATGCGCATGGCGGTCTGGGCGTTCAAGCCCCCCGCGCCGCAGGTGCTAGACATCATTGCCGAGGTCGTGGCCTGGAGCGGGGTGGCGCGCAAGGAAGGTTTGCTGGCGCTGGAAGCACGCATCGATGGTCAGCCTGACCCCTTTGTTCGCAAGGGTCTGCAACTCCTGGTTGACGGCCTGGAGCCCGAACGCATCCGCGATGTTCTGGAAGTCGAGATCGACACATGGGAAGCCGACATGAAACAGGCTGCCAAAGTGTGGGAATCAGCAGGCGGCTACGCGCCAACCATCGGGATCATCGGTGCAGTGATGGGGCTTATCCACGTGATGGAAAACCTGTCTGACCCTTCGCGTCTGGGCGCCGGCATCGCGGTGGCGTTTGTTGCAACCATCTACGGCGTCGGTTCGGCCAATCTGGTTTTTCTGCCCCTGTCCAAGAAACTGCTGGTCACTTTGGCGCAACTGGTATCCGTGCGCGAAATGGTGATCGATGGATTGATCGGCATCGCACATGGCGACAATCCCCGTCTCATTGAAAGCCGGCTCCATAGCTACGTGCTCTGACGAGCTTGCTTTGCTTTGCTGCAAGTCCTGAGATCAAGTCGCTCTGCGCACATGAGCCTGCGGGCTGCCGTGCACATTGCTTGTGCTGTCGTCCAGGTGTGGGGCTTCGCGTGGTAGATGAATGAGGAAGCAGGTGCCTGCGCCGGGAGTGCTGACCAGCTGGATATGCCCGCCAAGCAGGCTGGTAACAATGTTGTAGACGATATACAACCCCAGTCCGCTGCCTCCCTGACCCAGCCGTGTCGTGAAGAAGGGATCAAACACCCTTGCTTGCTTGTCGAGCGGGATGCCTGCGCCATTGTCGGAGATCAGTATGACCACTTCGTTTTCTCCGACGGATGAGGCTGAGATCAGCAAGGCGCCTGCTTGCCCCGGCTGGAATGCGTGGACCGTTGCATTGGTGACGATATTGGTGATGACCTGATCTAGCGGTCCCGGGTAGCTGTTGAGGACGATGCGCTCTGGAATGTCGATGGTCAGGCTGTGCTGCTGCTTGCGCAGGGTTGGGCTAAGCGTGGCAACGACTTCCTGCACGGTTTGGAGGAGATTGAATTCGCGGCGCTGCGCACTGGTCTGGTCAACCGCCACTTGTTTGAAGTTGGCGACCAGTGAGACGGCACGGTAGGCATTGCGCTCGATCAGGCGACAGCCTTCTTCGCAGACACTCATGAACTCGGTCAGCGCCGATTTGCGCAAGGTGCCGGCGCTGATAGCCTGTTCCATTTCGTGTACCTGGTCACGCAGGGACGTGGATGCAACCAGCGCATTGCCCAGTGGCGTATTCAGTTCGTGTGCCACGCCTGCAACCAGATTGCCCAGTGAAGCAAGTTTCTCGCTTTGTACCAATTGCTCCATGGCTTGCGAGAGTTGATCATTCGACTGGCGCAAGGCTGCCGTCCGTTCAATGACTCTTTGTTCCAGGGTTTGGTTGAGCTGGCGGATTTCCGCCTCGATGGCTTTTTGGGCTGAAATATCCTTGGCGGTGCCGCGATAACCGGAAAAGCTGCCCGTCATGCTGATCACCGGGTCTCCGCTGGAGAGCAGGTACAGCAGTTTGCCATCCGGCATCTGCAAGGCAAATTCGAAATCTCGGAAAGGCTGGTGGCTCTCCACTGTCTGCCGATGTTGTTCCCACGCTTCTTCGTAGCCCGTGTTGCGGGGGTTTTCCCAGCTACGCAAGCCCAGCATCAGGACATTGCGGGACAACAAATCGCCTGCACGCTGACCCGAGAAAGCCGTGTACTGCAGCATTTCGTTCTGTTCCCAGAAAAAGTCACTCGACATGTCCGAGAGCGCACGGAAACGTCCTTCGCTGTCGCGCAAGGCATTTTCTGCCAGGGTGCGCTGCATTGCACTGAGACGGAAATCACGCAATCCGCCTGCGAGCAGGGCCAGCTCATTCTGCCCAACTTCGGGCACTGGGTGGTTGAAATTCCCCAGAGAGAAGGCTTCAACTGTACGCAGCAACTTACCAAGAGGTATGCGAATGGAATTGAATACCAAAGAGCTGAACAGAAACGTGATGCCGATGATCAGCAAGCTCAGTAGAATGGCAAATGCATTGATGAAGCTCAGTCGTTGGGAATAGCGTCCACGCAAATTTTCTTCGATTTCGGCATAACGCTTGTCCAGCGTGCTGGCTGTACGGGCTATGGTGCGCTGGCTGGCCTCAATCCGGTTTTCCATGATCTGGTTGCGGATGGCATAGTTTCTCTGGAGGCTGCCCAAGCCTGAAATCATGGTATGGATCTGCTGCTGCAGCTTGTGCAGCGACTTGCGTTCCAGATCACCCAGAGCAAGGGATTCGAGCAGAGGGGCCAGCTGGGCTACGCGTTCCAGCGAACTGCGGGTGCTTAAGCTGATGGTTGTCTCGCGCTTGGCATAATAGGTATTCATCTTCAGGAGTGCATCGATGAACGCATTGACCGCGACGACCGATGCCGGCTCGATCAGGGAATTGGTCTTTTTGGGATTCGTGCCGCCGATGATTAGGGCAAGCAGCTCTGCTGCATGTTGACTGGGGTCGAGAAGACTGTCCTGGTAGGTCTTGTCGATATCCTTGTTGAGTTGCTTGAGTTCGCGGTAACCCGCGACGAAATTCTGCAGGGAATCATGCAGGACGAGCAGGTTTTCGCTGTACTGTTCCTTGCTGTTTTCCAGTTGTGAAAACTCCTGGAAGAGTTGCTCGGTTGCTTTGTCGATCTGCAATAGCAGATTTTCATCCGAGGAATTCAGGTAGTTCTGGATGGCGGCTTGCAGCCGGGCTGTTTCGGTATTGAAACGTTGCAATTGACGCTGTTGCGAGTTCAGTCCTTCGATTGAATCGAAGTAGTTGTCTTTCAAGGTGCTGCTTAGCAGGCTCAAGCCGAGAAGAAGCGCCAAGCCAATGACATTGAGCAGGGTCAGGTAATGCAGACGCTGCTGAATCGAGGTTGCGTCCAGCCAGCGCTTGAGCCTATCCATCAAGAAGGAGACCGTCTGGCGCAGAGTCATTTGATTGCACGAATCCTTTTGATCAAGGATTGTTGCTGGGGATCACTGGCATATTTTGCGTAGACCGGCTGTACTGCCATGGTGAAGCGGGCGATTTGGTCTTTGGGGAGTTCGTTGAACTTTACGCCTGCCAGCTTGAGTGTGGCTTCTACGCGTTCTTCCCGCTGTTGCCACATATCCCGCATCATGATGACGGATTCACGGGCCGCTTTGCGGATCATGGTTTGCTCTGCCGCAGAGAGTTTGGCCCAGGTTATTTTTGACATGACCAGGATTTCCGGCGACATGGTATGGCGGGTCAGCGAAAAATAGGGCGCGTACTTGTAATGTTCGGTACTGCTGTATGACGGGAGATTGTTCTCGGCCGCTTCGACCAGATCGTTACTGAGGGCCCGTGCGGTTTGTGAAAAAGGCAGGCGTACTGGATGAGCCCCAAGCAGGTCGAAGACCATCAGGGACATTTCGGAAGGCTGCACGCGGATATTCAGGTCCTTCATGTCCTCCAGTTTCTGGATGGGTTTCTTGACGGCATATACGTTGCGCATGCCTGCATCGTAGTAAGCCAGCCCGATCAAGCCTTGCTTGGAAAGCGAGTCAAGGATTTCCTGGCCGATAGGGCCATCAAGCACCTTGTGCAGATGTTCCGTATCGCGGAACAGATAAGGCAGGGAAAAGACCCGGGTCAGCGGTGCGATCGAATCCATGGCCTGGATGCTGATCCGGTTCATGTCCAGTTCGCCGGACTGGACAAGCTGCAGCAGTGGGGCTTCATCGCCGAGCAGGCCAGACGAAAATACCCGGATACCAAGCTTGCGGCCGGATGCTTTCTGGATCTGCTGATTCATGAATTGCACTGCCTGAACCGTTGGATAGTCGTCAGGGTGTACATCCGCCGAGCGCAAGGTACGCATCCCGTCTGCGGTGTCGATGGCATGGGCATTGAAAGTCAGGAGTCCCACTACGACAGAGAGGCTTCCTAGAATGATTCTGCTGCGAGTCATGAAAAGTCCTTCCCTCTAACGTCTGCCTGTGCTTGGGAGCAATTCTGACGGTAAATTGTGCCCATGGTATTTGCGATAAATCTCGTTAAGCCGGCCATTGCCGAGATTCTCGCTGACCCAGTGGTTGACCCAGTTGCGTAACCCCTTTTCGCCGGCAGGAATGCCTATGGCTACATCGAATTCCGTTTGCGTGAATTGCACGACGAGTGGATGTCGGGGCTTGAGCTTGTTGATGTCGTCGATGACAGACTGGGGGGCCGAGATGATCTGGAACTCCCCCGCCAGATAGCCGGTTTTCAATTTGTCGTGTTCCGGATATTCGATGATCTTCACGCCGGGGGCATTGCGACGCAGGTGTGCAAGATTGGAGCTGGTGGCCAGGACGCCGACGGTTTTGCCATCAAGGTCCAGTAAGGATGACAGTTTGTTGGGAAACGGTGCGGCGATTTTCAGGGAGATGCGGGCATAAGGCACCGAGAACGCGATTTCCCGTTCCCGCTCTGGGGTAATCGACAGCGTAGAGATCACCAGGTCGGCTTGGTGTTTATGGAGGGCGGGGAGGCGTTCTGAATTGGTCGTGCGCACGATTTCAAGCTTGACTCCCAGGTCTTGCGCCAGTAACCGGGCGGTTTCAGGGTCTGATCCCGCTAATTGCTTGTTGCCGTCTTCATAGATGAAGGGAGGGATGGTCTCTGCAATGGCGACCCGGATCTTGCCCGCCCGATGGATGTCACGGAGGAGATCGGCTTGGGCTGGTAGTGCTGTACTCAAGGAAATGAGCGGCAGCAATGCCCTGCCCAGATATGTCCGGAAGATCATGCACCGTCCTCCCTGGTGAAGCCTGCTTCAATCCGGACGTTCAGGATGCTTTCCGGCCGGCGGGTGCCTGCGGCAGGAGAGACAGCCTTCAGGCTACGTCGGATGGATATGGGGAGGAGGTGGCAGGCACGCATGGTGAAGATCAGCGGGACATGGTCGCTTTGGGGAGGACGGATTCGGGAAGATCGTGGCCATGATTACGCCGGAAGATCTCATTCAGTTTGTTGTTGGCAAGATTGGCGACGACCCAGTTGTTGATCCACTCACGCAAGTGTCGCTCGTTCTTGCGCATGCCAATTGAGATCTGGTACTCACGCTGGATGAACTTCGGTTCCAAGCGCCGGTTCGTCACCATGCTGTTGATTTCTTTTAGGGTTGCCTGCTGACAGGAAATGATGTCGAACTGGCGTTTCAGGTATCCCTCGATCAGGCTGCGTTCATCTTCGTATTCGAGGATTTCGACACCACTGGTGTTCTGTTTGAGCAGCGAGCCATTCGAGGTGTTGCGGCCCACACCGACTTTCTTGCTGCGCAGGTCCATATAGCTGCTGATCTGGTACTGGCGTGGGGCACCCACAATCAGTGCAATGCTGGAGTAGGGGACCGAGAAGGCAATGATCTGTTCGCGTTCGGGGGTGACCGACAGGGCGGATATGATGACATCGGCCCTTTTGGATTCCATCGCATCGATGCGATCAGCAT
>JAGTRY010000058.1 GCA_018262235.1 Pseudomonadota bacterium
TCACCACATCGGCTTCCAGTCCGTCGGCCACCGCGCGGACCTGCTTGGAAGAGCCACCATGCGATTGCTTGACGATCAGCTCTTCGCCAGTCTTGGCTTTGTAGGCTGTGATGAAGCGCGGGTTGTAATCCTTGAACACATCGCGGGCCACGTCATAGGAGACGTTGAGGATTTCCTTCTGCTGTGCCTGGGCTCCGGCAACGAAGCCGAGCAGTGCCGCAGCGGCAAAGGCGAGTCTGAGGGTCTTGTGCATGGTCTTGCTCCATCGGGCTTGGGGTGGAGCGAGTATGCCTTGGTTGCTTATCTTGAATTAGCATCTATTGTGATTCGCTTAGACGCAATCGAAATAAGCGTGTTAAAGCTTTTGCGACGACGGGGGAGCCGCCGTCGCGGGGGCATCACTTTTTGCGGAAGTCTTCACGCGGTGGGCTGAAAGTGTCCAGTAGCAGGGTTTCTTCGCCCTGCATGGCGAGGAAGCCGTGCGGCAGACCGCCGGGGACCAGGATGATGTCGCCGGTACGCATCTCATAGGCGCGGTCTTCGATGGTATAGGTGCCACCACCATAGACGACGAATGTGGTCTGCTCGTGCGGGTGGGTGTGGGTGTAGCCTTCGGCGCCAGGCTGGAAGTGGACTTCCACCTGCATGAGTTTCTCGCCATCAGCGGTGATGCGACGTTTGATGCCGCCACCGAGGTCTTGCCAGTCAGGTTTGGTCAGGATGGGCATATCAGGCTCCGGTCAGGATGTGAAGCTGCACTATACGACAAAGTTTTCGCCTCTTGCCCGTGCGGACGGTCTGGCCTGATTGTCTTGTTTGCCCTGGCTGGGTACGCTGTCCTGGCATGCAGGAGGCGTCTTGAGCAGATGCGCCGTGCATTCCGCCCGGAGGCGAACGGGGCTTTTGATAGCGAGGTTCTGATGGCTCTCTCTGCTCGCCAGCGTTTCATCCAGCGTGTCACGGCGGGTTACGCCTTGTTTGCGCTGGGGTGGATTTTCCTGTCCGACCAGTTGCTCGCGGAAGTGGCGGATGTTTCCAGCCTGGTCTGGCTGTCGGGCGCAAAAGGCGTGGCCTTTGTCGCGGTCACGACCCTGTTGCTGGTTGTCGTGTTGCGCAGGGTTCCGGCGGCTGCTCCGCGTAGCCTGGGTCTGGAAGCGGTGATGGTGACGCGTGGGCAGGCACGCGGGATGAGCTATGTTTTTGCGCTGGTGGCAAGCGTGGCTTTTCTGTTCTTGCTGTCGAATATCGGCTTGGCTAATGCCGAACGTCCCCTGCTGATCATCCTGATGCTGCCGATCATCCTGACGGCGGCGATTGGCGGGCTTGGGCCGGGGCTGTGTGCGACAGTCATCAGCGCGCTGGGCGCGCAGTTCTTCCTGATTGAACCGCACTTCAGTTTCCGTTTTGGCATCCGGCACGATCTGTTCCAGTGGTGTTTTCTGATCCTCGATGGAGTGCTGGTCAGTGTGCTGTGCGAGGCCCTGCGGCGAACCTGGCGGCGGATGGAAGTGGGCGGGCAGCAACGTGCCGTGATCCTGAGCAGCATCGGTGACGCGATCATTGCGGCAGATCCGGCAGGATTGGTGACCTATCTGAACCCTGCGGCAGAGAAACTGACCGGCTGGCTGGCGCAGGATGCACTGGGTCAGACTCTGGCAAGCGTGTTCACGCCACTGGATGAGCGCGGTGACTATCCCCTGGGGGATTGGTGTATCCGGATCATGGCTGCGGGTGAGAACTTTGCACGCAATGTGGTACTGCTCAACCGCGAGCAAATGCGCATCCCGGTGCACATGCAGGGCGCTGCGGTACGCCTGGATGACGGGACCTTCATCGGCTGGACCCTGGTCCTGCATGACGAGACCGAACGCCGGCGCATGGAGGAGAGCCTGCGCAGCAGTTACGCCTTGTTGCAGGACATGAGTGCGATCGCACATGTGGGGGCGTGGGAGATTGATCCGGTGAGCCGTCTCGGGGAATGGACGCCGGAACTGGCCAGGATCCACGAACTGGACCCGGTTCAGCAGCCCGACGTGCCCTTCGGGATGGACTTCTATCAGGGGCGCTGGCGCGTGCTGATCGAAACAGCGCTGACGCGTCTGATCGCGGATGGCACGCCTTTTGATCTGGAACTTGAACTGACCACGGCAAGTGGTCATGCCAAGTGGGTGCGTTCGGTTGCCGTGCCGGTCTACGCGGACGGGCACTTGGTCCGGGTGCGCGGGGCGCTGCAGGACATCCATGCGCAAAAGCAGGTCGAAGCGGCCTTGCGCGAGAGCGAAGCGCGGTATGCCCGGATCATTGAAGGTTCTGACCAGAGTTTCTGGGAGCTGAACCTGCAGAACCAGCACTTCGAGATCAGCCCGCGATTTGCCAGCATGCTGGGTTATGCGCCCGATCATTTTGATATTTCCCCTGCCCACTGGGGGGACTATCTCGAACCGGCGGACCTGGCCAAGGCCTTGCGTTCGATCGAAGCCCATGTGGCTGGCCGGACACCCTCTCACACCATGGAGTTGCGGGTACGCATGGCTTCCGGCGAATGGAAGTGGGTGCTGACACGTGGCAAGATCGTTGAGTGGGATCCCGAAGGCAAGCCCCTGATCATGTCTGGCACGCATACCGACATTTCCGAGCGGAAACGTGCCGAGGCGGCTTTGCGGCAGGCCGCAGCCGTTTTCGAAAACACCCAGGAAGGGGTTTTTGTGACGGATGCTGCGCGTGCCATCGTGATGGTCAACGAAGCGTTCTGCCGCCTGACCGGTTACTCCGCGGAGGAAGTGCGCGGGCGCGATCCCGCTTTCCTTTGCGCGGAAGTGTGTGATGAAGCTTTCCAGACCGGGATCTGGGACACGGTCGTCCGGCAAGGTAGTTGGCAAGGGGAGCTCTGGAGCCGGCGCAAGAGTGGCGAGGCGTTCCCTGAATTGCTGAGCATCAGTGCCGTGCAGGATGAAAATGGCGAAGTCATCAATTACGTCCTGGTGTTTACCGACATTTCCACGCTCAAGGCTTCCGAAGAGCGGCTGGAATATCTGGCCCACCATGACCCGCTGACCCATCTACCCAATCGCTTGCTGTTCTTGTCCCGCCTCGAACATGCGCTGGCCGGTGTGCGGCGGGGGGGCGGGCAACTCGCACTGCTGATGTTCGATCTGGATCGCTTCAAGGACATCAACGACAGCTTCGGTCATCGGGTCGGTGACCGTTTGCTCCAGCAGGTTGCCACACGCCTGAGTGACCGCTTGCGGACCAAGGATCTGTTTGCACGCCTGGGCGGCGATGAGTTCACCATCCTGCTCGAAAGCCTGCCGCGTCCAGAAGATGCCGCGCGGGTAGCCGGCGAGGTGATGGCGGCGCTTTCCCAACCGTTCCTGCTGGACGACGGGATTGAGGTGCAGTGCAGCGTGAGCATCGGCATCAGCCTTTTCCCCGGTCACGGCGATAGTGCGGAGAGCCTGTTGCAACAAGCCGATGCGGCGATGTACCGGGCCAAGGCCGAGGGGCGAGGGCGTTTCCAGTATTTCTCGGAGAACATGACGCTTGCCGCGCGTGAGCGCATCAATCTGGATGCCCGCTTGCGGCGGGCCATTTCCCGCGATGAGTTACGCGTGTTCTACCAGCCGCTGGTGGATATCGGCAGCAGCCGGATCATCGGCGCAGAAGCACTGGTACGTTGGTTCGATCCCGATGAGGGACTGATTCCGCCGTCGCGTTTCATCCCGATTGCAGAAGAAACCGGTCTGATCCGCGAAATCGGGGCCTGGGTGCTGCGTGAAACCTGTCGTCAGGGCCGCGCCTGGCTGGATGCGGGCATTGCACCGCTGGTTCTCGCGGTGAATGTGTCCGGCCACCAGATCCGGCACGGAGATTTCGGGCGTCTGGTGGAGGATGTTCTGCAGGAAACGGGATTTCCAGCGGCCGCACTGGAACTCGAATTGACCGAATCCATCCTGATGGATGGACGCGAAGATATTGCCGGCTTGCTCGACCGGCTACGCAGGCAGCATATCCGGCTCGCCATCGATGATTTCGGGACGGGGTATTCCTCGCTGGCTTACCTGAAACGGTTCCCGCTGGATGTGCTGAAGATCGACAAGAGTTTCATCGACGACATTACGCATGATCGCGATGATCGCGAGATCACCCTTGCCATCATCAGCATGGCCCATGCACTGGGCTTCAAAGTGCTTGCCGAAGGTGTCGAATCCGCCGAGCAACTGGCTTTCCTGCAGGCCCATGGCTGCGATCTGTACCAGGGCTACTACCGCAGCAAACCGGTGCCGGCCGAGGCGTTCGTGAAACTCCTGGAAGCGTGAGGCCGGGCTTGTGTCATGACCTACCGGAGGCATGCCTGGAGGGGCACAACGCCCGCAGAAGCTCCCGGTAAATGTCCTGCGACAAGGTCTGGTTGCTGGCGAGGATCTCTGCCAGGGTATTCCGGTAGAGATCGTTGTCCGGTTCGGCATTGACCAGCATGGCATAGTTGATCAGCGCAGCTTCGATATTGCCGGCCACGCGCTGGACGGCCGCGAGATTCAGGCGGGCCAGCCCCGGCGTACCTTCCTTTTCAACCGCCCTGGCCAGCAGGGACAAAGCCCCTGCCGTGTCACCTTGCTGGAAACAGATGGCCGCCATGTCGTTGAAGGCTTGCCAGCAATTGCTGTCCTGGGTGATCAGGGTCGCCAGAATGGCGACGGTCTGTCCGGCATAGCGGTGGAGGCGGTGATTCTGTGTGATTACCCAAGGCATGCGTAGAGGATTGTGGAGATCAATCCGGGTGGAATGCGCTTTTTGAAGGTGTTCCAAACGCGTTGCTTTTTTGCCGAAAAATTAATTTTGATGCGATAAAAATCAACAAAACCATTTTTACAGTGCAGTTTTTTTGACTAGAATCAAACCAGTTGCCCAAGGCAACATTCTTTCCAACAGAGGAGACGTCGCTCATGAATCAACAAAAGCTGGCTGTATTGGTGGCAGTAACCGGTGCATTGTTCGCAAGCGCAGTGCAGGCACAGGAAAGTCCGTGGCTGGTCCGGACGCGTGCGGTGTATGTCGATTTCCAGAACAAGCAGTCCGATGGCTTGCCGCTGGGCGGAAGCACCAAGGTGGAAGCGGATAGCCGCTGGATTCCTGAAGTGGACATCAGCTATTTCTTCACCAAGAACATCGCAACAGAACTGGTCCTGACCTATCCGCAGGAAATCGACATCAAGGTTGGGGGTACCAAGCAAGGTACGATCAAGGCCTTGCCGCCGTCCCTGATGCTGCAATACCACTATACGGAACTGGGGGATTTCAAACCCTATGCCGGCGTAGGCTTGAACTACACCATCTTTACCAAGCGCAGCAATATCCTGGATGGTGCAGCACAGGTTGATAGCAGCAGTCTGGGCCTGGCTGCCCAGGTGGGGCTGGACTATGCGCTGAACAAGAACTGGTCGCTGAATATGGATGTCAAATACATCCAGATGAGTACCGATGTGAAGGTCGGTGGCAACAAGGTCGGCAGTGTTGGCCTGAACCCCTACACCATTGGCCTCGGCTTGGGTTATCGGTTCTGAGAAAGCGTGTCCGTATATGACAAAGGGCTCCCGCGGGAGCCCTTTGTTTTTGGCCGGAGTCCGCTCAGAACGGCAGGCTGATGCCTGGCCAGACCGCAGTGATGGCCTTGCGGAATTCGCCCTGGATGCGTTCGATGGCAGCCTGGTTGTCGGCCTCGAAACGCAGCACCACGACCGGCGTGGTGTTGGATGAGCGAGCCAGACCGAAACCATCCGCAAACTCGATGCGCAGACCATCGATGGTGATGCGCTCGACTTCACCTGCAAACGTCACGCTCTTGAGCTTGTCGACCAAGGCGACAGGCTCGCCTTCATTCATCTTGATGTTCAGCTCGGGGGTGCAGATCGCGTCCGGCAAAGCCTTCAGGATCGCATTGGCATCCGGGCTGCGCGACAGGATTTCAAGCAGGCGCACGCCGGTATAGAGACCGTCGTCAAAGCCGTACCAGCGTTCCTTGAAGAACATGTGGCCGCTCATCTCGCCAGCCAGCGGGGCGCCGGTTTCGCGCAGTTTGGTTTTCACCAGCGCGTGGCCGGTATTCCACATCAGCGGCACGCCACCGTGCTTGCGGACCCACGGGGCAAGGTTGCGGGTGCATTTCACGTCGTAAATGATCTGGCCGCCCGGCACGCGGGAGAGCACGTCAGCCGCAAAGAGCATCAGCTGGCGGTCCGGATAGATGATTTCACCATCCTTGGTGACCACGCCCAGACGGTCGCCATCACCATCAAAGGCCAGACCGATTTCGGCATCACCCTGCTTGAGGGCATGGATCACGTCTTCCAGGTTTTCGGGCTTGGACGGATCCGGGTGGTGATTGGGGAAATTGCCGTCGACCTCGCTGAACAGTTCGGTCAATTCGCAGCCCAGGCGGCGGAACAGTTCCGGCGCGGTGTTGCCACCCACGCCATTGCCGGAGTCCAGCACGATCTTCATCGGGCGGGCGAGCTTCACGTCAGACAGGATGCGTTCGATATAGGCCGGGCGCACATCGGTATGGGTCACCTTGCCGGCACCCTTGGCCAGATCGCCTTCGACGATGCGGCGGCGCAGATCCTGGATCATCGCGCCGTAAAGGGTTTGCCCACCCAGCACCATTTTCAGGCCATTGTATTCGGGCGGATTGTGGCTGCCAGTGATCGACACGCAGGAGTTCGCACCCAACTCGTAAGCAGCGAAATAGGTGATCGGGGTGGCGACCATGCCTACATCGATCACATCGATGCCGGTGCTGGTGATGCCTTCGGCCAGTGCGACAGCGAAGTCCGCGCCGGACAAGCGGCCATCACGGCCGATCACGATGGTTTGCTGGCCGCGCACCAGCGCTTCCGAGCCCAGCGCCTGACCGATGGCGCGGACGGTCTCAACGGTAAGGGATTTGCCGACGATGCCGCGAATGTCGTAGGCCTTGAAAATTTCGGGAGCAGGATTGTGCATGAATGGGATCCGGGCTTGATGAGTGGGCCGGATTATAACGGTTCCGTGCGTTCGTCATGGTGACGGACTACGCAGTCCGTTGCGTGTAATCCCCTGTGCGGAGCCCGCCTCTCACTCAGCCGAATGCCCAACAAGCCGTGGTCGTCGGGGTCGTAGGCTGCAATCGAAGCGAAGCGCATTGCGCCGAGTGCAGGAGGCACATCCGGTGCAATGCGCGCCTGCGGCGCTTCGATTGCACCCTACGTTGATATGTTGTTTAAATTAAAGATAGAGCGCCAAGGGCGAACGTCGTCGCCTTGTGTGCTCAGGCTTTGTTCAGATACACGCAATTGCCCAGCACATGGGTAGCGGCGACGCAGCGCTCGTCGCCCAGCATCATCAGGGCGAACAGGCGATCCGCCACGCTCTCCGCGAAGTCCCAGCGGAAAGCCAGCTCCGGAATCGCCGTGGCATCGAGCACCACGAAGTCGGCTTCCTTGCCGGGGGTGAAGTTGCCGATGAACTGATCCAGCGCCAGTGCCCGCGCGCCGCCCAGTGTCGCCAGATACCAGGCACGCCAGGGCGAGAGCGCATGGTGCTGGGCCTGACTGACCTGATAGGCCGCGGCCATGGTGCGCAAGGTGGACAGGCTGTTGCCGCCACCGACATCGCTGGCCAGGCTGATGGAGACCCCGGTCTGGCTGAGGGCGTGGAAGTTGAAGAAACCGCTGCCCAGGAAGAGGTTGGAGCTTGGGCAGAACGCCAGGGCCGTGCCGGTTTCGGCCAGACGCGTGCGTTCGCCTGCATCCAGATGGATGCCGTGGCCGTAAATGCTGCGTGGTCCGATCAGGCCGAAGTGGGCATATACATCGAGGTAATTTGCCCGGCCTGGGAACAGTTCGCCGACCCAGGCCAGCTCGCGCTGATTTTCCGACAGGTGTGATTGCAGGTGCAGATCCGGCGCGCTGGCGAACAGCTCGCCGGCCACCTTGAGCTGCGCTTCCGTCGAGGTGGGAGCAAAACGCGGGGTGACCGAATAGCGCAGGCGCGCTTTGCCATGCCAGCGCGCGATCAGTGCCCGTGAATCATCCCAGGCTGATTGCGCGGTGTCGCGCAGATTCTCCGGGCAATGCCGGTCCATCAGGACCTTGCCGCAGAGCATGCGCAGATTGCGCGCTTGCGCGGCTTCGAAGAAGGCATCCACCGAGTGCGCATGCACGGTCGGGAAGACCGATGCGGTTGTCGTGCCGTGGGCGATCAGGCGATCGAGGAAGAATGCCGAGGTCTTTTCTGCCACGCTGCGGTCAGCAAAACTTGCTTCGGCCGGGAAGGTGTAGTGCTCCAGCCAGTCCAGCAACTGGCGCCCGAACGAACCCATCACGCGCAATTGCGGGTAGTGCACATGTGCGTCGACGAAGCCCGGCAGGATCAGCTTGCCGCGATAGTCGAAATAGCGGGCGGATTCCCGGCTCAGTGTCGGCAAGGCCGCCAGCACGTCGTGCCAGGGGCCGCAGTGGCGGATGCGTCCGTCCTGGATGAACAGCGCGCCATCTTCGATGTACTGCCAGGCGGCCGCATCGTCATTGGCGCCGGGATCGGCCAGAAAGTGCAGGAGCGTGCCACGCACGAGCATGGCGGCAGGCAGAGGATTCATGAGGCTTCCAAGGGAAATGCACAGCAGGCTCACTATAGCTTTCCGCTAGGGGGCTGACCATGGGCGCTGGCTTATAGGGGACATTCGGAGGCATCAGGATGGGGGGCGTCCCCTTGCGTCAGCCTCCCGGCTTGTCGAGCCTGTGCTGACAGGCTTTTGGAGGACTGGTTGGCAAGGGGTGGGCGACATCCTTTTGGGGGTTTGCACGGGAATGTTCCGGAGGGTTTGCGGTACGGCGTGACTGCAGTGGTGAGAAAAGTGGCGTGTAAATCCATGTAATTGCAGATCAATTTGGTTGAAATTATTCAAGACTTTGTTTTGTAACGCATTGATTGGATTAACTGTTTCATGAATTCAATCTAGTGTTTTGCCTTGCTGTTTTGGCTTGCGTGCCGGATTATTGCAAGAATCCACAAGGGGGCTCCCGTGCGATGCTGTATTCATATCCAGGCGCGGGGTCGGGGTGTTCAGTTTTCAATCTCAGCAAAGCGCGTTACTCATGAAACACAGAAAAATGGTTGGGCACTGCATGCTGGCCGTGTTGGCGGCAATGATTTCAGCGTGCGGCGGCGGGGGCGAATCGACGACATCAACGACCCAGTCCTCGAGTGTGAGCAGCTACACCCTGAGCGGGACCATCAGCGGTTTGAGTGGTGCCGGGCTCATCCTTGCGAATGATTCCGCCACGCTGTCTGTTGCGGCAGCAGCGACCAGTTTCAGTTTTGTCACGACGAGCAGCAGCTATTCCATCTCGGTGGCCAGTCAGCCCGATGGCCAAATCTGCGCGGTGAGCAACGGGAGCGGGACTGCGACAGGCAATGTGTCGAATGTCGTGGTGACCTGCCGGGGTTACATGGCCTATGTCACGAACAACTCCGGGTCATCGATTGGCCAGTTCAGCGTGACTTCGGGGAGTGGCTTGCTGGTTGCCCTGAGCACCCCGACGTTCAGCACGACCTACTCTCCTTCCTCTATCGTTTTGAGTGCGGATGGCCAGTATGCCTACGTTGCACATCAGGACAGCAAGACCATCGGCGCCTACACGATTGGCAGCAGCGGTCTGCTGAAACTGAACACGACGGTCAGCGCGAATAGTGCCGGCTATGGTCTGGCGCTCAAAGCCGATGGGTCTGCCCTGTATGCTGCCGATTACGGCGCTGCGACCGTATCGCAGTTCAGTGTCAGCAGCGGGACCCCCGGTGCCATGACCACGAAGACCGTCGCGGCCGGCATCAATCCGGTTTCAGTGGCCGTGACACCGAACGGCAAGTACGCTTACGTGGTCAATGAAAGTGACAACAGCATCTCCCAGTACAGTGTCGCCAGCAGTGGCGCATTGACTTCACTGACAACGGCGACGGTCAGCCTGTCCTCATTGGGCACGACGCCGAAAAGTATCGTCATCAGCCCGGACAGCAGCTATCTGTATGTGATCCTGACCGATAGCGATCTGGTAGCTCAGTTCAGCATCGGGAGTACCGGGGCGCTGTCGGCCATTTCTCCCGCGAGCGTGGCGACCGGATCGTCTCCGCGCGGGATCGCCATCAGTCCCAACGGTGCTTATGCGTATGTGGCGAACTATGCGGCCAACACGGTGAGTCAATACATCATCAGCAGCGGCCGGTTGACCGCCTTGTCGGTGGCCAGCATCGCAGCCGGCAGCCAGCCTTACGGGGTTGCGATCAGTCCGGACGGGCGCTATGTGTATGTCACCAACTCCGGCGATGCCACGATCTCGCAATATGCCATCGGCGCAGGTGGCGCACTTTCTGCGCTGAGTACGGCGAGTGTAGCCAGCAATGGCTTGAAGCCCACAAGCATTGCGGTGCATTAGCCGGGATTGACGAGCCGACGGGCCAGTGTGTCGTGACGTTCCAGCACGCGGGGCAGATCCACACTGGTGAGCTGTCCGTCACGCACGATCACGCGGCCATTGATGATTGCGTGGCTGACCGTCGGCGGGGTGCAGAACACCAGCGCGGCGACCGGATCATGCACCGCACCGCCGGCCATGCCCAGACCGTCCGTGGCGAAGGTCACGCAATCGGCGCTCATACCCGGGGCGAGGGCGCCGATGTCGTTTCGCCCGAGTACGCGGGCACCGCCCAGGGTGGCGAGTTCGAGGGCCTGACGGGCGCTCAGGGCCGCCGGGCCGTGTGCGACACGCGCCAGCAGCATGGCCTGACGCGCTTCTCCCAACATGTGGGCAGCATCATTCGAGGCCGAGCCATCCACGCCCAGTCCGACCGGCACGCCAGCCGTGCGCATCTGCGGGATCGGTGCAATGCCGGATGCCAGGCGCATGTTCGAACACGGGCAGTGGGCTACCCCGGTGCCGGTGCGGGCGAACAGGGCGATGCCCGGCGCGTCGAGCTGCACGCAGTGGGCATGCCACACATCCGGCCCGGTCCAGCCCAGCGATTCGGCGTACTCGGCCGGGCTCATGCCGAATTTTTCCAGGCTGTAGGCCACATCCTTCACGTTCTCGGCCAGATGCGTGTGCAGACGCACGCCATGGGCACGTGCCAGTGCGGCGGATTCGCGCATCAGCTCGCGGCTTACCGAAAACGGCGAGCAGGGCGCCACGGCGATGTGCAGCATGCTGTGGCGCGAGGCGTCGTGGTAGCCTTCGATGAGGCGCAGGGTATCGCGCAGGATCGCATCCTCGCGCTCCACCACGGAGTCCGGCGGCAGGCCGCCTTGCGAACGGCCAACGCTCATGCTGCCGCGGCTGGCCGTGAAACGCATGCCGATTTCGCCGGCGGCCGCAATCGAATCATCGAGCCGGCAACCGTTCGGATAGATGTAGAGATGGTCCGACGAAGTCGTGCAGCCCGAGAGGATCAGCTCGGCCATGGCCGTGAGGGTGGAGACGTGGATCATCTCCGGGGTGAGGCGTGCCCAGATCGGGTAGAGCGCCTGCAGCCAGTCGAACAGCTCGGCGTCCTGCGCCGCGGGAATCGCGCGGGTCAGGCTCTGGTACATGTGGTGATGGGTGTTGATCAGGCCGGGCATCAGCACATGGCGCTGTGCCAGATCGATCACCTCATCGGCGTCCAGCGGCAATTCGGCGCAGGGGCCGACGGCTTCGATCACCCCGTCGCGAATGAACACGCCACCGCCGGCGATTTCGCGCCGCGCGGCATCCATGGTGAGGACGACGCGCGCATTGCGCAGCAGCAGTGTCGCCATCAGCCCCCCGGGATGAAGGGTTTGCCCAGCGAGGCCGGCAGGTTGAGCAGGAGCAGGTTGCGGTCACGCGAGATCAGCACCAGCACCACGATGGTCGCCACGTAAGGGATCGCCGACAGCAATTGCGAGGGCAGATCCACGCCCAGGCCCTGCGCGTGCAACTGCAGGATGGTCATGCCGCCGAAGAGATAGGCACCGAGCAGGAGGCGCAGCGGCTTCCAGGTTGCGAACACCACCAGCGCCACGGCGATCCAGCCGCGCCCGGCAGTCATGTTTTGCACCCACAGCGGGGTGTAGACCGTAGACAGATAGGCGCCGGCAATCCCTGCCATGGCGCCGCCGAAACACACTGCGCCGTAGCGGATGGCGGTGACCGGGTAGCCGATGGTGTGGGCCGCTTCCGGGCTCTCGCCGACGGCGCGCAACACCAGGCCCCAGCGGGTTTTGGCCAGCACCCAGGTTACGATAATGGCAGCGGCATACGAGAGGTAGACCACCACGGTCTGGTTGAAAAATATCGGGCCGATCACCGGAATCGCGGAGAGGCCCGGAATCGGCCAGGGCTGCAGGCCGGGCAGGCTTTCGCTGACCAGATACTGGCCGACGAAGGCCGACAGTCCGCTGCCGAAGATGGTCAGCGCCAGCCCCGAAGCAGCCTGGTTCGCGCCCAGGCTGAGGGTCAGCAGGGCGAAGGGCAGCGCTGCAAGCGCCCCGGCCAGGGCGCCGGCAATGAAGCCGGCGACCAGTCCCCAGTGCAGGGCCGCACCGAAGCCGGCCACCGCGCCGATCAGCATCATGCCTTCCACCCCCAGATTGATGACACCACTTTTCTCGGCGACCAGTTCGCCCAGGCCGGCAAAGATCAAGGGCGTGGCAGCCGCCAGGGTGCCGATCAGCACCGGGATGAGATGTTCAATCATGCCTTGCCTTCCTTGATGCCAAAGGGGTTGGGGTTGCGCCGTTTGAGGCGGAAATCGACGAACGCATCCGCGCCCAGCAGGAAGAATAACAGCATGCCCTGGAACAGCCAGCTGACGGCCGAAGGCAACTGCATCGAAACTTGCGCCGCCTCACCACCAATGTAGATCAGGGCCATCAGCAAACCCGAGAAGACAATGCCGATGGGATGAAGGCGGCCCACCCAGGCGACGATGATCGCGGCAAAGCCATACCCGGGGGACAGTGACAGGGTCAGCTGGCCGACCGGCCCGGCCGCTTCCGCCGCACCGGCAATGCCCGCCGTGATGCCCGATACGACCAGGCTGATCCATACCGTGCGCTGCGCCGAAAAGCCTGCATAGCGTGACGCGCTGGGCGCTTGCCCGCCCACGGCGAGTTGATAGGCGAGGAAGCTGCGTTTCACGAATAGCCAGAAGAGCGGGATCGACAGCAGCGTGATCAGTACTGAACTGTTGATGCGCAAACCTTCGAACAGCGGTGCGAACAACGCCGCCTCGCTGAACATGATGGATTGCGGGAAGTTCGAGCCGCCCGGGTCACGCCAGGGGCTACTGACCAGCCAGGCCAGCAACTGGATCGCGACATAGGTGAGCATCAGGGTGGTCAGGGTTTCTTCGGCGTTGAAACGCGTCTTGAGCCAGGCGGGCAGTGCGCCCCACAGTCCGCCGCCGATGGCGCCAGCGAGGACCATCAGCGGCAGGATCCAGTCACCGGTCATGCCATCAGTATAGATCGCGACGCCCGAAGCGCAGATGGCCCCCATCAGCAGTTGCCCTTCCGCACCGATGTTGTAGATGCGTGCCCGGAAACCCAGCGCCAGGCCCTGCGCGATGAGGATCAGCGGCGAGGCCTTGAGGGCCAGTTCACTCCAGCCGTTCGCAGTTTCCAGCGGTTCGATGAAGAAGACATAGAAGGCTTGCAGCGGTGGTTTGTTGAGCGCATAGAACAGCACGGTCGCCGTCAGCAAGGTGGCAATGATCGCAATCGGCGGCGCGGCCCACTGCATGAGTTTGGATGGATTGGCGCGGGGCGTGAGCAAGGGCATGGGCTTCTCTCTGTTGTTCGATCAGACCGGTGCCGTGGCGGCAGGGCCGGCCATCAGCAAACCGATCTTCTCGGCATTCGTTTCGTCCTTGGGGGTGGCTTCCGACAAACGTCCGCCGGCCAGCACCGCGATCCGGTCGCAGATCTCGAAGAGCTCTTCCAACTCTTCGGAGATGACCAGCACGCCGACGCCTTCGCGTGACAGATCGACCAGCGTCTGGCGCAGTGTGGCCGAGGCGCCCACATCCACGCCCCAGGTTGGCTGCGAGACGATCATCACCTTCGGCGCCTGCATGATTTCACGCCCGACGATGAACTTCTGCAGGTTGCCGCCCGAGAGGCTGCGCGCGGCCGATTGCGGCCCGTTGCAGCGCACGTCGAAGCGCTCGATGCAACGCAGCGCGAAGTCGCGCGCGGCCTTGAAATCGAGCAGGCCGTAACGGCTCAAGCCCGGCTGGCGATGCGCGGTGAGCATGGCGTTCTGGGTCAGCGACATGGACGGTACGGCGCCACGCCCGAGGCGCTCTTCCGGCACGAAAGTCAGGCCGCGGTCACGGCGCTGACCGGCATGCAGATGGCCTACCGGCTGCCCCGCGATGCGCACCGAATCGGCGCGTCCGGTGGTCTCGCCGGAGAGGGCAGCGAGCAACTCGGCCTGGCCGTTGCCGGAGATGCCGGCAATGCCGACCACTTCGCCGCTATACACGGTGAGCGAAATGTCTTGCAGGGATATGCCGAAAGGGTCGTCCTTGGGGCGGTTGATGCGGTTGATCTCCAGCACCGGTTTGACTTCGCCGGCGTAATCCGGCGCCTGGCACACCGGCAGCTCGCGGCCGATCATCATGCGCGCCAGGCTCGCCGTCGATTCCTGTTTCGGATCGGCGCCGCCGGTCACGCGGCCGCCGCGCATCACCGTGGCACGGTCGCACAGTTCCTGGATCTCGTGCAGCTTGTGGCTGATGTAGAGGATGGAAACGCCTTCGCTGGCGAGCTTGCGCAAAGTCTCGAAAAGTTTGCGCACGGCTTGCGGCGTGAGCACCGAGGTCGGCTCGTCGAGGATCAGCAATTGCGGGTTCTGCAGCAGGCTGCGCACGATCTCCACGCGCTGGCGCTCGCCGACCGACAGCGCATGCACAAGGCGGTCCGGGTCCAGCGGCAGGCCGTATTTTTCGGACACCGTGCGCACCCGCGTGGCGAGTTCCTTGAGGTCCGTGTCGGGCGGCAAGGCCAGCGCGATGTTTTCGGTGACGCTGAGGGTTTCGAAGAGCTGGAAATGCTGGAACACCATGCCGATGCCCAGCTCGCGTGCGGCGGCCGGGTTGGCGACGCTGACTTCGCGGCCGTTCCACTGGATCTGTCCGCTGTCGGCCTGCACCGCACCGTAGATGATCTTCATCAGGGTGCTCTTGCCGGCGCCGTTTTCGCCAAGCACGGCATGGATCTCGCCCGGCATCACGTACAGACTCACCTGATCATTGGCGAGCACGCCGGGATAGCGTTTGGAAATGTTGATCAACTGCAGGCGTGGCTCACCTGCGGGCACGGGGCGCGGATGGGCGGGCGGCGGAGGTATCAGCATGAGGGAAGCCCGATCTTGATCTGGGTGAGGGGAGCGGAGTTTATGCGAGAGAGGGCGGCGTGGCGTGCCAGCGCAGCGTTTTCGTGGACCAGCAGGAGCTGGGCGACTACCGCCGCGGCAATGACAGCCGGTTGTTTGCTGCGGATTCCGGCAATCCCGATCGGGCAGGTGAGGCCGGCAAGCTCGGCCGCGCCCAAACCGCGCATGAGCAATTGCTGTTCGAAGCGTGAGCGTTTGGCTTGCGAGCCGATCAGGCCGAAGAAAGCCAGATCCTGGCGCCGCAGGCCTTGTGCACACAGTTCCAGATCAATTGCGTGGCTGTGGGTCAGCACCAGCAGCATGCTGCCGGGGCGTGCCTCGCGCACTTCCTGCACCGGGTCATCTGTATGGATGCAGCATACGGCGGAGGTCAGCTCGGCCGGGAACACGTCTTCACGCGTATCCACCCAGCGGATCTGCGCGGCCAGCGGCAGGAGGGCACGCACGATGGCTTCGCCGACATGACCGGCACCGAAGATCGTGACGGGAAACTGCGGCAGAGAAATCTCTTGGCGGAAGCACCAGGAACCTGGCTCACCCGGCTTATCGAGCTCAAGGCTGGTCACGGTGTCTGCCGGCCGGGGAAGCGGTGTATCTAATTGCCATATGGAGGATGTCTTCATGGAGCATTCGCGCAGCAGGCGCTGGCCGTTTTCCAGCGCAGTCAGGCGGGTTTGCCAGGCTGTCGCAGTGCGCCCCTCAATGTGCTCGAACAGCAGCCAGACCACGCCGCCGCAGCATTGGCCCAGGCTGGCAGCCAGCGGCAAGCGCAGCAACACCGGCGCGGCAGGCGCTTGCGCCAGCAATTCGCGTGCATGGGCGATGGCTTCCCATTCCAGACGACCGCCGCCGATGGTGTCGCAGCAACGGTCTGCGCTTACCAGCATGCTCGCGCCGGCTTCGCGCGGGGCCGAGCCGCGCACGGCGGCAACGCTCACCAGCATCAGCGAGCCTTCGCGTGCGAGCCAGTCCGGCAAGGCTTGCCAGGCATTCATGGCAGACCTCCGATGGCACGCAGGATCGCTTCGGCGGTGGCCGGCGCCTGCAGCGGCACGGCTCGCCCGGCCGCGGCGCTGGCCGCGTCGCGCAGGGCGAAGAACACGCTGAAGGCAAGCATCAGCGGCGGTTCGCCGACCGCCTTGGATTTGTGAATGGTGTCTTCCACGTTGGCATTGTCGAAGAGCCGCACGTTCAGGACCGGCGGGCAATCGCCGGCACTCGGGATCTTGTAGGTCGAGGGCGCATGGGTCATGTTGCGCCCCTGTTGAGGGCCGTCCGGGCGGAACCACAGTTCCTCGGTGGTGAGCCAGCCCATGCCCTGAATGAAGCCGCCTTCGATCTGGCCGATGTCGATGGCTGGATTCAGGGATTTGCCGACGTCATGCAGGATGTCGACGCGCAGCACGCGTGATTCACCGGTCAGGGTATCGATGGCGACTTCGGCGCAGGCCGCGCCATAGGAGAAATAGAAGAAAGGGCGCCCTTGCAGCGTGTCCTTGTTCCAGTGGATCTTCGGGGTGGCGTAGAAGCCCGAATCCCACAACTGGATGCGCGCAGCATAGGCCGCGCCCACCAGTTCGGCGAAGCGCTGGCGGATCTCGCCGCTGCAGACGTAATCGTCGCCAAACACCACGCTCTCGGGGGCTACGCCGTGCTTTTCGGCAAACAGCGCGACGAGGCGCTGCTTGACCTTGCGTGCGGCGTCCTGCGCGGCCTTGCCGTTCAGATCGGCGCCACTGGAAGCCGCCGTGGCCGAGGTGTTGGGCACCCGGCTGGTGTCGGTGGCAGTCAGGCGCACCTGGCCTATGGACAGGCCCAGCTCATGCGCCACGATCTGGCGGATCTTGGTGTACAAGCCCTGGCCCATTTCCGTGCCGCCCTGCGAAACCAGGACCGTGCCATCGGCATAGACGTGGACCAGCGCGGCGGCCTGGTTGTAGAGCGTGGCGTTGAAGGAAATGCCGAACTTGAGCGGGGTCAGCGCCAGCCCGCGCTTGATCACCGGGCTGCTGGCGTTGAAGGCATCGATGGCGGCGCGGCGTGCGGTGTAGTCGCTGCTTGCGGCCAGCTCGGCAATGAGGGCAGGGGCGATGTTGTCTTCCACCTTCATGCCATAAGGCGTGGTGTTGCGCACTTCGCCAGCCGGATCGCCATACAGGTTCAGCTGGCGTACGGAGAGTGGGTCGAGCCCCAGATGGCGGGCGATGTCGTCGAGGATGTATTCGATGAAGAACATCCCCTGCGGCCCGCCGAACCCACGGAAGGCGGTGTTCGACACGGTGTGGGTCTTGCAGCGCAGGCTGCGCACGCTGACCGCATCGAGGTAGTAGCAGTTATCGATGTGGCATAGCGCGCGATCGTTCACCGGGCCGGACAGATCGGCCGAAAAACCGCAGCGCGAGGCCAGCATGATGCGCAGACCGAGAATCCGCCCTTCGGTGTCGAAGCCGACTTCCCATTGCGCATTGAAGTCATGACGTTTGCCGGTGAGCGTCATGTCGTCATCGCGGTCCAGGCGCAGCTTGACCGGCCGGCCGGTCTTCCATGTGCCCAGCGCTGCCGCGCAGGCAATCTGCGCGGATTGTGATTCCTTGCCGCCAAATGCGCCGCCCATGCGCCGGCATTCCACGCTGACCTGGTGGCTATGCCAGCCCAGAGTCTTGGCAATGGTGTGCTGCATCTCGGTGGGATGCTGGGTCGAGCTATGTACGTGGATGCATTCCTGCTCGCGTGGCAGGGCGTAGGCGATCTGCCCTTCGAGATAGAAGTGTTCCTGCCCGCCAAGTCGGGCCGCACCTTTCAGGCGATGAGGCGATGCGACCAGCGCGGCGGCGGCATCGCCATGCTCCATGGATACCGGCGGGAGCACCCAGGATTCGGCGGCGATGGCTGCTGCCGTATCCAGGATGGCCGGCAGCACTTCGTAATCGACCTTGGCCAGGCGCGCGGCGCGGCGCGCGGCATCGTGTGATTCAGCGAGCACCAGAAATATCGGCTGGCCGTAAAACTGCACCAAGCCATCGGCAAGGATGGGGTCGTCATGCAGGATCGGGCCGCAATCATTCACGCCGGGAATATCCCGTGCCGTGAGCACCGCCACCACGCCCGGCGAACGGCTGACCGCATCGAGATCCAGCGTGCGGACTCGCCCGTGGGCGCAGGTGGACAGCCCGAAAGCCGCATGCAGCGTGCCGTGCTGTTCGCGCAGATCGTCGATGTAGGTGGCGCTGCCACGCACATGCAGGCTGGCACTTTCGTGCGGATGTGCCTTGCCGACCACGCTGCTCATGATTGCACCGCCTGCAAGTCCTGGAGCCTGGCGGGCGCTGGCTGGCCGGTATCCGGGCTGCATTCCAGCCACAAGCGCCACACCAGGTTCTGCGCGACCTGCAGGCGATAGGCCGCGCTGGCGCGCATGTCGTCCAGCGGCTGGAAATCCTGCGCCAGAGCGGCCATCGCTGCGCGTACCGTGATTTCACTGAAGGGCTGACCACGCAGGGCAGCTTCGGCCTGGGCGGCACGCTTGGGGGTCGCCGCCATGCCGCCGAAGGCCAGGCGCACTTCGCGCACCATGCCATCCTCAATATGCAAGGAGAATCCTGCGCAGACCGCCGAGATATCCTGCTCGGCGCGTTTGGAAACTTTCCAGGTGCGGAAGGCCGCGTCCTCGCGGTGGCGTGGCACGCGTACGGCGCGTACGAACTCGCCGGCTTCCAGCGCGGTTTTCTGATAGGCCAGATAGAAGTCCTCCAGCGCCAGGCTGCGCACACGCGCGCCTTTTTGCAGGACGATCTGGCTGTCCAGCGCGATCAGCGCCGGCATCGAATCGCCAATGGGCGACCCATTCGCCACATTGCCGCCGAGCGTGCCGGCGTTGCGCACCGGCAGGGAAGCGAAGCGTTCGGCGAGTTCCTGCCAGTGCGGGTCTTCCTGCACGAGCACAGCGAAAGCCGCACTCAGCGAGGCGCCTGCGCCGATCTCGATGTATGCCTCCGTGTGGGTGATGGTTTTCAATTCATCCACCGCGCCCAGATAGAGAATGTCGCCGAGCTGACGCAACTGTTTGGTGACCCACAAGCCGATGTCGGTGGAGCCTGCCAGCAGGCGCGCCTGCGGCATGGTTTCGCAGTGCTGGGCCAGCGCGGCGAGGCTGCGCGGCGCGATGAAGCGCTGGCCATGGCTGGTGTAATCCAGCGCCGGCATGGCCGCCAGCGTGTCGAGCGTGGCGCGCAGGGGCGTCCGATCCATCTTGCATGCAGGTTGCTGCCAGGCGCGTTGCGCGGCGTCGATGATGGGGCGGTAACCGGTGCAGCGACACAGGTTGCCGGAGAGGCAGGTCTTCACCTCTTCACGCGAAGGTGCAGCGTCACGCATTTCGTAATCGGCCCATAGCGACATCACGAAACCCGGCGTGCAGAAACCACACTGTGAAGCATGGGTTTCCACCATGGCTTGCTGCACCGGATGCAGGTGCTCTGGCTGGGCGAGGTCTTCCACCGTGAATAGTGCTTTGCCATCCAGCGTGGGTAGCAACTGGATGCAGCTATTCACGGCATCCAGGCGCACGCCGCCGCGGGCAGTGTCATCGCGGCTGCCGATGACCACCGTGCAGGCGCCGCAGTCGCCTTCGCCACAGCCTTCCTTGCTGCCTGTGGCGTGGGCGTCTTCGCGCAACCACTGCAGCACGGTGCGCTGCGGTGAAACATCGCGGACTTCGGTGAGGCGGCCGCGAAACCAGAACTGTATGGGGCGTTGGGGCATTTTTTTGTATCCAGCAATTGTCCCGATTTTCAAGCACATGCCATGCCCAGCGCTACTGCGGATCCGGAATAGTGTTTATCCCGGAATCCAGAATCCTTGCTGGGCAATGGCGGCTTCCTCTTCCAGCAAGGGGCCGATCACTTCGATGGGGCGTTGGCCGCTGGCGAACACGCTGCGGCAGGGCAGCGAAAGAGTTGGATTTTCCGGGTCATTGCCGGTCAGCGCCAGCAGACTGGATTCGGCCAGCCCGTACACCACCCGTCCGATGCCGCACCAATAGATTGCACCGGCGCACATCGCGCAGGGTTCGGCATTGGAATACAGGGTGCTGCCACGCAGCTCTTCGGCACTCAGCACGGTGGCCGCGCGGGCGGCGGCCACACGCTCGGCATGGCGGGTCGGATTGCCCGGCGGGCGCGAATCATTGCCGCATTCGGCCACCACGCGGCCATCCGGCGCGATTACCAGGGCTGCAAACGGGTGCTTGCCGGCATTTCGGCTGGCCATTGCGAGTTCAAAGCTGCGGCGCAGCCAATACAGATCTTGAGTGCTCATGGTTTCTCCTGGAGCAGGTGGATATAGATTCGGCCCGATGAAGTTTGAACTTTGCCCCAGCGAACCGTTCGTGCCGAGTGCCGGGCGAGCCCGGTGTATCGAGGCTTGGGCCATGCCCTCGATACACGCCTGCGGCGTACTCGGGCCGAACGGACCTCAAAAAAACCTGTGGCCGAATCAATAGCATGCCCGGTATCGGTGCAGCGTGCCCCGATAACTCTCATAAACAGTCAGCCATAGGCGCACTGGCGGACGGCGTCTACAGTGTCAGGGTCGGCTTCAGTTTGTCAGCCCCCAATCCAAGGAGATCAGAATGTCATACGGAAGTTTTGCCAAAGTTTCACGCGTGCTTGCCGTCTGTGCCGGCGTGTTCGCGATTGCCTCCGCCCAGGCCGCAGATCCGCTCAAGGCCGCCTTCATCTACATCGGCCCGACCGGTGATCATGGCTGGACCTACTCCCACGACGTGGGGCGCAAGGCCGTCGAAGCCCAGCAGGGCGACAAGGTCAAGACCACTTTCGTCGAGAACGTGCCTGAAACCGCTGACGCCGAACGTGTGATCCGTGACCTCGCCAGCAAAGGCAACAAGGTGATTTTCGCGACATCCTTCGGCTACATGAACGCGATGGCGAAGGTCTCCAAGCAATTCCCGAAAACGGTGTTC
>JAGTRY010000059.1 GCA_018262235.1 Pseudomonadota bacterium
AGATCTTCCTGGGGGATGGCTTCTTGGCGTTTGGGCTTCATCGCAGCTCGCTTGGTTTGCAAGAAAACGCGGCGCCAGAATATAAAATCCGGCAAACCAACTGTGCGTATTATCTCACTCAAACCCAGTCACAATGCGGCTTGCAGAGATATTTCAGGGGCGACTACTTACTCTTCGGCCCGTGAAAATTAAACGCCCGATGGCGTTTAAGGCTCATCGGGCGTTTAGCGGAGTCAGGGCAAGATGCTCTGCACTCGGTTCTATTAGGGTTTGGCAATTTTCCAGTCAGGCTTGCTTTCCCCTTTCTTATCGCCAGCCTTCTTGTCTTCAAGGTACTGATACAGCGGTTTGCCTTTGTAAGCCCACTGGGTCATCCCGTCGTCCCGTTCAAAGATGGTGTAATCGCCCTTGGCCGTGTCATCTGGTGTTGCGAAAAGCGGTGGCCAGTTGAACGGACATTTGACGTTACAAGTGCTCTTGTTTGGCATTACGTCCTTGTCAAAGGTATAAAGCGTAATGCCATTGTTATTGACCAGAATGCCATCCTTGACCACAGCCGGGAAGGCTGGCGGTACGTAAGTAGATTCACTGGAGGGCTCTGAGCTGCAGGCAGAAAGCAGTACGAGAGAGAGTGATGCAACGACGAGGCTAAGCGGGTGCTTCATGGATATGTCCTCCTGGTGTGTTGTCAAGCAAACTCTGAGTCTTGTGTGACGCCTAACTCCATTATTCCAAGTCCTGAAGGCTTTCTCAACGGCTAATTGCAGGAGGTGATGACCGGCTAATGACTGTGGTCGAAAAGCCCCAGCTTTTTTGCCATGCAGAGACCACGGCATTGGGATATTCGGGCTTCCCTAGACTACCGTTGTAGCGTCCGAGTGCTCGGAAGAGGTCGCCTTTCTCGAGATCTATGTAATATCGCAAGATCGTGCATCCATAGCGCAGATTTGTCCGGAGATGGAAAAGATCCTGATCCGGAGTTCCGATCTGTTTTACCCAAAAAGGCATAACCTGCATCAGGCCTCGCGCGCCTGCACTTGAGACGGCATATTTGCGGAAGCCGCTTTCTACTTGGATGAGCCCCAATACCATCTGAGGATCGAGTCCCGCACGTTGTGCCTCGTAATAGACCGTTTTCAGAAAATCGATACGCTCTCGCGTATCAGGGAGCTTACTTGCCAAGCGTGGAACCATCGCATCTAGCCAACGGAGTTTTTCGTCCAATGATGGGAAGATGGGTTCTGGTGAGGCTCGATCACTGATTGCGGAATGCAATGCTGCCTGGACGCTTGCTGCCAACAACTCTTCTTTCTGCGCTCCGGCGTGGGCCGACGCGCAGAAAAGCATACAGAGAACCAAGCTTGTTGAACGCAACATGCAAGTTACCCAACTAAACGAGATCTCACAAAGGTCACTATCTCCGCGACACTGACTTTAGTTGCTTCTGTGTCGCGACGCCCTTGGTATTCGGCCACACCTTCTTTCAGGCCGCGGTCACCTATGACGATGCGATGAGGTATTCCGATCAGTTCCCAGTCAGCAAACATTACGCCAGGGCGTTCATCGCGGTCGTCGAGGATGACGTCGATGCCTGCACGCTTTAATTCTTGGTATATCGCGGAGGTTGTGTCACGTACGGATTCAGAGCGGCTCCAACCCATTGGGCAGATAACGAGTTGGAACGGAGCTATTGCATCTGGCCAGATAATGCCTCGATCATCAAAGTTTTGCTCAATGGCTGCGCCCATGATGCGGGTTACGCCAACACCATAACAACCCATTTCCATGACTTGTTCTTTGCCGTCTTCCCCGATGAATTTGCACCCCATGGTTTGAGAGTAGCGGGTCCGCAGTTGAAAAATATGGCCGACTTCAATGCCACGGCAGATTGCGAGAGGACCATTTCCGTCAGGTGAAGGGTCACCGGCTACGACATTGCGGATGTCGACGAATTCTGGTTCAGCAAAGTCTCGCCCTAGATTCGCTCCTGTGTAATGGTGATCGCTTTCATTCGCACCGATTACGAAGTCCGCCATCGCGGCGACAGCACGGTCTGCATAAATCCGTCCTTTGAAACCGATAGGCCCCAAAGAGCCTGGTTCGGAACCGAAAGCTTCGCGGATGACGGAGGGGGCTGCAAAACGGATGGGGGAGAACACCCCCTTCAGCTTACTGGCTTTGACCTCGTTCAATTCATGGTCGCCACGTAGCAGCAACAGCACAGGTGTTCCATCGTCGCCTTCAATGACAATGGATTTTAGCGTTTGTGTCGGTGCTATTTTCAGGGAGGCGCTCAACTGGTCGATTGTTTTGATTCCGGGTGTGTGTATTTTGAGGAGAGTTGCTTGTGGTGCAGGGCGTGGGTTTGCAGGGGGCAGTGCTTCCGCCAACTCTACGTTGGCTGCGTAGTCAGAATTCGGGTTGTATGCAATCGCATCTTCGCCTGTTTCGGCGATTACGTGGAATTCGTGAGAGCCAGTGCCACCAATCGCTCCCGTATCTGCAGCAACAGCCCGAAACTGCAACCCCAAGCGGGTAAACATGCGCGAGTACGCGCTGAACATGTTCTGATATTCGCGTTGCAGGTCTTCGAAGCTGGCATGGAAGGAGTAGGCGTCCTTCATTGTGAATTCGCGGCCGCGCATGATGCCGAAGCGCGGACGTCGTTCGTCGCGAAATTTCGTCTGGATTTGATACAAATTCCTGGGGAGTTGGCGATAGCTACGCACATCCTGCCGGACGATATCGGTGATGACTTCTTCAGATGTCGGCTGGATGACGAAATCGCGGTTATGTCGGTCCTTGAACCGTAGCAATTCGTCCCCCATCTTGTCGAATCGACCGGTCTCTTGCCACAGTTCAGCAGGCTGCACGATAGGCATGGATAGTTCTATGGCGCCTGCATTGTTCATTTCTTCGCGGATGATGTTTTCGATCTTGCGGATGACTCGCAGCCCCATCGGCATGTAGTTATAGATGCCGGCAGATAACTTTTTGATGAAACCTGCACGCATCATGAGCTTATGGCTGACGATCTCGGCATCAGAGGGGGCCTCTTTGAGAGTGGCAATGTAAAACTGGCTTGCACGCATGATCAGAAGGAATTACGGGTTCGTGAAATGAGGTGGAATTGTACCCGAGCGCTAGCGCTGACGGATGTCAAGCTTGGCGGGTGGTTTCCTTGGGTCTTGATCTGTGAAAGAATCGGGTCAAACGTCAACATTTAAGGTGATTTCTCATGCTAGACAGGGACGGCTATCGCCCCAATGTCGGCATCGTCATCGTCAACTCGAATAACGAGGTATTCTGGGGTAAGCGTATCCGCGAGCATTCCTGGCAGTTTCCACAAGGTGGCATCAAGCAGGGTGAATCACCCGAGCAGGCGATGTACCGTGAGCTCTACGAGGAAGTTGGCTTGCGTCCCGAGCATGTGCGTGTGCTCGCCCGGACCCGTGATTGGTTGCGCTATGACGTGCCGAAGCACTGGATTAAGCGCGAATGGCGCAGTACATATCGTGGGCAGAAACAGATCTGGTTTTTGCTGCGTTTGGTCGGCCGCGATAGTGATATCAGTCTACGCGCTAGCGGACATCCCGAGTTTGATGCTTGGCGCTGGACAGGGTTTTGGGTGCCGCTGGAGTCGGTCATAGAGTTTAAACGGGGGGTATACCGTCTTGCTCTGAATGAACTGGCGGATATCTTGTTCCAGGGGGATATACAAGGTCGTCCTAAAAGCTATCTGCTCGAAGCAGGAGGCGTGTAGTGGGACTGCGGGCGTGCTAGATCAAATCATTTTCCATGTTGACAGGGCGTTGCGTACGTTGGCTGCGCCACCGCGTTCTGTACGTCCGATTCCCGGAGCCGAGCTGCCAGACTGCATGCTTTCCGAGCCCCAGAGGCGGCATACAGCCGGCCTTATGCGTGTCAATCATGTAGGTGAAGTCTGTGCTCAAGCGCTCTATCAAGGTCAGGCTTTGACCGCAAGGTCTGATGAGGCGCGGGATGCGCTGGATAAAGCGGCTGGTGAAGAGACTGAACACTTAGCTTGGGCTCTGCAACGGATCCAGGAATTGGGCGGTCGTACCAGCCTGCTGAACCCCGTGTGGTATGCCGGTGCTTTGTCTATCGGGATCGTAGCCGGATTGGCAGGGGATCGTTGGAGTCTGGGATTTCTCGCCGAAACAGAACGCCAGGTTGAGGCACACTTAGGTTCTCACTTGGCCGAGGTCCCTGAAGAGGACCTGCGTACACGGTGCATTCTTGATCAGATGTGTCGGGATGAGGCTGCTCATGCCGAGACAGCTGTTAGGTTCGGCGCGAATGACTTACCACCCCCGGCAAAAATGGCTATGAAAATTGCTTCTAAAGTAATGACATCTCTAGCCTACAGGATATAGGTCAGCGTGCGCTTGGTGCGAAGCCCATCAAGCACAGGTATTTACAATCTCGAAGTCATGGCTGATCGTGGCTGTTTTGCCAAGCATGATGGAGGCAGAGCAGTATTTTTCTGCGGACAGGTTGATTGCGCGTTCAACAACTTCCTGCCTGAGGTTTTTGCCGCTGACTATGTAGTGATAATGGATGCGGGTGAACACTTTTGGGTCACTCTCCGCTCGTTCCGCACGCATGTGAACTTCGCAATTTTCGATGGCGTGACGTCCGCGCTTAAGAATCAGCACGACATCGTACGCTGTGCATCCCCCGGCGCCTGCCAGGATTAGCTCCATGGGGCGCGGGGATTGGTTTTTCCCGCCTAATTCTGCAGCCCCTTCCATGGCGACTTGGTGCCCGCTGCCTGTCGTAGCGGTAAAGCAGGCGTTTCCAGACCAAGTGACAGTGCATTCCATGACGGACTTTCGTTGTAAATATTCGGAGAGTGTAGCGTTCAATTTGAGTCAAAGGAGCGTTTGCTAAAAACGCAAGATGCTGCGGTGCGGTAATCGGCGTGCAGGATAAGAGATGGTCCGTTCATTTATCGGTAACTACAGATTTTGAGTGTAAGGCTAAGGTCTTGCTATGTATGAGAATTATGTCAATAAACAGCGCTTATTCTTGCATAGAAACATTCTCCTTTTGTCGAACAAATAAGTCTTGCAATGCACCATAGGGGTGGCCATAATCGAATCGTGCTGATCGACATGCAAGCATGTTCCGGATCAGAAGATTGTCTCCTCCACCCTCCTCCTTTGGTGTGGACTTGGCGCAGCCCCACAAGGGCTGCGTTTTTTTATTCCGGTATTGCCTTGCTGTCATTAGCAGCAAGAGGCTTAGCTGCCTCTGTTTCAAAAGTGCTGATCGTGTTTGACAGTGCGATTTGAAAAGGCATATACTTGCCGACTTTCCGCGTACGGGTGTCCGTACGGCGCACAACAAGACAAGAGGAAACTCTGATGAAGACCTTTTCCGCCAAGCCGCATGAAGTGACGCACGACTGGTTCGTCGTCGATGCGACTGATAAGGTGCTCGGTCGTTTGGCCAGCGAGATTGCTCGCCGCCTGCGTGGCAAGCACAAGGCTATTTATACGCCGCACGTTGATACCGGTGATTTTATCGTCGTTGTTAACGTCGAGAAGTTGCGCGTAACCGGTGACAAAGCACTGGACAAGAAGTACTACCGCCACTCCGGTTATCCGGGCGGCATCTATGAAACCAACTTCACCAAGCTGCAACAGCGCTTCCCGGCGCGCGTGCTTGAGAAGGCTGTAAAGGGTATGTTGCCCAAGGGCCCGCTCGGTTACGCCATGCTCAAGAAGCTCAAGTGCTATGCAGGCGCTGCACATCCGCACGCCGCACAGCAGCCCAAGGTGCTGGACATCTAATTCAGGAGCGAGAGCAATGCCCGTCGGTCAATATAATTACGGTACGGGTCGTCGCAAGACGGCTGTTGCCCGTGTCTTCATCAAAGCAGGTTCCGGCAAGATTGTTGTTAACGGTAAGCCCGTTGATGAGTTCTTTTCCCGCGAAACCGGCCGCATGATTGTGCGTCAGCCGCTTCAGCTGACTGAGAACATCACAAGCTTTGACATCATGGTCAACGTGATCGGTGGCGGCGAGTCTGGTCAAGCTGGTGCGGTGCGCCACGGGATCACTCGTGCCCTGATCGACTTTAGCCCTGAGCTGAAGCCTGTGCTGAAAAAAGCTGGTTTTGTGACGCGTGATGCTCGCGAAGTTGAACGTAAGAAAGTTGGCTTCCGCAAGGCACGTCGGCGTAAACAGTTCTCCAAGCGTTAAGCGCTGGCAGAATTGCCCAACAAAAAACCCGCTGTTGCGGGTTTTTTGTTGTCCGTCGTTTTTTATTATTCTGAACGTGACCCGTCCTGAATTAGGTCAGCACCATTAGTCATTGAGCAAGTGATGCCATGGCGACTGTGGAGTTGTTAATACGCATCTGAACAATACTGTCTGCAGATGCCATGAAAACGGCCCGGCCAGAGTGCTCCGGGCGGGCCGTTGGGTGCTGCTCTCTGTTGGCGTCGAGGTGCGCCTTGGGTGCTACAAAATCTGTTAGCCCATTGTTCCCGAAAGGCCCGGCTGGCCGGGCTCCTGGAACAAATGGGCCGGGTACTCAGATCTTCACGTCTGCGGCGATTTCCTGGTACTCGCTGATCTGGTCGAAGTTCATATAGCGATAGATCTTGCTGGCATCGGCGTTGATCACGCCCATGTCAGCTTGATATTCGGCGACGGTCGGGATATGACCGAGCTTGGATGCAATCGCGGCGACTTCTGCCGAGGCCAGATACACATTGGTATTCTTGCCCAAGCGGTTCGGGAAATTGCGTGTCGAGGTCGACACCACCGTTGCACCTTCGCGCACTTGGGCCTGGTTGCCCATGCACAGCGAGCAGCCAGGCATTTCGGTGCGCGCGCCAGCGGTGCCGAAGACGCCGTAGTGGCCTTCCTTGGTCAGCTCGGAGGCATCCATCTTGGTGGGGGGCGCGACCCACAGCTTGACCGGAATGTCGCGGCGGCCTTCGAGCAGTTTGGAGGCGGCGCGGAAGTGGCCGATGTTGGTCATGCAGGAGCCGATGAAGACTTCATCAATGGCTGTGCCAGCCACGTCCGAGAGCCACTTGGCGTCATCCGGGTCGTTCGGGCAGCACAGGATGGGCTCCTTGATGTCGGCCAGATCGATTTCGATGACGTGGGCGTACTCGGCGTTTGCATCCGGCTGGAGCAGTTCGCCGTTGGCGATCCAGTCTTCCATCTTCTGGATGCGGCGTTCCAGGGTGCGTTTGTCGGCGTAGTTGTCGGCGATCATGTTCTTGAGCAGCACGATGTTCGAACGCATGTACTCAACGATCGGCGCCTTGTTGAGGCGCACCGTGCAGCCGGCGGCGGAGCGCTCGGCGGAGGCGTCCGACAGCTCGAACGCCTGTTCAACCTTGAGATCCGGCAGGCCTTCGATTTCCAGGATGCGGCCGGAGAACTCGTTGATCTTGCCGGCCTTGGCGACGGTCAGCAGACCTTGCTTGATGCCGTACAGCGGGATGGCATGGACCAGATCACGCAGGGTGACGCCGCGTTTCTGGGCTTCGTCGAGCGAGCCCTTGAAGCGCACCAGTACCGATTCGGGCATGTCCAGCGGCATCACGCCGGTGGCGGCGGCGAAGGCAACCAGACCGGAGCCGGCCGGGAAGCTGATGCCGACCGGGAAACGCGTGTGGCTGTCGCCGCCGGTGCCGACGGTATCCGGCAGCAGCATGCGGTTGAGCCAGGAGTGGATTACGCCGTCACCGGGGCGCAACGAGATACCGCCACGGTTGGAGATGAACTTGGGCAGCTCGCGATGGGTCTTCACATCTACGGGCTTGGGATAGGCCGCGGTGTGGCAGAAGGACTGCATCACCAGATCAGCGGAGAAACCGAGGCAGGCCAGATCCTTCAGCTCGTCGCGGGTCATCGGGCCGGTGGTGTCCTGCGAGCCGACCGAGGTCATCTTCGGTTCGCAGTAGGTGCCGGGACGCATGCCTTGTTGTTGCCCATTTGCTTCAGGCAGGCCACAGGCGCGGCCGACCATCTTCTGTGCCAGGGTGTAGCCCTTGCCGGTGTCAGCCGGGACTTGCGGCAGGCGGAACAGGGTGGAGGCGGACAGGCCAAGGAATTCACGGGCCTTGCCGGTGAGGCTGCGACCGATGATCAGGTTGATGCGGCCGCCGGCGCGCACTTCATCCAGTAGCACCAGCGTCTTCAGTTGCGATTCGGCAATCGTGGTGGCGCCCTTGGTGGCAGTGACCTTGCCGCTGGCGTGATCGACGTTGAGGGTGATTTCGTCGCCCATGTCCATCTTGGCGACATCGATTTCAATCGGCAGTGCGCCCGCGTCTTCCTGGGTGTTGAAGAAGATCGGAGCGATCTTGCCGCCGAGGCAGACGCCGCCGAACTTCTTGTTCGGCACGAAGGGGATGTCTTCGCCGGTCCACCACAGCACGGAGTTCGTCGCCGACTTGCGCGAGGAGCCGGTGCCGACCACGTCGCCCACGTAGGCGACGAGATTGCCCTTGGCGGCGAGGTCCTGAATCATCTTGATCGGGCCGCGCTTGCCGTCTTCTTCCGGCGTGATGCCGGGGCGGGTGTTCTTGAGCATGGCCAGGGCGTGCAGCGGGATGTCCGGGCGGCTCCAGGCGTCCGGTGCAGGGGAAAGATCGTCGGTGTTGGTCTCGCCGGTCACCTTCAGCACGGTCAGCTTGATGCTGGCCGGGAATTCGGGGCGCGAGGTGAACCACTCGGCTTCTGCCCAGCTCTGGATGACTTCCCGGGCTGCCGCGTTGCCGGCCTTGGCCTTTTCTGCGACATCGTGGAAGAAATCGAACATCAGCAATGTCTTCTTCAGTGCAGTCGCCGCGATGGGCGCCAGTGCCGCGTCATCGAGCAGATCAATCAGGGGTTTGACGTTGTAGCCGCCCACCATGGTGCCGAGCAGTTCGGTCGCCTTCTCCTTGCTGATCAGAGCACAGGCCAGATCGCCATGTGCCAGTGCAGCCAGGAAAGAGGCTTTGACCTTGGCTGCATCATCGACGCCGGGTGGTACGCGATGGGTGATCAGGTCCAGCAGGAAGGCCTCTTCTCCGGCTGGCGGAGCCTTGATCAGTTCGATCAGTTCGGCGGTTTGCTTGGCATCCAGCGCAAGGGGCGGGATACCGAGCGCGGCGCGCTCGGCAACGTGTTGGCGGTAGGCTACTAGCACGGTCGTTCCTCCAGTTGTTGCGCGAAAGCGTTCTGGCTCAGCTTCCGCAAGTAAGGGTCAATCAAAGAATCTGCGAATAATTGGCTCTGGCAATTCAATGCCTGTGGAATGTGCCCGTTTGAGCACGTTCCAGAAATAACGGTACGAGGCGCGATCATGCAGCCGGTTCTGATGACGGGTTGGAGCCCAGTCTGCATCCTGCGCGGCAAGGAGGATCTCTCCGGCCATTTCGACTTCTGCCGCTGCAGGCTGCATCCCGCGCAGGATGGGTTCGATCTGGTCAGGATGGATGCTCCACATGCGCAGAAAGCCGAACTCTTCCCGGGCACGGCGGGCATCTGATTCGATAATCGTCTGGTCACGAAGTTCAATGCAAACGTTGTGCGAGGGAAGCACGGCATGTGCCAGTGCTGCGCGGACAGTCTGGACCTTTGCGCTGACCACGACCGGGTGTTCGAACTGACCAGGGCTGCGCATGGTGGAAGCGTCCAGTGCGCCATGGTGGGCACTGACAAAATCCATCAAGCCGAAATCCAGTGTTTCGATGCCAGGCAAGGCTGCGATTTCCCAGGCCTGATGCAGGGCCCCGTGCGTTTCGAGGATGACATGGAGCGGGATCTCACGGGAGAGCCCGCCGCGAGATTCGACCTCGCGCAGGGTGGCGATGACGCGTTCGACGTCGGAAATCCCCCTGGCTTTGGGCAGGACGAGGTAAGCCAGACGTGTGCCGGCCAGGCCGACGATCTGTTCCAGATCGGTACGCCAGGCGCTGTGGGTGATGTCGTGAATGCGTGCGCCGACACGGTTGAAACGGTTCTCGGCACTCATGATCAGTGCCGCAATCATCTCGGCGTGATCGCGTTCGGCTCCGGCAGGGGCGCCATCCTCGCAATCAAAGGTGATGTCAAAAACCGGGCCGCGCTCGGCTTGCAAGGCGAGCGCCTTGCGCATCAGTTTTTCGCTGCCGGCAAAATGCTCCACCGCTGCACGCTCGGGCAAGACTCCTTCTTCGGAGTAGAGCACGGCATCAGGGTGGGCGCCGGTCGTCATTATCGGGGTCTCTGTACGGGATCAGGGGTGTTCTGGCTTGGGCGGGAGCGCCGGCTAAGCGCTCCCGGATACGCAAGGCTCAGCCAAGCAGGTCGGCTACGCCGGCGCGCTCTTCTTCGAGTTCCTTGAGGGTGAAATTCATCTTCTCGCGCGAGAACTCGTCGATTTCCAGACCTTGGACGCGGGTGTATTCGCCGTTGGCGGTGATTACGGGGACACCGTAGATGATGCCGGCCGGAATTCCATAGGAACCATCGGATTCCACGCCCATGGTGACCCATTCGCCATTGGAGCCCAGGAACCAGTCATGCATGTGATCAATCGCCGCATTGGCTGCCGAAGCAGCGGAGGACAGGCCACGTGCTTCGATGATTGCCGCGCCGCGCTTGCCGACGGTGGGCAGGAAGGTGTCGCGGTTCCAGGCTTCGTCATTGATCAGGGCCTTGATGCTGTCGCCATTGCTGGTGACGAAGCGGTAGTCGGCATACATGGTCGGGCTGTGATTGCCCCATACGATCAGGTTCTTGAGGCTGGAAACCGGGCGTCCGGTCTTGCCGGAAAGCTGCGACAGTGCGCGGTTGTGGTCCAGACGCAGCATGGCGGTGAAGTTCTTGGCGGGCACGCGGCCGAATTTCTTGGCGCTTTCCTTGGCGATGTAGGCGTTGGTGTTGCAGGGGTTGCCTACCACCAGCACGCGGCAGTTCGGGTCAGCGTACTGGCCGATGGCCGCGCCTTGCACGGTGAAGATCTTGGCGTTTTCAGCGAGCAGGTCCTTGCGCTCCATGCCGGGGCCACGCGGGCGCGCACCGACGAGCAGGGCAGCCTGGGTGTCCTTGAATGCCACGGCGGGGTCATCGGTGGCGATTACGCCAGCCAGCAGCGGGAACGCACAGTCCTCCAGCTCCATGATCACGCCAGCCAGTGCCTTTTGCGCCTGGGGCAGATCGAGCAATTGCAGGATCACGGGTTGGTCCTTGCCAAGCATTTCTCCGCTGGCAATACGGAACAACAGGCTGTAACCGATCTGGCCGGCGGCGCCGGTAACGGTGACACGGATGGGTGACTTGGACATTCAGGGCTCCTTGTTTCAGATAGGGCTATGTCTAGGTTTATATGCGCTTGCGCGCGGTCCGCGTTGGGGTTGCGGGTGATCTGCTGTCTATGTACTGCGAATTATCAGCATGAGTTTATACTCCGTCTTCCGGTGTGTCAAAAGCTGTCTTATGTCTTATGTAAGACATAAGTTGGGATATGGACTAAGGTTTTTATTTGTGCTTGAATGATCGTTATGGCACATGAATCACCCACTTTCAGCCCTCTTTATCGCCAGATCAGGAATCTGATCGTGCAGGCGCTCGAGCTCGGTGAATGGCCGCCGGGGCAGGCGATCCCCAGCGAGCAGGAGCTCGCCTTGCGTTTCGGGGTGAGTCAGGGGACGGTGCGCAAGGCTGTCGATGAACTGGCGGCCGAGAACATTCTGGTCCGCCGGCAAGGGAAAGGCACTTTTGTGTCGACCCATCAGGATCCGCGTGCCGTGTTCCGGTTTCTTCGTCTGAAAGCGATCAACGGGGGGCCGGTGCTGCCCAAGAGCATGCCGCTCGAATGCATGCGCGGCAAGGCCGGGCAGGAAGCAGCACGCAATCTTTGCATCGAGCCCGGAAGCCCCGTCATCATCGTCCGCAGAATTCTCAAGTTTGACAGCAAGCCGGTCGTGATCGATGAAATGTACCTGCCGGGCGAGGTTTTTCAGGGACTGACGATCGAGCAGCTCAAAGATTGGCAGGGGTCGCTGTATAGCCTGTTTGAATCCCGTTTTGGTGTGCGCATGGTGCGGGCAACCGAGAAGCTTCGGGCCTTACCGGCCGAAAGGGCAGTTGCGGAACTGCTGGGGGTGGCGGAAAACACGCCTTTGCTCTCGGTTGAACGCGTGGCTTACAGCTATGGCGACAAGCCTGTTGAATGGCGACGTGGCCTGTATTCAACGGCAGATCATTTCTACGTTAACGAATTGAGTTGAATTGCGGCGTCGGCAGGCGGCGCTGGTTTGAAGCGAGGGAGTGTGGAATGGCAGAAGCTACTGTCAGGAAAGTACGGCCAAAGTATCTGAATCTGATTCAGATCCGCTTGCCGTTGCCTGGAATCGTATCAATCCTGCACCGTGTCAGCGGGGTGGGGCTGTTTCTGGCTCTGGGGGGGCTGATCTGGTTGCTTGGGGCCAGCCTCGGTAGTGCGGAGCAGTTGGCTGCATTTCGTGCGGTCCTGGCTTTTTCCGTGCTGGGTCTGCCGGTGGTGAAACTGGTGGTGCTGGGGCTGGTGTGGGCGTACCTTCATCACTTCTGTGCCGGTATCCGCTTCCTGTTCCTGGATATGCACAAAGGGATCGAGCTTGAGACGGCACGCAAAACGGCTGTTGCCGTGCTGGCCGTGAGCTTGAGTCTGACCGTTGTGCTGGGGGTGCTGACATGGTGAAACGTCTGGTAGTCGGAGCCCATTACGGTTTTCGTGACTGGCTGGCACAACGTGTGACGGCTGTCGTCATGGCGGTGTATACGGTCTACATGCTGGTGCGCGTGGCGTGCCTGCCGGCCTATGACAATACGGCCTGGCGTGACTTGATGGCTGGCGGGTTTACCAAATACGTGACCTTCCTCTTCGCACTCGCGTTGTTCTATCACGCCTGGGTTGGTGTGCGGGATATCTGGATGGATTACATCAAGCCGATCAGCGTGCGTTTGACTCTGCACGTGATCACCCTTTTGGCTCTTGCCGGTTATGCCGGGTGGGTCGCCCAGATTTTGTGGAGGCTGTAAGTGAAAGTCGCCAAGCGTACGTTTGATGCAGTGATTGTCGGTGCCGGTGGTGCTGGCATGCGTGCTGCGGTGACTCTGGCCGAATCCGGCCTGAAGACAGCCGTGATCTCCAAGGTGTTTCCGACCCGTTCGCACACAGTTGCGGCACAGGGCGGGGTGTCTGCTTCGCTCGGTAACTCCGAGCCGGATCACTGGACCTGGCACATGTATGACACGGTCAAGGGCTCCGACTGGCTCGGTGACCAGGACGCGATCGAGTTCATGTGCAAGCAGGCACCGCAAGTGGTCGTTGAGCTTGAACACTACGGCATGCCGTTTGACCGTACCGACGAGGGCAAGATCTACCAGCGCCCCTTTGGTGGCCACATGTCGAACTTTGGCGAGAAGCCCGTACGGCGTGCCTGTGCTGCGGCTGACCGTACCGGTCATGCCATGCTGCATGCGCTGTATCAGCGCAATGTCCGTGCGAACACCCAATTCTTCGTGGAATGGCTGGCGCTGGACATGCTGCGCGCGCCTGATGGCCGCGTGCTCGGTGTGATCGCTATGGAAATGGAAACCGGCGAGATCACCGTGTTCCAGGCCAAGGCCACCCTCTTCGCGACCGGCGGAGCAGGGCGTATCTACTATTCCTCGACCAATGCCTTCATCAACACCGGTGACGGTGTCGGCATGGCGGCGCGTGCTGGTATTCCGCTGGAAGATATGGAATTCTGGCAATTCCATCCGACCGGTGTGGCCGGTGCAGGGGTGCTGATCACCGAAGGTGTGCGTGGTGAAGGTGGCATCCTGCGCAATGCCAGCGGTGAGCGCTTCATGGAGCGCTATGCGCCGAACGCCAAGGATCTGGCTTCGCGTGACGTGGTCTCGCGTGCCATGGTCACTGAAATCAACGAAGGGCGGGGCTGTGGGGTCGGCAAGGACCATGTGATGCTGGATATCACCCACCTGGATCCCAAAGTGATCATGTCCCGTCTGCCCGGGATCCGCGAAATCTCGATCCAGTTTGCGGGGGCAGATCCGATCAAGGAACCGATTCCGGTCGTGCCGACCTGTCACTACCAGATGGGCGGGATTCCTACCAATTACCACGGTGAAGTCGTGGCCGACGGGAAAGTCGTTCCCGGGTTCTATGCCGCCGGCGAATGTGCCTGTGCCTCGGTGCATGGCGCGAACCGCCTGGGGACCAACTCGCTGCTCGACTTGCTGGTCTTCGGCAAGAGTTCCGGTGAAGCCATGATCGATTTCATCCGCAAGGAAGGCGCGGCCCTGCCGGAAATTCCGCAATCGGAAATCGATCGCTCACTGGCGCGGGTGAATCGTCTCGATACGCAGAAGAACGGCGCAGATGTGCATGAAACCCGTCTGGCCATGCAACGCACCATGCAGACCCATGCCGGCGTGTTCCGTTTCAAGGATCTCTTGGAGCAGGGCGTGAACAAGATCCTGGAAATTGAGAAGCAGGTGTTGCAGACCGAGATCCGCGACAAGTCCAAGGTCTGGAATACCGCACGTACCGAAGCGCTGGAACTTGAAAACCTGATCGAAGTGGCCAAGGCCACCATGATTTCAGCCAATGCGCGGACCGAGTCGCGTGGCGCTCACGTACGGGATGATGCACCGGACACGCCGGAACATCCGAACGGACGGGATGACCAGAACTGGCTCAAGCATTCCTTGTGGTATCGCGACGGAAACCGCATGGAATACAAGCCGGTTACCTTGACCCCGTTGACGGTCGACAGCGTTGCGCTGAAGACGCGTGCCTACTGATAGCCCGGGAGCAGAACAGACATGACCACCCGTACCGTCAAATTCAAAATTTATCGTTATGACCCCGACAAGGACGCTGCGCCTTACATGCAGGATATTGCGGTCGAACTCGATCCTTCAGACCGCAAATTGCTTGATGCCCTGGTGAAGATCAAGGCCAAGGATGACTCGATGGCTTTCCGCCGTTCCTGCCGCGAAGGGGTGTGCGGCTCGGACGCGATGAACATCAATGGCAAGAATGGCCTGGCCTGCCTGACCGAGGTCGATAGCCTGGCACAGCCGATCACGCTGCGTCCGCTACCCGGCCTGCCGGTGATCCGTGACCTGATCGTCGATATGACGCAGTTCTTCAAACAATACCACTCGATCAAGCCGTACGTGGTGAATAACACGCCAGCGCCGGAGATGGAGCGCCTGCAAACGCCGGAAGAACGCGAGGAGCTTAACGGCCTCTACGAATGCATCCTGTGTGCCTGCTGTTCGACGAGTTGCCCGAGCTTCTGGTGGAACCCGGACAAGTTCGTGGGGCCGGCCGGCTTGCTGGCAGCCTATCGCTTCATTGCGGATACGCGTGACGAAGCGACCAATGAGCGCCTGGATAATCTGGAAGATCCGTATCGGCTGTTCCGCTGCCACACCATCATGAATTGCGTGGATGTGTGCCCGAAGCATCTGAACCCCACCAAGGCCATCGGCAAGATCAAGGAATTGATGCTGTCGAGGACGGTCTGAGCCATGACGGATTTGCATGATCTGCGCGAGAAGATCAAATGGCGGGCCCGCCGTGGCTTGCTGGAGATCGATCTGTTCTTCAAGCGTTTTGCCGAAACCGAGCTTGAAAAGCTGGACAAGGCCCAGCTGCTGGAATTGCAGGATCTGCTGACCTGCGATGACCACGAGTTGTGGGCCATGCTCAGTGGCAAACAGGCATGCACGGCCGATAAATGGAAAAACATGGTGGCTCTGCTACGGCAGAGTGCGCCCGCAGTGCCCCCAGAAACATGTTCAAAGGAAGGGAATGAAGGCATGACCACACAGAAAACCGCCACACTGGGCTTCAATGGCCAGTCCTACGAGTTTCCGGTGCTCGCTGGCAGCATTGGCCCGGATGTCATTGACATTCGCTCGCTGTACGGAAAAACCGGTGCTTTCACTTTCGACCCCGGTTTCATGTCGACGGCGTCCTGCAAATCCTCCATCACCTATATCGATGGCGACAAAGGCGAGCTGTTGTACCGTGGCTATCCGATCGAGCAACTCGCGGTTAATTGCGATTATCTCGAAACCTGTTATCTGCTCAAGGAAGGGGAACTTCCCAACAAGAGCCAGTATGACGATTTCGTAGCGACGGTGCGTCAGCACACCATGGTGCACGAACAGCTGACTCGCCTCTATCAAGGTTTCCGCCGTGATGCGCACCCGATGGCGATTCTGGTCGGCATGGTCGGCTCGCTTTCTGCGTACTATCAGGATTCTCTGGATATCAGCAATCCGGAGCACCGTACCGTTGCGGCAATGCGCCTGATCGCCAAGTTGCCGACGATCACTGCGATGGCATACAAGTACACGATTGGCGAGCCCTTCATCTATCCGCGCAACGATCTGGATTACTCCAGCAATTTTCTGCACATGATGTTCGCCACGCCGTGCGAGAAGTACGAACCGAACCCGGTGCTGGCCCGCGCGCTGGATCGCATCCTGATTCTGCATGCTGACCATGAGCAGAATGCGTCGACTTCGACCGTGCGTCTGTCCGGCTCTTCGGGTGCCAATCCCTTTGCCTGTATTGCGGCCGGCATTGCTTGCCTGTGGGGCCCGGCGCACGGTGGTGCAAACGAAGCCTGCCTGGTGATGCTGGACGACATCATGAAGCAGGGCGGTGTCGAAAAGATCGGTGAGTTCATCACCAAGGTCAAGGACAAAAATTCCAGTGTCAAGCTGATGGGTTTCGGCCATCGCGTCTACAAGAATTACGATCCGCGTGCCAAGCTCATGCGCGAGACCTGCCATGAGGTGCTTAATGAACTGGGCCTGCAGGATGACCCGATGTTCAAGCTCGCCATGGCGCTTGAGAAAATCGCGCTGGAAGACGATTACTTCGTGTCGCGCAAGCTCTATCCGAACGTCGACTTCTATTCCGGCATCGTGCAAAAAGCCATGGGGATTCCGGTTTCGTTGTTTACCGGGATTTTCGCGATGGCCCGCACCATTGGCTGGATCGCCCAATGGAATGAAATGATTGGTGATCCGGAACAGAAGATCGGTCGCCCGCGTCAGCTCTATACCGGGTCTCCGCAACGCGATGTGAAACCGATGGCTTTCCGTTGAGCATCAAGCAGCCAGTGTTACCTGCGTATCTGTAAGTCATATATTGCCAATATTCCGGGTGCGAGCACATAGCTTGCACCCGACCAGAAAAGGCTAACCAAACATGAGACAGCTCCAACTCAACTCTTACCTGTTCGGCAGCAACGCGCCGTTCATTGAAGAGCTCTACGAGAACTACCTGGAAAATCCCTCGAACGTTCCGGACCAGTGGCGCGATTATTTCGACTCCCTGCAGAATCTTCCCGGCGCCGGCCGCGATGTTGCGCATGCGCCCGTGATTGCGTCGTTTGCGCAAATCGCCAAGCAGGGCAAGCCCTTGTCCGCCGCCGTGACGACCCCTGGCGTGGCCGACAAGCGCCAGATCGGTGTACTGCAGATGATCAACGCCTATCGTTTCCTCGGGAACCGCTGGGCGCAACTGGATCCGCTCAAGCGTCAGGAGCGTCCTGCCATTGCGGAACTGGAACCGTCCTATTACGGTTTCACCGAAGCGGATTTGTCGACCAGCTTCAACATCGGCTCCTTCAAGTTTCAGGAAAACAGCCAGGCTTCGCTGCGCGAGATTCTTGATGCCGTGCGTCAGACCTATTGCGGCACGCTGGCTGTCGAATACATGTACATGACCGACGTGCAGCAAAAGCGCTGGCTGCAGGCGCGTCTGGAGCCGATCCGCTCCACGCCGAGTTTCGATGTGCCGACCAAGAAGCGCATCCTCGAGCGTCTGACCGCTGCCGAGACGCTGGAAAAATATCTGCATACCCGTTATGTCGGGCAGAAGCGGTTCTCGCTCGAAGGGGGAGACACTTCCATCGTGGCGATGGATACCTTCATCAGCACGGCTGGCAATCTTGGCGTGCAGGAAATTGTCATCGGCATGGCGCACCGTGGTCGCCTCAATGTGCTGGTCAACATTCTGGGCAAGGCGCCCAAGATGCTGTTCGAAGAGTTCGAAGGCAAGCACGCTTCGGATCTTTCTGCGGGTGACGTGAAATACCATATGGGTTTTTCCAGCGACGTGAATACCGCTGGCGGTCCGGTGCACCTGACCCTGGCTTTCAACCCGTCCCACCTCGAGATCGTCAATCCGGTGGTGCAAGGCTCGGTCTATGCGCGCCAGAAACGTCGCGGCGAGGGAAGCAAGAGTCAGGTTGTGCCACTGCTGATCCACGGCGATGCCGCAGTGGCCGGTCAGGGCATCAACCAGGAACTCATCAATTTCAGCCAGACCCGTGGCTACGGTACGGGTGGAGCCGTGCATCTGGTCATCAACAACCAGATCGGCTTCACGACCTCGGACCCGCGCGATACGCGTTCCTCGCTGTATTGCACAGACATCTTCAAGATGGCCGAGGCGCCGATCTTCCACGTCAACGGGGATGACCCGGAAGCCGTGGCGCTGGCTTGCCAGCTGGCCATTGAATTCCGCCAGACTTTCAAGAAAGACGTGGTGGTGGATCTGCTGTGTTTCCGCAAGCTCGGTCACAACGAGCAGGACGAGCCGATGGTCACCCAGCCGCTGATGTACAAGAAAATTGCCCAGCATCCCGGTACGCGCAAGCTCTATGCCGACAAACTGGTCGGGCAGGGAGTGTGCACCGCGGATGAGCCGGACAAGATGATCGCGGAATACCGTGAGCATCTGGATCGTGGCGAGTTGCTCTACAACCCGGTGCTCTCCGGCCACAGCCGCAAGTTTGCGCAGGACTGGACGCCTTTTGCCAAGAAACCGTATACCGATGAAGCCGATACCACGGTGCCGATGGGCGAACTCAAACGGCTGGCTAAACGCCTGACCGATCTGCCCGAAGGTTTCACCCTGCATTCGCGTGTGGCCAACATCATCGAAGCCCGCAAGGCCATGGGTGAAGGGACACAACCGCTGGATTGGGGGATGGCCGAGAATCTGGCCTATGCCTCGCTGGTTGCGCAAGGGTATGGCATCCGCATTTCCGGGCAAGACTGCGGGCGGGGTACGTTCTTCCATCGCCATGCTGTGCTGCACGATCAGAATCGCGAAAAATGGGATGCTGGCAGTCATGTCCCGCTGGCCAACATCCAGCCGGACCAGGCCCCGTTCGTGGTGATCGACTCGGTGCTGTCCGAATCCGGCATCCTGGGTTTCGAATATGGCTATGCGACCGCCGAGCCGAATCAGCTCGTGGTGTGGGAAGCCCAGTTCGGCGACTTCGGCAACTGCGCCCAGGTGGTGATCGACCAGTTCATCGCGTCGGGTGAAGCCAAGTGGGGCCGTCAGGCCGGTATCACCATGCTGCTGCCGCATGGCTACGAAGGGCAGGGCCCGGAGCACTCCTCGGGTCGCCTGGAGCGTTACATGCAGCTGTGCGCCGAAAACAACTGGCAGGTTTGCGTACCTTCCACGCCGGCCCAGATCTTCCACCTGCTGCGCCGCCAGATGGTTCGCCCCCTGCGCAAACCGCTGGTGGTGATGACACCGAAATCCCTGCTGCGCCACAAGGATGCGATCTCCTCACTCGACGAACTGGCGGGCGGCAAGTTCCAGACCGTGATTGGCGAAGTCGACAAGCTCGATGCCAAGAAGGTCAAGCGCGTCGTGGTGTGCTCCGGCAAGCTCTACTACGAGTTGCTTGCGGAACGCCGCAGCAAGGAAATCAAGGACACCGCCATCGTGCGCCTTGAGCAGCTGTATCCCTTCCCCAATGATGCTTTTGCGGCCGAGCTGGCGAAGTACCCGAATGCCAAGGAAGTGGTGTGGTGTCAGGAAGAACCGCGCAATCAGGGGGCCTGGTACTGGATCGCCTCGCGGCAGCATCTGGCCCGCTCGATGGGCGCCAAGCATTCGCTGTATCTGGTCAGCCGTCCTGCCTCGGCCTCGCCGGCGGTGGGCTACTACGCGGTTCACAATGCCCAGCAGCGTGAAGTGGTGGAAGGTGCTTTCGGCAAACTCGGACAAGACCTGGCGCCGCGCTTCTGAGCGCGCCTGTCGGATAAAAACTGGAGAATCAGAACATGATCATCGAAGTCAAAGTTCCGCAATTGTCGGAATCCGTTTCCGAGGCCACGCTGGTGAGCTGGCATGCCCAGGAAGGTCAGGCGGTCAAGCGTGACCAGAACCTCATCGATATTGAAACCGACAAGGTGGTGCTGGAAACCCCGGCGCCGGCCGATGGTGTGATCGTCAAGATCATCAAGGGCGATGGTTCAACCGTGGTCAGTGGTGAGTTGATCGCCCACATCGATACCGAAGCCAAGGCCGGTGCGACGCCGGTTGCTGCCGCAGCTGCAGCACCCGCGGCAGTGGCCGCCAGTGCCCCCGCTGCTGCAGCTGCGCCTGCAGGGACAGGCCCGGCTGCACGCAAGATCCTCGCTGAAAAAGGTCTGGATGCGAGTGCCGTGCAAGGCACCGGCCCCGGCGGGCGCGTCACCAAAGGTGATGCGCTGGGGGTCACGCGTCCTGCCGCAGCAGGGAGCTCTGTATCCGTCTCGGCTGTCGCCGCCACAACCGCCAAGGCGGCAGACCTGCCGCAACCGCCTGTTCCGCCGGCGGTGGAAGCCGTACTCAGCGATCGCCCGGAACAACGTGTGCCGATGAGCCGCCTGCGTGCCCGCGTCGCGGAACGTCTGCTGCAATCGCAGGCCACCAATGCCATCCTGACCACCTTCAACGAGGTCAACATGGCGCCGGTGATGGAGCTGCGCAAAAAGTACGTCGAGAAATTCGAAAAAGAGCATGGCATCCGCCTCGGTTTCATGTCCTTTTTCGTCAAGGCTGCAGTGGCTGCACTGAAAAAATATCCGGTGCTCAATGCTTCGGTCGATGGGAACGACATCGTCTATCACGGTTATTTTGACATTGGCATCGCCGTGGGTTCGCCGCGCGGACTGGTCGTGCCGATCCTGCGCAATGCCGATCAGATGAGCATCGCCCAGATCGAGAAGAAGATTGCCGAGTTCGGCGCCAAGGCCAAGGAAGGCAAGCTTTCGATGGAAGACCTCTCTGGCGGCACCTTCTCGATTTCCAAGATGCTGTCGACGCCAATCATCAATCCGCCGCAGTCCGCGATTCTGGGGATTCATGCCACCAAGGACCGCCCGGTGGTCGAGAATGGTCAGATCGTGATTCGCCCGATCAATTATCTGGCGATGTCGTATGACCACCGGATCATTGACGGGCGTGAAGCCGTGCTTGGCCTCGTGGCCATGAAGGAAGCGCTGGAAGATCCTGCCCGTTTGTTGCTGGAAATCTAAGGAGTGAAGGAAGACAGGGGAAGGGAGAAGGGTGTGCAAACGCCAATTCTTTCCCTGATCTTCCAATCGAACAACAGATGTCTGGAGGTGAGTGGGGCCCCCTTCCCCCTTCTCCCTTCACCCTTCCCAGGGAACCCAAAATGAGCCAAGAATTCGATGTTGTTGTGATCGGTGGCGGCCCCGCCGGTTATGTTGCTGCCATCCGTGCTTCGCAACTCGGGCTGAAAACGGCCTGCTGCGAATCCGAGTCCTATGCTGATCCGAAGGGTCAGCCGCGTCTGGGCGGGACGTGCCTGAACGTGGGCTGCATTCCGTCCAAGGCCTTGCTGCATTCATCCGAACTGTACGATCAGGCGACCCACTCCTTTGTCATGCACGGGATCAAGGCCGATTCGGTCACCATCGATGTGCCCTCGATGATCCAGCGCAAGGACAACATCGTGACCCAACTGGTCACCGGCATCAAAAGCCTGTTCAAGAAGTACAAGGTTACCTTCATCGCGGGCCATGGCAGTTTCGTGGCGCAGGTCGATGGCAAGTGGCAGATCAAGATCGGCGAGGAAGTGGTGACGACCACCCATGTCATCGTCGCCACCGGCTCGCATGCCCGCCATCTGCCAGGTGTTCCTGTTGATCAGGAACTGGTGCTGGATAACGTCGGGGCTTTGAATATCTCCAATGTGCCCAAACGCCTGGGGGTGATCGGTGCTGGCGTGATTGGTTTGGAGATGAGTTCGGTGTGGAAGCGCCTGGGTTCTGAAGTCACCATTCTTGAAGCCATGCCGGATTTCCTCGCGGCTGCGGATGCTGCCGTGGCCAAGGAAGCCTGGAAGATTTTCACCAGCAAGCAAGGGCTGAAAATCCAGATGGGCGTGCAGATCAAGGAAGTCACTGCCAAGAAGAAAACCGTTGTCATCAAGTACGAAAATGATGAAGGCGACCAGACGCTGGAAGTCGACAAGCTCATCGTTGCTGTCGGGCGCGTGCCCAATACGGCCGGCCTGAACGCGGAAGGCGTGGGCCTTGCGCTGGATGATCGTGGTCGCGTGGCGGTGGATCATTACTGTGCGACCAATCTGCCCAATGTCTGGGCCGTTGGTGATGTCGTGCCGGGCCCGATGCTGGCGCACAAGGGCATGGAAGAAGGCGTGATGGTGGCCGAGCGGATCGCCGGTCAGGGCACCACGATCAATCACGACACGATTCCCTGGGTCATCTACACCCATCCCGAAGTGGCCTGGGTGGGCAAGACCGAGCAGGATCTGAAGGCCGCCAACATTCCCTTCAAGCACGGGCAGATTCCGTTCCTGGCGAATGGGCGTGCTTTGGGGCAGGGCGATACGACCGGTTTCGTCAAGGTGCTGGCACATGCCGAAACGGATCAGATCCTGGGCGTCCATATCCTGGGTACGAACGCGTCCGAGCTGATTGCCGAGGCGGTGGTGGCGATGGAGTTTGGTGGAGCGGCCGAAGATCTGGCACGCACCAGTCATGCCCATCCGACTTTGTCCGAAGCCATGCACGAAGCGGCGCTGGCTGTAGACAAGCGCTCCTTGCACTTCTGATCTAATTCCGTAAAGGGGAAGGGATAAGGGGGAAAGGTATAGCCCCCGACTCCCTTCTCTGACAGAGGGCCGGGCAGGGGCATTTCCCTTCGCCCTTCTTCTTTTCGTGTGAGTCCTTCGCCTTCTCCCTTTCCGTCAATGTCTGCCCACACGATTCTCAACGTACCCGAATTTGGTGTGCGTGAAGCTTATGATGCATTGCTGCGCACGCGTGGGTATACCGCCGATCCTGCCCAGCTGAATGCCGTGACACGCTTGCAGCGGCTCTATGGGGAGCTGCTCAGTTTCAAGGCGCAACGCCGTACCTCTTTGCGCAAACTCTTCATTCATCCCGATCTGCCGCATAGCGTATTTTTGTGGGGCGGCGTCGGGCGGGGCAAGAGTTTCATCATGGATTGCTTTTTCGACGCGGTACCGTACAAGCGCAAACGCCGCGTGCACTTCCATGCCTTCATGCACGAGCTGCACGCTCAGCTACGCGCCCACAAGAGCGAAGACGATCCGCTGGCCCGGGTCGCCGATGATCTGGCGAAGCAGGTGCGCTTGCTGTGCTTCGACGAATTCCATGTGTCGGATATCGCCGATGCAATGATTCTCGGCCGGCTTCTGCAGGCGCTGTTCGAACGGGGTGTGGTCTTCGTGATGACATCCAACTACCCCCCGGATGGGCTCTACCCCAATGGCTTGCAGCGCCATAATTTCTTGCCGACCATCGAATTGATCAAAGCCCAGTTCGATGTGCTGGAGGTCGACAACTGCACGGACTACCGTCTGCGTACGCTGGAATCGCTCAATATGTACATCGTGCCGGCCGACGAAGCTGCCCAGCTGGAATTGGCCAGTCACTTCAGCAAGATTGCTGGAGGAGACGGAGCCGCTGGTGAAATCCTCGTCCAGGAGCGTGCCTTGCCGGTGCGGCGTGTCGCGCCTGGCGTGGTCTGGTTCGATTTTTCCATCCTGTGCGGTGGTTTGCGATCACAGAACGACTACCTCGACATTGCCCGGGAGTACAACACCGTCATTCTTTCGGGCGTGCCGGTCATGAGCCGCAATCAGGGCAATGAAGCGCGTCGTTTTACCTGGCTGATCGACGTGCTCTACGACTGTCGCGTGAAGCTGATCCTGAGTGCCGAAGCCGATGCGGCCGAACTGTATCGCGAAGGCCCCAACGCCCAGGAATTTCCGCGTACCGTCTCCCGCCTGATCGAGATGCGCTCGCACGAATATCTCGCCCAGCCCCACCGCGCGGAGTAGCAATACTGCCGGCGGCGAATGCGAAATGTGGGAGCGACGTCCACGTCGCGAAGCCGTGCATTCGCGACGTGGACGTCGCTCCCACAGAAGGCCTGTCCCAAGAACCTCGCCCCGCCTTGCGCTGCAGCCCGGTGTTGCGGGGAAGCGCGTAGGGTGGGCACGGTGTGCCCATGCGGCGTATGGTTTGGAGATATTTGTTTACGCGTGGGCTCACCTAGCCCACCCTACCTGGCTGAGTAGTGATTCCACCGGACGTGAGCCGATTGTTGGAGCGGCCAGTGGCCGCGAAGTTTTTGCTGGCGGATCGCGCTCACATCGAAATAGCCTGGATTAGCCGCAATGTCGCGTAATCCGAGGCGCCGCAGGCGATGCAGGTTTTGCATATCGACCTGCGATCCGCCAGAGCCACATCCCTAGAGGGTTTGCAGGCTGGCATGCGGGAGAGGCGCGTCCATATTGACAGTGCTGATTGGGTCTTGAAGAAGTCCGCCGCTGTATGTATCTCTTCAATGATCGTGCCATGCTATGCGTGGAAGTGTCGTTATAGGCTAGCCCTGAGTTCTTACTGCACGAGAAATTCCAAAAACATGGCGTTGTTGCCAAACATATCTAGCTGAACCTAAAACTTCCATCTGGGCGGAAGAGATCTCGCACGCCGAAGCGCAAGCGGGGGTAAGTTCCTCCGTCAAGCGCCGCATTGAAGACTTGGAAATAGGCGTTGACGAATAGAGGTTCAGAATCACAAAAGGTCGCGTATTCAATAAGCTCACCGTAGTCGAGCGCGATACAAGGAAGGCCGGTCTGTGCGTGCAATTGCAGCAGACGCTTGCTGTAAACATCGTACATATCCAAGAAGAACTCTCGAACCACAACAAGGCTTAGAACGTTCCGTCTCCCGAGGTCTACTACTTCATCGCGTCCGTCAATGCGCATCACTAGCGGTCGCGTGCGATCAAGGTAATTGATAGCACCACCGATTTGCGTACAGCCTTCGTCAAGCTGCTTGACCGACTTCCTCCGCTTTCTTTTCAGAGAGTTGTTGAGCATCTGCTCCGTGTTTGGAGAGTCCTTTGCTTGAACGATTAGGCACAAGTTATCAGTGATCACCACGACGTCTGCTATCTCCTCACCGTCATAGTGTCGCTTAGGTGCGTGATAAATCTGTTCTGGGCTGAAAATGCGTTGCAGAAGCAGAATGATGTCCACTTCTTGGAACTGCCCTGGCTCCAATTTCACCAGAGGGACTTCACTAAAGCCTTTGGTGCCATGAAATCTATACAGATCAGGACGTTCATCCTTGAAAACGCGGTCTTCTGGGTAGAGAGGCGTTTCAAAGCGTACCGTGACTGCATCTGCATCGTCTTCGATAGTGCGTAAGCTAAACCACGAATGTCCAGCGTCCTTCCATCGATGGGCAAGCTCATGGGTCAAGGAATACAGCTTCACATGCTCAAGTCGCACACGAGATCTCAAAGGAGTCTCCGCTACACCAAGATACCCAAGCAATTCCCGATTGTGTTCATCAAAAAGGCGAATCGTGAACGTTCCGGCAAGAAGTGTTTGGATCAGCATGTGTGATGTGCTGTCCAGAGCAAGCGGCGTCCATAGCATCAAAGGACTATCAGCGTCATCCAAGAACACCGTCATCAATCCCAAGGTTGAGTCACCATTGACCTCAATCGGCACAGCATAGACTTTGACCCCCCTATTCATTCGGGCCGCCAGCAAGAACTGATGTGGCATTTTCATCAGAAATAGAGGAAGTAGCTCCCCCGGCACGGTAACGACGTGCAACCCAATTGGATAGTTCAATGCGTCATGCCAAAAATCTGGGTGGGTATCGCTTAATAGGATTGTGGTCATAGTGTTCCGCTCTTGGCTGACTGCTCAGTGAATATTTCTGTTGTATCAAGGCATTGCCGTCAGACGCGAGGCTTTTCTCAAAGCACCAGAAACGCCCCCGCAGCCACCACAGTTGGCAGCGCCGCGGCTGCGAGCAAGCCCAGCGGGCTGATCGCGCCATCTTCAAAGCATTCGCGTAGCACGGCGAAGCCGGCTGGGTTGGGGGCATTGGCGATCACGGTGAGCCCCCCACCGCTAACGGCGCCGGCCACCAGCGCGTAGCGAAAGCCTTCCGTGCTGCCTTCGACCAGCGAGCCCAGATAGGTGAGCGCAGCGTTGTCGGTGAAGGCAGTGAGGCCCATGGCGCCGAAGAACAGAACGGTGTCATGCAGTCCACTCAGGATGGGTTGCAACCACCATTGCTGGAAGGAGCCGAGCACGACCAGCCCGGCGAGAAACAGCGCAACCATCAGGCCTTCACGCAGGATCAGGCGATCCTGATAGCGTGCATAGGCATCTGCAAAACCGAGAAAGAGCAGGAAGATGGCCAGGAACACCACCGGGTGATGGCCGTACAGCACCACGCCAGCCAGACAGAGCAGATGGATGGCGATGACAGGCCACGGGATGGTGGTGTCCGACGGTGCTGTTGCGCGCGGCAGGATGCCTTGCAGCTCGCTTCTGAACAGCATGGTCAGCAGTGTGGTGTTGATCAGGACCGCAATCGCTGCTTTCCAGCCAAAGCTGCTGGCCATGAAGGCTGAATCCCAGCCCCAGGCACCCGCAACCATCAGGACCGGGGGCGCGGCGAAACTGGTGAGTGTTCCGCCGATGGAAATGTTGACGAACAGTGCGCCGAGGGTGGCGTATTTGAAGCGATGGGAGACATTCTGCGAGTAGTAGTGCTCGCGCAGCAGCAGGGCGGCCAATGTCATTGCGGCAGGTTCGGTAACAAGGGAGCCGAGCAAGGGCACGCCGCAAAGGACGACGAAATAGCGTGCGACTGGTTGTGGCAGTGGCAGGACGCGGGCGAGTTGTTCGACGAGCGTGCCGCAGATTTCGAGTACTGGACGCGAGGCTGCGATCACCATGATGGCAAACACGAACATCGGCTCGGTGAAATTGAGCCCTTCCAGATGCTCAACCGTCGACGTGGAGCCTATCGAAGCGGCCATCACGATGATCAGCACGGTCGCCCAGATGCCGAACACGGCTTCGATCTCGCCCATGAAATGCCACAGCCCCGCATGGGCGCCGCCCGCGTGCGCCAGATGCTCGAAACGCGGGGTCAGGAAGGTGTGCAGGATGGCCAGCGCAAACAACGCGGTGGCGAGGATTTCGATGCTGTGATTCATGCGTGGGCCTTGTTTGTCAGCGCGTATGACAGACCCGCATTATGCGGCGAGGTTCCGCTGGGGCAACCGGTCTTTCGTGCACATGGCGCTTGCACGGATGGGCGTCGATAATGCAAAGGCATTCCTTGTCTCCGGAGTTCTCATGCGAAATATTTTGTTGGCGTTGGCCATTCTCTGCACCTCCTTGTCGGCACAGGCTCAACAGCGCATGGAAATCTTCGCCCTGCAGCACCGCCTGGTGGAACAGGTGTTGCCCGCTCTGCAGCCGCTGCTGGAGCCGGGTGGAACGATGTCGGCCATGAGTGGCAAGATCATTGTGCGTGCGTCAGCTGCGAATATTGCGCAGTTGCGTCAGGCGCTCGAAGCGATCGACACGCGTTCGCGCAGTCTGATGATCTCGGTGCGCCAGGGCAGTGCGGCGCAAGAGGACGACACGCGCATCGGCGCAGAGGGGCGGGTGCAGATCCGCAATGGCGAATTGGATGTGGAAGGGCGCGGGCAGGCGACGGCACGCACGACGCAGTACAACGGCCGTACGCTGCAGACGATCCAGACTGTCGAGGATGGCGAGGCTTACATCTATCTGGGCAAGTCGGTGCCGCTGCCCATGACCCGGATCGTGTATGGACCCGGCGGCGCAGTGGTTTCGCGCAGCACGCAGTACGCGGATGTCGGGTCGGGTTTTGCGGTTCGTCCGCAACTGGCAGGCGATCAGGTGGTGCTGGACATTACGCCGCAAACCCAGCGCATGAACGGCAGTGGGGCAATTGAAGGCAGCCGGCTGTCGACCACGATCCGCGGTCGCTTGGGAGAGTGGTTGCCACTCGGCGGTATCAGTCAGCAGGGCGAGACCAGCGGGCGTGGCGTCCTTGATTATCGCAGCGGGCGAAGCGAACAGAGCAGCGAATACTGGATCAAGGTCGACGCTGTGGAGTAGTCAGGCATACAGCGCACTCTGCGCTTCTTCCCGGTTATCCCCGTGCCACGGTTTCGTTGAACACCTGCATCTCGGAAAGCGGTGCGACACCTTCATCTTCGATGATGTCTTCACCGCTGGCGAGGAGTCGTGCGTAGGCCCCGTTGGCGGCCAGCAGTTGTTCGTGGCTGCCAATCTCCACGATACGCCCGCGCTCCATCACGACTATCCGGTTGGCATCACGGATGGTGGTCAGGCGATGGGCTACGACCAGTACGGTGCGGTCGCGGCGCAGTTCCACCAGCGCTTCGCGCACCACGCGTTCGGATTCGTTGTCGAGCGCAGAGGTGGCCTCGTCCAGCAGCAGGATCGGCGCATTCTTGAGGAAGGCGCGGGCAATTGCCAGGCGCTGGCGCTGGCCGCCGGAGAGCTGGTTGCCGTTGGTGCCGATGCGCGAGTCAAAGCCGTGTTGCAGTTTGCCGATGAATTCCATGGCATGGGCCTGTTCAGCGGCGTGCTCGATGGCGGCCATGTCCGCGCCTTGATGACCATAGGCGATGTTGTTGCTCACACTGTCATCAAACAGTGCTGCATGCTGCCCGACCAGTGCGATCTGCTCGCGAAGGTTTGCCAATGGCATGTCCTGGAGCGCAATGCCGTCGATCCGGATCCGGCCGGATTGAGTCTCGAAGAACCGGGCGACCAGCGCCATCAGTGTGGTCTTGCCACTGCCGGAGGCGCCCACGAAGGCCACGGTTTCACCGGGTGCGATAGCCAGCGAGAAATTGTCGATGGCGGGGGCCTCCTGGCCAGGATAGGAAAAGCTGACCTGTTCGAAGCGGATTTCGCCACGGGCGCGCTCAATCTGCTGCGTACCGTGGTCTTCCTCGCGATGCAGGTCGAGCAATTCGAAGATGCTCTGTGCACCGGCCAGCCCGCGCTGGATGGTGGCGTTGATGTTGGTCAGGCGCCGGATCGGTTCGAAAATCATCGAGGTGACCGTCACATAGGCCATCAGCCCTCCCGGCGTGAGCAAGCCATTGGTGACCAGGCTGCCCGCAGCGTACAGCACCCCGGCCACCGCCATGAAGGCGAGGACCTGGACCATCGGCACATTCAGGGCCGAGATCCGCACCACACGCATGGTTTCGCGGCGCAAGTTGTTCGAGATGCGTGCAAAGCGTGATGCTTCGTGCGCCTGGGTGCCGAAGATCTTGATTTCACGTAGGCCGGCGAGTTGTTCTTCAACGGCGCAGGTCATTTCCCCCATCTGTAATTGCTGGGTACGGTTCGAGGCGCGCATGCCCGAACTGGCTTTGCGGATCACCCAGGCGATCAGCGGCCCGACTGCGAGAATGATCAGGGTGAGGTGCCAGGCGCTGTAAAAAAGCCAGCCGAGGAGCGCCAGGACAGTCAGGGAGTCCTGGATGACAATGATCCAGGCATTCGACAACGCTGCGCCGACTTGCGGAATGTCGTAGGTGATCCGCGAAAGCATGCGCCCCGAGGTCTGAGCCTGATGGGTGGAGACCGGCAGTGCCATCTGGTGGTTGAAGACCAGGCGGCGCAGGTCGTCGATGGCTTTGTTGGCCACCCACTGGCTGGATACGCTCGATGTGTATTCGGCCAGGCTCTTGCAGAACACAATCGCGATCAGTGTGAGCAGGACCCGCTCCAGCGCATCATGGTTATTGGCGATGAGGACGTCATCCACCAGGGCTTTCATCTGTTGCCCCATCAACGGCGTGAGGGCCGCAACGGCGGCCATGGTCAACATCGAAAGCAGCGACACCCGCCAGTAAGGTTTGATGTAGGCGAGGAGACGGCGGTAGAGCTGGAGGGAGTCTTTCATCACGGGGAGAAACGCTGCATGGACCGGGCCGGAATGGCTGGGTGTTCCGGACGCATTGTAGCAGCGGGGCGCTCCGCCGCTGTGTCAGCGCAAACCGGCCTGCCCGGGGATGACCAGGCTGGCCGGTGACGGGGCAGATCAGAATGCGTAGGACAGGCCGATGCTCAGCACCGGATACCACTTATAACCGTTGATCTTGTCTTGTACCTTTTGCTGTTCGACGGCAACGTCAGAACGCAACTGGGTGCATTGTGCGGCACTCAGTGCCGTACCGCAGGTGACGTTGACGTTGGTTGAAAGCTTGCCTTGGTAATAGGCACCGAGATCCGCGAAAAAGCCCAGGCCGCTCTTGCCGATCATGCCGTAACCAATGCCCAGATAGGGCGCAACGCTGTTGCTGGGTTTGATCTGCCCATCCAGACTGCCGACTTCGCTGCCCTGATAGGTGTGACCGTTGATCGTATAGACGCCCCCTGTGGGGCGGCCCGTGACATCGACCTTGTTGCTGTTGAACACCAGACCGCCAGAGATGCGGAAACCATGCGCGACATCCCAGTCGATCAATACCTTGGTCGCGGACATCTTGAGCTTGGCGTCGTAATCGACATCCGTCGAGTTCATGCTTTTCGAGTAATTGAAACCGGCATAACCGAGGCGGGCCCCGAACGATTCGCTGAGCTGATACCCCAGATCGATGCCATAGCCGCTGGTACCGACTTGCAGGCCTGCGCCAACATCGGCGAAAGCAGGGCTGCAGGCCAGGGCGAGCAGCGAAATGAGCAGTGTCTTGCGATGCATGGTGGTTTTCCTTTGCGTGGGAGTGGGAGGCTGCGCGCGGGATCCGGAGTATTGAACCCGCAGCGTGCATATACGGTAGGAAACGCCCGGAGCCTTAGGAAAATTCGCAAGAACTGGGGAAACCCCTGACGAATTACTCGCGGTGCAATACCTTGTCGACCAGAAAGTCTGCCCAGCCACGGGTGTGGAAGGCTTCCTTGAGCTGGTCACGATCGTAGACCGTGGTAAGCCAGGTCATGAAATCGACAGGCTTGGAGACGTTGGCCAAGCAGTATTGCTCGAAGAAAAAATCGAGGATGCCGGTTTTCGAGCCTTTGAAGTGGCCGTAATACCAGGCCAGTTCGCGCATGGCCTGGTGGACGGGCTCGCCCAGCCGGAACATGCGGAACAAGGCGGCGGCGAAACCAGCACGATCTGCACCGCTCTTGCAATGGATCAGCACCGGGTACTCGATGCGTCCGAACAGGGCCTGGGCGTCCTG
>JAGTRY010000004.1 GCA_018262235.1 Pseudomonadota bacterium
GCCTGCTGCTTGGCGCCGGTGCCATTGAAGTAGGTCAGGTGGTGAGCAATGTATTCGCCGGCGCTCAGACCTTGTTGAGCGGCTTCGTGTTCAGCTGCCATGTCAGGGTTTCACCAAAAAAATCAAAAAATTCGCTTGCAGAGTCACAATCAGACCCACTACAACCGCGCTCCACAACAGCTCCGGATAAACCCACGGTAGCACTGCCAGCAGCGCAATCGACAAAAAAACCTTGATAGCCTCGCCTGCCAGCAATCGCATCGGCTGAACCCCACCAGAGGTCCGGGCCGAAACCGTCAGATTGCAGACCAGCAACAGGTTGGGCAGGACACAAACCAGCCCCGCCAGCGCAGCAGATATTGCACCGCGCAAACCGGCCATGCTTGCTCCGATGAAAACCCCGACCAGGGCACTGACAACCTGCAGGAAGACCAGCTTGAACATCCGATACCTGTAAAGCAAACGTGGCTTTCCCAGTGAAAAGCTGGGCAATCTTAGGAGCGCAGAAGCGCCAAGTCAATTGTGCTGCGATGCGGCAAACCCGTATTGCCGCAGACTTTCAACCTATGCACCAAGCCGAAGCCTGATCCAGCAGGCTTTATCGGCCCGCAAAGTCACAAATAAAAATTTTCAGAAAAGTCTTTGATTGTGCGCAACAGCATGCATTTTTTAAGTTGAGCCAAATCATGCCATCGTTCTTTTGATGAAACAAGCATGGTCTTGATCGTATCCACTCAGAATCCCGGCCTCTCTTGCAAGCAAGCTCCGGACCCGAATTTTAGGCAGATTGCACACACTTCCTGATTTCGCTTTGAATCAGGCGTTTGCTGCGTAGCAGCGCAACCATCTGCTGCGGTTTGCGCTAAAGTCGCGCGTTCGCAATGCCCATTTGTGTGGCATTGCCGACAGGGATTGAGGAGATTTGCCCCATGAGTCTGGCCAAGCGCATCGGCCTTGTTGCTTTGCGTGGATTGACCCGAGTGTTGTTTCGCGTGGAAATGCGAGGCAATCCCCGGGTGTTTTCGCGCAAGCTGCTAATCATTGCTAATCATGAATCCTTTCTTGATGGTCTGTTGCTGGCAGTAAGCCTGCCGCAGAAACCGCTGTTTGTCGTCCATACCGGTGTCTCGCGCAGCCTGTTTTTCCGCATCCTGCTCAAAGCCGTGGATTTTCTGGCGGTCGATCCGACCAGCCCGATGGCGATGAAGACGGTGATCCGTGTCATCGAAAGCGGCCGCCCGGTAGTGATCTTCCCTGAAGGACGCATCACCACGACCGGCAGCCTGATGAAGACCTATGACGGTCCGGCTTTTGTTGCCGCCAAGACCGGTGCCACCATCCTGCCGGTACGCATCGATGGCGCGGCGCGAACCTATTTTTCACGCCTGTCCGGCCAGCATCCCCACCAGCTTTTCCCGCGCATCACGATCAGTGTACAGCCCACCACACGGATCGAAATGCCCAAAGCATCGACCGCTCGCGAGCGTCGCCGGATCGCCGGGGAAGCCATGCGCCGTCTGATGCAGGAAATGATATTTGCCAGCCGGCCTCGCCAGACTCTTTATGAAGCTTTGCTATCTGCCATTTCAATCCATGGACGATCCTGGCGTCTGGTAGAAGACATCAAGCAGATCGAATACAGCTATGGCGATCTGTTGAAAATGACGCTGGCTTTGGGACGCCTGGTTTCGCGCAAGAGCGTGGAAGGCGAGCGCATCGGCGTCCTGCTGCCGAATCTGGCACCAACGGTGGGACTGGTCTTCGGCCTCTCGGCATTCCGCCGTGTCCCGGCAATGATGAATTACACCGCCGGGGCGGAAGGCATGATTGCGGCCTGCGAAGCCGCAACGATCAAGCATATCGTGACCTCGCGTGCCTTCGTCGTGCAAGGCAAGCTTGAGGACAAGATCGAAGTCCTCGCCCAGACGCGTGAAATCATCTATCTGGAAGACCTGCGTGGCGAAATGACGGGCTGGGACAAGGCCTGGCTGGTTCTCTGGGCGCTGCGCTTTCCGCGTCTGGCGGTGCCGTGTGGTGACGCCGAAGATCCGGCTGCGGTGTTGTTCACTTCCGGCTCCGAAGGCAAGCCGAAAGGGGTCGTACTGTCCCACCGGGCCTTGCTTGCAAACATCCAGCAGGCGCGTGCTGTCGTCGACTTCTCGTCGGAAGACAAGCTGCTGATCGCGCTGCCCCTGTTCCACTCGTTTGGTCTGACCGTAGGCGGCTTGCTGCCGGCCATCTCCGGCGCAAAGGTTTTCCTGTACACCTCGCCGCTGCATTACCGTGTCATCCCCGAACTCGTATATGACCGCAACTGCACGATCCTGCTCGGTACCAGTACTTTCCTTTCGAACTACGCCAAGCACGCACATCCGTATGACTTCTACCGTCTGCGCTACGTGATCGCCGGTGCCGAAAAACTCACACAAACCGTGCGCACCAACTGGTTCGAAAAATTCGGCATCCGCATTCTCGAAGGTTATGGCGCCACCGAGTGCGCGCCCGTGCTGGCCGTAAACACCCGGATGGCATACAGGACCGGCTCGGTCGGCCAGCTCCTGCCCGGCATGCAGGCGCGTCTGGTCCCGGTTCCTGGCGTGGAAGTCGGGGGCGCGCTGCACGTCAGCGGCCCCAATCTGATGTCCGGCTATCTGCGGGCCGACAATCCTGGCGTGCTGGAACCCCCGTCCTCCGAAGTCGGCCCGGGCTGGTATTCCACCGGCGATATCGTGGACATCGATGCCGATGGCTATCTCTACATCGTGGGACGGATCAAACGCTTCGCCAAGGTTGCGGGCGAAATGATCTCGCTGGAGTCGGTCGAACGCCTCGCGACCCTGGCTTCGGACAAGGGCACGCATGCCGCGACCAGCCAGCCGGATGCCTCGCGCGGCGAAAACATCCTGCTATACACCACCGACAAGAGCCTGACCCGCGACCAGTTGCAGGCAGCAGCCCGCTCCGGCGGCTGGCCGGAAATAGCCGTGCCACGCAAGGTCATCGTGCTGGAAGAGCTGCCGGTGCTGGGTTCGGGCAAAACCGATTACGTGACCCTCAAGCAATGGGCCGAGACGGTTTGAGGCGTCCCGGGAGGATCCCCGAACCGGGGAAGTTATAGCTGAAGTCAATACGGCGGCACGATTTCTGTGGCACCGTACGCATCAGATAGAACAAAAAAGTGTGTGGAGACCAAATGTTGCGCTGGATTCTGAAGGGCCTGCTGCGCCCGTTGTTCCGCATCCTGTTCCGGGTGCGGGTGCATGGCAACCCGAAGATCAAGGCCGAGCGTCTGCTCATCGTGGCCAACCACGAATCCTTTCTCGACGAATTGTTGCTCGGCCTGTTCCTGCCGCAACGCCCGGTTTTCGTGGTCTATACCACCGCAACCCACAATCGTCTGTTCCGTTTCTTCTCGCTGGGGCTGGTCGATTATCTGGCCATTGACCCGAACAACCCGATGGAGATGAAGTCGGTCATCCGTCTGATCGAATCCGGTCGGCCGGTACTGATCTTCCCCGAAGGCCGCATCACCACCACCGGCAACCTGATGAAGACCTACGATGGGCCGGGCTTCATCGCCGCCAAGACCGGTGCGACCATCCTGCCTGTCCGCATCGATGGTGCCGCGCGCAGCTATTTCTCCTTGCTGCAGGGCAATTTCCCGCACTACCTGTTCCCGCGCATCCGTCTGTTCGTGCAGGAACCCACCTGCATCGAGACCTCCAAGACAGGGCACGGGGAGCAGCACTATCTGGCCGGCCAGGCCATGCACCGCGTGATGACCGACATGATGTTTGCCGGCCGCGCCGAGCAGACCTTGTTCCAGTCACTGATGGAGGCCGCACGGATCCAGGGGCGCAATTGGCGGGTGATCGGCGATGTCGAGCACGTCGACTATTCCTATGCCGAAATCATTCGCATGAGCATGTTGCTGGGACGCGAGCTGGCCCGTCGCAGCACCGAAGGGGAACGCATCGGCGTCTTGCTGCCGAATGTCACGACCCTGCTGGCCCTGATCTTCGGGCTGACTGCCTGGCGGCGCGTGCCGGCCTTGCTCAACTTCACGGCGGGTGCCGATTCGTTACGTGCGGCATGCACGGCTGCGTGCGTACGCAAGATCGTGACTTCACGCAAATTCGTCGAGCAGTTCAAACTGGCGGACAAACTCGCCGGCCTGCCGGATGTGGAGCTGCTCTATCTGGAAGACTTACGGGCCGGAGTGTCGTTCACGGACAAGATGTGGTGGCTGCTGTGGGCGCGTTTCCGCCCGCTCACCAGCTGCCCGCCGGCCTCCCCCGAAGACCCGGCGCTGGTGATGTTCACCTCGGGCTCGGAAGGCAAGTGCAAGGGCGTCGCGCTCTCGCATCGGGCAATCCTGTCGAACGTTTCACAGATGCGCTCGGTGCTGGATTTCTCGGTCAACGACGTGATCCTCAATGCCCTGCCACTGTTCCATTCCTTCGGCCTCACCTGCGGCGGCCTGATCCCGCTGCTGTGTGGCGCCAAGGTTTTTCTTTACCCCTCGCCGCTGCATTACCGTGTCATTCCGGAACTGGCCTATAACGCTTCGTGCACCATCCTGTTCGGCACGAATACCTTCCTGTCCAATTACGCCAAGCATGCCCACCCCTTCGATTTCTACCGCCTGCGTTATGTGGTGGCCGGCGCCGAGAAGATCACCGACGAAGTCCGCCAGCTCTGGTTCGAGAAGTTCGGTGTACGCATTTTCGAGGGTTACGGCGCCACCGAATGTGCTCCGGTACTCAGCGTGAATACCCAGATGGCCTATCGCTCCGGCAGCGTCGGGCAGTTCCTGCCGAGCATCCAGTATCGTCTGCGGCCGCTTGCCGGCATCGAATCGAAAAACGGCAACCCCTGCGGCCAGCTCCACGTGACCGGCCCCAACCTGATGTCCGGTTATCTGCGTTTCGATGCGCCCGGCATCCTGCAACCACCGGTCTCCGAAATCGGGCCAGGCTGGTATGACACCGGCGACATCGTCGAGATCGATGAAGATGGTTTCGTACACGTCATCGGCCGCGTCAAACGCTTTGCCAAAGTCGCCGGGGAAATGGTCTCGCTCGGCGTGGTCGAACTGATCGCGGCAAAGACTTCGCCGGACTTCCTGCATGCGGCGACTACCCGCGAAGACCCCACGCGCGGCGAAGCCATCCTGCTGTTCACGACCCAGCCGGACATGCAGCGTGATGCCCTGATCGCAATCGCCCAGGCCAACGGTTTCCCCGAACTGGCTGTTCCACGCAAGATCCTGCATGTGGCCGAACTGCCTTTGCTGGGCTCTGGCAAGATCGATTATGTGACGCTCAAACAGTGGGCCATGGCGGCCTGAATCCTGGCATGGCGTGCGGCGCCCCCCCGGCGCACGCCACAGTACGCTATCCTGCCTGCGGATAACTTCTGGCGCGTTGATCGCATGTCTTCCGAACCTTCCCGTTCCGTATCGCAACTCATCGGCGAACGCCGCTTCGGCCCGCTGTTCTTCACCCAGTTTTGCGGTGCCTTCAATGACAACCTGTTCAAGAACGCGCTGATCCTGCTGGTGGCCTTTCACAGCGGTACGATCCTGGGGCTCGCCCCCGCACTGATCGTACAGCTCGCCGCCGGGCTGTTCATCCTGCCCTTCTTCCTGTTCTCGGCGATGGCCGGCCAGCTCGCCGACAAGTACGACAAGGCACGCCTGATCCGCATCATCAAGCTCGTCGAGATCGGCATCGCGGTGGTGGCCACCTTCGGTTTCGCCACGGCGCATGCCGAACTGCTGCTCGCCGCCCTCTTCATGCTCGGCCTGCATTCCACCTTCTTCGGCCCGCTCAAGTATTCGATCCTGCCCCAGCATCTGCATGCCGATGAGCTGGTCGCCGGCAACGCCTGGGTGGAAAGCGCGACCTTCGTGGCGATCCTCGCCGGTTCGCTGCTCGCCGGCTTGCTGATGAGCATCAAGCCGCATGGCGCCGTGTATGCCGGTGTCAGTTGCGTGCTGATTGCGATTGCCGGCTATCTTGCCTGCCGCCGGATTCCCGCGGCCCCGCCAGCGGCGCCCGATCTGCGCGTGAGCCTCAACCCGCTCACCGAAACCTGGCGCAACATCCGCCTCGTGTATCGCAACCGCACCGTGTTCCACTCGGTGATGGGCATCTCGTGGTTCTGGTTCTACGGCGCACTGTTCCTCACCCAGTTCGCGCCGTATGTCAAAGACGTACTCGGCGGCAACGAGCTGATGGTCACCGCCTTGCTCGGCACCTTCATCGTCGGCATCGCCCTCGGCGCCTTCCTGTGCGAGCGCCTCTCCGGCAAGCATGTGGAGATCGGTCTGGTGCCGCTGGGTTCCATCGGCCTCACGCTGGCCGGCGCCGATCTCTGGCTGGCAAGCCCGAGCGGCATCCCGCAGCCGGTCGATCTGGTCACCTTCGCCAGCCATCTGGCCAGCTGGCGGATCCTTGCCGATCTGGTGCTGATCGGCGTGGCCGGTGGTTTCTTCACTGTCCCGCTGTATGCGCTGATCCAGCAGCGTTCCGAGCCCGGCGAACGCTCACGCGTGATTGCCGCCAACAACATCCTGAACGCGGCCTTCATGGTCGTGTCGGCCGCCTTTGCTGCGCTCGCCCTCAGCCACGGCCTGACGATTCCGCAGATCTTCCTGGCCACCGCCATCATGAATGCTGCCGTGGCGATCTACATCTACGGGTTGGTGCCGGAGTTCCTGATCCGCTGCCTGGTCTGGGTGCTGATCAAGACGGTGTACCGCTTGCGTGCAGAGGGCCTGGAGCATGTACCGGAGCGCGGTGCCGCGCTGATCGTATGCAATCACCCCAGCTTCATCGACGCGCTGATCATCGCGGCCATGTGCCGCCGCCACATCCGCTGGGTGGCGGACTACGCCATGTACGCCAAGCCGGGGCTCAATTACTTCTTCCGCACCATCAACGCAATTCCGATGGCGGCGGCGCGCGAGGACCGCAGCGTGCTGATCGCCGCCTATGACCAGATTGCAGCAGCACTGGAAGCTGGCGAACTGGTCGGCATCTTCCCCGAAGGCCGTGTCACCGACAGCGGCGACATCGAACCTTTCAAGGGCGGTCTGAACAAGATCCTCGGGCGTACGCCAGTGCCGGTCGTGCCGATGGCGCTGCGCGGCATGTGGGGCAGTTTCTTCTCGCGCAAGGATGGGGCCGCCATGCGCAAACCCCTGCGTCGCGGCCTGCGCAATCCCATCGAGCTGATCGTCTCGGCCCCGGTGTCACCAGAGAAGCTGACCCCGTCGGCCTTGCATGACATCGTTCAGGGCTTGCGCGGCACATGGCAGTAGCCCGGTCTGCACACCCCGGGCACGCCCATGCCCTCATCATGAGGGGCCCATGCTTGCCCAATCCGGTCACCGCCACCATGAACCAGATGCTCGCCAGTGTCCGCTGCGCCCTTGTCCTGCTCGCCCTGCTGCTGACCAGCACAGGCGTGATGGCGACCGGAGACGTGATCCGTCTCGCCCGGCGCGAAGCGGAGCAAGCGCCCTCGACCTTCCCGGAAATCGTGCTGCAGGAAGCCCTGCGGCGCACCGAGGCACATTATGGTGCCTGGAAGATCGAACGCGTCCAGCATTCCATGTCACGCGGCCGCCTGCTCGAAGACCTCCTGAACGGCCACGAGTTGAATGCGGTAGTCGCAGCCAGCCAACCGGACTGGGAAGCGCAGACGCTGCCGGTCTGGATCCCCGTGGACATGGGGCTTTCCGGCTTGCGTATCGGCTTCATCCGCCAGGATGCCCAAGCCGCCCTGTCCCGGGTGCATTCGCTGGATGCCTTGCGCCAGTTGCGCCTCGGCGTCGGACTGAGCTGGTCCTCGCGCAAGGTGATGGAAGCCAACGGTCTGCAGCTTGAACTGGCGGCCAGCCAGGAAGCACTCACACGCATGGTGCTTGCCGAACGGGTGGATTATTTCCCGCGCAGCATCAGCGAAGCCTTCACCGAATATGCCGACTTTTCGCGCCAATACCCTGAGCTGGCTATCGAGAATCACCTGCTGCTCGACATGCCGCTGCCGACCTACATCTTCGTGTCGCCAACCCAGCCCCGGCTGGCCAAACGCATCACCACCGGCATGGAAATCCTGGTCCGCGACGGCAGCCTGCTGAAGATGGTGACCCGTGCCCACGCCGACATCCTCGCCCGGGCCAGACTCTGCGAACGGCAGATGATCCACATCCCCAATCCCCTGCTCTCCTCCCGTCATCCCTTGAAGCGATCAGAGCTATGGTTCGACCCCTATGCCCCCGGTGGCTTGTGCGCCAGTGCCGCCCCGGCCAGCCACGGCAGACGGCGCAAATGATCCGGTGTGGCCGGCTGCGCCGGATGCTCGGAATTGTCTTGCTGCTTGCCCTGAGCGGCCCGGCACTGCATGCCCAGGCCACGGAAATCGTCATGCGCCCGCTCCCCGATGGCGCCAAAGGGCCGGAACCGGATTTAAATGGTGCCGTCATCGACGAAGCACTCAAGCGCACAGTGAATCGTTACGGTCCCTACCAATACGCCGAACGCATTCCGGTGGTCGCACGCGAACGCTTGCTGGACGAGATGCTGCGCGGTGAGGCCATCAACATCACCGTCGTCGCCACCCAACCTGTCTGGGAAGAGCAGCTTCACGTCATCCGCATCCCGATTGACATGGGCTTGTCCGGCTATCGCATCGCCCTGATCCGCCGCGACAGACAGTCCCTGTTCAATACGGTACGCGATCTGGACACCCTCAAGCGCCTGCGGCTGGGCGCAGGCGAGGCCTGGTCCTCGCGCCAGATCTTCGCCGCAGAAGGTTTCTCGGTAGAAACCGGCGAAACTTACGAAGCCTTGCTGCGCATGCTGCTGGCGGGCCGCTCCGACTACTTCCCGAGGGCCCTGACCGAAGCCTTCCCCGAATACGATGCACGGCGCAAGGATTTCCCGGATCTGGCCATCGAACGCGACCTGTTGCTGAACCTTCCCCTGCCCACCTATATCTTCGTGTCGCCCAAAGCACCTGAACTGGCCCGCCGCATCGAAGCCGGGCTCGAATCGATGGTGCGTGACGGCAGCTTGCTGCGTCTGGTGATGAAGTTCAACGGCGACATCCTGCGCCGGGCAAATCTGTGCTCGCGCCGCGTGTTCAAGCTCGACAATCCATTGCTCACGCCGCAGACTCCACTCAGGCGCAAGGCGCTGTGGTTCGATCCCTTCGACCGGCGCACCGGACTCTGTGCGGCAAAGACCCCGCCGGAAACAAACGTGCAGCACGGGCGCTAACGCACAACCAGCGGTTCACTGTGCCAGAGCGCGCTTCTCGCGTGCCGCCGCATGATCCCGCAAGACCTGCAGCAGCGCCTCAAGTTCATCCGCCAGCGTCAGCATGTACCGGGCGGCGTCCGGCCGACCTTCGCGTGCGCTCAGATCCGCCTGCGCAGCCGCTTGTGACAAGGGGCCGGCCTCCACACTGCCGGCCAGCGCCTTGAGGGAATGCGAAATCTCGCTGGCTCCCGCCAGATCACCCTGTTCCACCAGCTTTCGGAGTTTCTCCGGCGTCTCGCGGTGGGTATCGAACAGGATACCCAGCAGCTTTTCGGCAAACGCCGCGCGACCCTTGTAGCGTTCGAGCAGCGCATCCCAGTCGATCAGGTTGCAGCCACCCGCCACGCCGGGCCTGCCCAGCGCTTCGGTGTCTGTCGCAAGCCCGTTCGGCAGGCATTTCCTGAGAACCTCGACGAGCACGGCTTCATTGATCGGTTTGGTCACATGCGCCAGCATGCCGGCCGCGAGGCAGCGCTCGCGTTCCTCACGCATGGCGTGGGCGGTCAGCCCCACCACCGGTAAACCGGGATAGCGCGCCGTCACCCGCCGCGCCAGCTCGTAACCATCCATGACCGGCATCTGGATATCCGTCAGCACCACATCGAAAGCCTGTGGCCCCTGCTGCTGGAGAAGATCGAAAGCGATCTGCCCGTTCTCGGCAAACACCACCTGTGCACCATGAAACTGCAGCACGTCTTCGAGCACCACGCGATTGAATTCGACATCCTCTGCAGCAAGCACCCGCAGGCCTTGCAAGCCCTGTTCCGCACCTGCAGGAAGATGCCGGGACACCCGCTGTTCGGGCTTCGCTTCTGCCAGCGGCAGGTCCAGGGTAAACACGCTGCCCCGGCCTTCCACGCTCTCGACCCGGATTTCGCCCCCCATCTGCAGCGCCAGGCTCTGACTGATCGCAAGCCCCAGTCCGGAGCCGCCGAAACGCCGTGTCATCGAGCTGTCCGCCTGCTCGAAAGGCCGGAACAGGCGCGAGAGCGCTTCCGGCGCCATCCCGATGCCGGTATCGGCCACCCGGAAACGGATGCACGGTGCTGCAGAGCTCACGCTCAGGGACACTTCGCCCCGCTCCGTGAACTTCACCGCATTCGACAACAGATTGAGCAGGATCTGCTCGATGCGCAGCTGGTCGCCCATCATCCAGCCCGGCAGATCGGGCGCCAGATCACAGTTCAGCAGCAAGCCCTTGGCCCGGGCCCGCTCCCGGACCAGCTCAAGGCTTTTGTAGACGCTTGAAACAAGTTCGAAGGGGTGCGGGTCGATCACCACCTTGCCCGCTTCGAGCTTGGAGAAATCCAGGATCTCGTTGATCACCCCGAGCAAATGTTCGCCCGCTTCCAGGATCTGCTGTGCCAGCACGCCCGTCTTGCGGCCAACGCTCTCGCGCATGATGCTGCGCGCCAGCCCCAGCACGGCATTGAGCGGCGTACGGATCTCGTGACTCATGTTGGCCACGAAAACGCTCTTGGCGCGGCTGGCCGACTCGGCAACATCCTTGGCTTCAGCCAGCTGGGCAGTGCGCTGCTCCACAGTTTTCTCGAGCTCCGCGCGGTGGCGCTGATCCGCCGCGTGGACGGCCTGCTCGGCCTCCTTGCCTTCAATGATTGCGGCGCGGAAACGATGCATCGCACTGATCATCCGCCCGAATTCATCGGTCCGCCCTTCCGGCGGCAGTGCCGCACCAACATTGCCTGCCGCCAGCTGGTCCAGCCCTTCGGTGATCTGGTTCAGTGGCCGGATCAGGGAGCGGAGCATCCACAAGGCCGCCGCCGCCGTGACCAGCGCCATCAGCAAAGCCCCCACGCCGATTTCCAGCATGTTGCGGTACACCTCGGCATCCAGCGTGCTGCGCGAGAACGACAGCTCGATCCGGCCCACTGCGCGTTGCCGGCGGGGCGTCGAATAAACGATGTCACGCGCTACCGACAGCAGGACTTCGTCGCCGGGCGCCTGATCGCCCCGATCCACCAGCACCGCGCCGGCGTTGTCGGTAACCTTCACCCTGCGCACGTCCGTATGCGAAGCCAGCGCCTGCACTGCCGCCTGCACCGCCAGCTCGTTGTACTCGTACATCGGATGTGCCAGCGATTCGGCGAGCAGATCCGCCAGGCGCTCGGCACGCACTTTCAGCTCCTGTTCGTACACATGGGCGTTGCGTAGGACAAGGATGCTGCTGTAAAGGGCCACTGCCAGTGCAATGCCGCCCATGATGGCCACCATCATGCGCAGGCGGAAGTGATCATTCCACCGATTCCTGCAGCGCTTGAGAAATCCCTTCACATCGACTCCAGAAAGATCATCCGGCTTTCCAGCCACCGGCTTAAGCCAGGACAGATTCTAGCCCCCGGGCAGCACCGCTTGCCACGAGCATACCCGCTTTCGTGTGTCCTTCAGGCGCTTCGTCGCCCTACAACTTTTGTTGCACTGTGCGCTAGGTTTATCCTTTGCTTCATACTGTGCTTTCTGGTTACACCTCCCTCCCCGCTTTTCCCCCTCACATGCAGAAGATTTCCTACCCCCTGCTGGCCTTGTTGCTGGCTTTCCTGAATGCCATCGGTCCGTTTTCGATCGATGCCTACCTGCCCGCCTTTCCGGCCATGCAGAGTGCCCTCGCGACCGACGCGGTCGCCATGCAGCAATCGCTGACCGCCTACATGATTCCTTTTTCGATCATGATGCTGTGGCACGGCGCAATTTCCGATGCGCTGGGACGCAAGCGCGTAATCGTGACCGGCCTGGCCGTCTACGTGCTGGCCTCTGTTCTGTGCGCGCTGGCGCCGACCGTCCACGTCCTGCTCCTGGGCCGCATCCTGCAGGGCCTCTCCGCCGGTAGCGGCGTGATCGTCGGCCGTGCCGTGGTACGCGATGTCCTCGAAGGTCCGGCCGCGCAGCGCATGATGTCGCACGTTGCCATGGTCTTCGCGGTGGCCCCGGCAGTCGCACCGATCATGGGTGGCGCGATGAGCGAATGGTTCGGCTGGCGCGCGATCTTCGCCTTTCTGGCCTTGCTGGCCTCGGCGCAGATCTTCATGGCCTGGCGCTTCCTGCCCGAGACCCTGCCCAGGGAGAAACGCCAGCCTCTGCGCGCGAGCGCCATGCTGGCCGGCTATCTGGCCGTGCTGGGCAGTGGTCGTTTCGTGCTGATAGCCTTGTCGATGAGTTTCGTCTTCCTTGGCTTCTTCCTCTACGTGATGTCTGCACCGGTCTTCCTGATGCAGCACCTCAAGCTCGGCCCGACCGAGTTCGGCTGGCTTTTCGTGCCCCTGGTCTGCGGCATGATCAGCGGCTCGCTGACGGCGGTACGCCTGTCACACCACCTTCAACCGAATGCGATCATCCGTCTGGCTTTCGTCATCTCGGCCGTGGCGGCACTGTGGAATCTGGCCGCCAACTGGTTCCTGCCCGAAACCATTGCGACACGCATCCCGCAACTGGCTTTGCAGACCTTTGCGATGAATCTGGTCTTCCCCAGCCTGACCCTGATGGCACTGGATATGTTCCCCGACCGGCGCGGCATGGCCGCAAGCTGTCAGGGCTTCATCCATACCCTGATCATGGCCGTGGTCGCCGGCGTGGTCGCCCCCTTGCTGTGGGATTCGACACGCCAGATGGCCGCCGGCATGGCGATCATGTGGGCACTTTCAGTCGGTTTCTTTGTCTGGAGCCGCAAGCTGACCAAACCGCTGAAGGGTGATTTCGAGCGTACCGGCGTCAGGCCGGATTGAATGCAGGCCCCGCCTGACGGGGTCTGAATTGCACAAGGAGTTTGCTGATGGAATATCGTCGTCTCGGCCGTTCCGGCCTCAAAGTCAGTGCCCTGTCGCTGGGCTCCTGGGTCACCTACGCCAACCAGGTGGACGTGGCCAATGCTCGCGAAATCATGGCCGCCGCCCGCGACCACGGGGTGAATTTCTTCGACAACGCCGAAACCTATGCGGCCGGCGAATCCGAGCGGATCATGGGTGAAGCCCTGCGCCAGCTCGGCTGGGCACGCGAACACTATGTCGTCTCCAGCAAATTCTTCTGGGGCCTGACCGACGACCCCAATGTGCACCACACCCTGAACCGCAAATACCTGCTCTCGGCCGTCGACCATTCCCTCAAGCGTTTCGGGCTGGATTACCTCGATCTGATCTACTGCCATCGCCCGGACCCGAACACGCCCATCGAGGAAACCGTATGGGCCATGCACGACCTCATCAACCGCGGCAAGGCGATGTACTGGGGCACCTCGGAATGGAGCGCCGACGAGATCCGCGCCGCCTGGGAAATCGCCGAACGCCACCATCTGCACAAACCGGTAATGGAACAGCCGCAATACAACCTGTTCATCCGCAAACGCGTCGAGCAGGAATACAAGCGCCTCTACGAAGACCTCGGCCTGGGCCTGACCACCTGGAGCCCGCTCGGCGCCGGCGTACTCACCGGCAAGTACGTGAATGGCATTCCGGCCGGTTCACGCGGCACGCTCAAGGGCTACGAATGGCTGCATGAGCGCCTGCTCGCCCCGGCGCGCACCGAGGCCGTGAAAAAGCTGATGGTGATTGCCGAAGAACTCGGCTGCACGCCCAGCCAGCTGGCGATTGCCTGGTGCGTGAAGAACCCGCGGGTATCGAGCGTGATCACCGGCGCCTCGCGCCCCGAGCAGGTCAAGGAAAACATGCTGGCGCTGGATATCGTTGCACGACTGCACGACGATATCTGCGCACGCCTGGATGCGGCCTGTGAGGGAGTGGTCAACTAGAAGTTGTCATCTGGCAGGTGTAATACCCCTTTGCCGGATCGGCTCCGGCTGCGACAACAGGCAGCGGCGGCCGACTCCGGCGCTACAATCCAAGCATCCACTTCATTTCCACGATGATGTCCATGAAAAAACTTGTTCTCGCTTCAAACAATACCGGCAAGCTGCGTGAGTTCCAGGCCTTGCTCGCCCCGCTGGGTTGGGAAGTCGTGCCACAAGTGGAGCTGGGCGTGCCGGAGGCCGATGAGCCGCATTGCACCTTCGTCGAAAATGCCCTGACCAAGGCCCGCCATGCTTCTGCACACACCGGCTTGCCGGCACTGGCGGACGACTCGGGCGTCTGCGTGAATGCCCTGCAAGGTGCGCCCGGCGTGTATTCGGCACGCTTTGCCGGCGAGCCGAAGTCCGACGAACGCAACAACGCCCTGCTGATCGAGAAACTCGCAGGCGAAACGGATCGGCGCGCGCATTACGTGTGCGTGCTGGCTTTCGTCCGCAATGCCGAAGACCCGCAGCCCATCATCGCCGAAGGGGAATGGCACGGCACGATCATCGACACGCCACGCGGTGCGGGCGGATTCGGCTATGACCCCCACTTCTACCTGCCGGACATGGAACAGACCGCCGCCGAGCTGGCCGGTCCCCTGAAGAACACCCTGAGCCATCGCGGCGCGGCCTGCCGCCAATTGCTCGCCCGTCTGCAACTGGAAACCTGAAAGCGCCGCCATGGATACTGGTCAATCTGCCCTGCTGGGCCGCTGCCGTGAGGAATTCATCGCAGCCCTGGCCGCCGCGGTTGCAGAAGTCGGCATTCGCAGCCCTGCACTGATCGAAACCTTGCGCCGCCATGCGGGCAAAACCTTCGACGATCTGGCCGGTCTGCACACGCCCGAGGAGTACCAGAAACTGCGCGGCGTCACGGCCTCGCGGATCAGCCTCGTCCATCCCGAAGACATGGACCTGACCGTCGAGCTGATCAACCTGAGCCACAATCTGGCCGATGGCTGCGAACGCGAGCTGCCGCGTCTGCACCTCTTGTTCATGAGCCTGCTCGAACAGGACAATTCGGTGCTGGATCAACTGCCGGTGGGGCCGGACGCCGTGTGCCAGGCCTTGCGCGCGATGTGTGACGAAGGCGAGCTGACCGGTCAGGCGCGTCTGGAATTTCCCAAGCAGGTCGAATTCCCCCTGTGTCTCGTGCTGCGCACGCTCTATGCCCAGCTGACAGAACTGTTGCAGGCCGCAGGCGTCGCACCGAAATCCTTGTTGCGCCCGGAAAGCGAGTCGACGCGCTCGGCTTACGCCTCACCGCTCGGCGCATCGGGCGGCCGCACCGGCATGGGCTATGCCGAATCGGGACAGGAATCCTTGTCCGAGTCGCGCACGCTCGATGGCCCGCTCGGGCGTTTGCAAGGCACCTTGCTTCGCCGCCGGGGCGGTGGCGGAGGCACGGGTAATGGAGGCGGTGGCTATGGTGGCAGTGGAGCACAGATCGATCCGAGCCTGCTCGCCGCAATCCTCGAACGCGTCCTCATCTGGTTGAACGAGCGCCAGCAGGCCGCAGCGGCCGAGCCCTACGGCGCGGCGGGTCCGGCCTCGAACTTTGCCGAGCTCAACGCCCTGCTGCCGGCGGACAACAATGCCGCGCTGGATGCGATCAGCCTGAGCTTCGACGTGCTGCAAGCCGATCCCGAATTGTGTGCGGCGATCAAGCCGAGTCTCGAACGCTTGCGCCTGCCCTTGTCAAAGCTCGCCCTCCTTGATACCAACGTACTGAGCGACCCGCTGCACCCGGCCCGCTTGCTGGTAGATGAAGTGCTGCGTCTGGGCATGAGCCTGCCGCCCGACACCCCTCCGGGACACCCGGTATGCCAGGCAGTTGAAACGGCCGCGCATCGGGTCCAGCGCGATTTCGAACGTGACCTCGAAGTCTTCGCCAGTGCCGGTGCCCAGCTCGCCGCCCTCAATACCTCACGGCGTGAAGACCTGGCCCGGCGTTGCGCGGCGCGTCTGGCCCTGGCCGAAAGCGAAATGCGCCGGGAACACTCGCGCAGCCGTGCCGCCCGCGCCATCCGGGCCTTGTGCGCCGGCGATGTACCCACGCCGATCCGGGTCTTCCTCGAACAGCTGTGGGTGCGTGTGCTCGCCGCCATTCATCAGCATGCCGGTGAAAAATGCCAGCCCTGGTTCCGCGCCCTGGCCACCGCCAATCAACTGGTGGAAAGCGTGCAGCCCAAGGCGGACGCCACCGCGCGTCAACAACTGGTCACCAGCCTGCCGGGCCTGCTCGCTCAGCTGCGCGCCGGGCTGGATGCCATTGGCACACCGGAGAAGCTGCGCGAACGGGCCTTCCAGAGCTTTGTTGATTGCCATACCGCGGTCATCCAGGGACGGGCACCCGCCAGTACCCGCCTGGACCGGCTCGAAGTCGCCACGGCACCGCGCATCGAACCCATCCCGGATGCGCCGGGGCTACACGTCGTACGCCTGCCCCCCGAAGGTGACGATGGACGCGCCGTGTCAGACTGGATCCCCGCACTGGAACCGGGCAGCTGGCTGCAACTGAGTCTGCCCGACGAAACCGCCCCGCGCCGCCTGTGCGTCGCCTGGTACGGTGGCGCACCGCGCATGCTGCTCGCGGGCGAACCGGACAGCGATTTCATGATCATCTTTCCGCAGCGCTGGCTGCAGTTGCGCGCAGCAGACAATGCAGCTTCTCCGTTGCAGACCGAAGGCGTATTCGAACGTGCCGCCGAAGCGGCGATTGCCCGCTGTTATTGAAGCATCCATCCCGCCAAGGGAGTACACCATGAAAAACAAGACCTATCCGTATCGTCTGGCCGGTCTGGCCGCCGCACTGAGTCTGGTCACCGGACTCGCCCACGCCCAGCAGAAGCTCGAACCCCTGCCGGAACCACCCCCACCGCCGCCGGGTGTGCAGGCCGATGAACCGGAAGTCACGATCCGCAATCGTGGTGGCGACCGCTACGAGGAATACCGTATCCACGGTCAGCTCTACATGATCAAGATCACCCCGCGCATCGGCAAACCCTATTATCTGGTTGCCCGTGATCGCGACGGGAAATTCGAAAAGCATACCGATCTCGACAAGGGATTCGTCATCCCGCAGTGGGTTCTGTTCGAGTGGTAAGTGCCGCCGCGTGAGAATGGCCACCAGACTGGCGGCTTTTTCATCAAGCGCCCACCCCTTCAATTGGCGTCATCCCGGCGAAAGCCGGGACCCAGCAATCGTCCCCAAAGGCGCTGGATTCCGGCTTTCGCCGGAATGACGGCAACGGGCCAAGCCCCCTGACCGCGCGGGTTACGGCTGCGCCTAACACGCCCTACATCAGCTGTAACCATAATTTGAATTCCCCCAACCCCGGAGCCCCTCCTTGAACATCGATACACGCCCCGTCCGTGACTATCTGCTGAAGCTGCAGCAGCACATCGTCAGCGCCCTGGAAACCTTCGACGGCACAGCCTTTATGGAGGATCGCTGGCAGCGACCCGAGGGTGGCGAAGGCATCACGCGGGTCATCGAAGGCGGGCGTTTCTTTGAACGCGGCGGAGTGAATTTCTCCCATGTGTTTGGCGACAAGCTGCCGCCTTCCGCTTCTGCCGGTCGCCCCGAACTGGCTGGACGCGGCTTCGAGGCGATGGGCGTGTCACTGGTACTGCATCCGCGCAATCCGTACTGTCCGACGGTGCACATGAATGTGCGCTGTTTCGTGGCCAACGCCCCCGCAGAGGCCAACGCAGGGGCAGCCTTCTCCGCACTCAACGATACGCAAGCGCAGGCACGGTCGGGCGATTTTCCGGGAGCGAGCCAAGGCGGCATCGAGGAGGCGACGAGACAGGCCTTGAGCGGCCGGCGAGGCGCCCCCGCAGAGGCCAACACAGGCGCAGCCCCGGAAAATCGCCCGACATGGTGGTTCGGCGGCGGCATGGATCTCACGCCCTACTACGGCTTTGAAGAAGACGTGCGCCACTTCCATGCCACATGCAAGCAGGCGGTGGAGCCCTTTGGCGCAGACCTGCATCCGCGTTTCAAAGCCTGGTGTGACCGGTATTTCTTCCTCAAGCATCGCAACGAGGCGCGCGGCGTGGGCGGGCTGTTTTTCGACGATTTCAACGAACTGGATTTCGCGCAGAGTTTTGCGCTGATCCGCAGCGTGGGCGACGCTTTCCTTCCGGCCTATCTGCCTGTCATAGAGCGGCGCCGGGATTGCGTATACGGCGAACGCGAGCGTGACTTCCAGGCCTATCGACGCGGCCGCTATGTGGAGTTCAATCTGGTCTTCGACCGCGGCACGCTCTTCGGCCTGCAGTCAGGCGGGCGCACCGAATCGATCCTGATGTCGATGCCACCCGAAGTGAAATGGCGCTACGCCTGGCAGCCGGAAGCCGGCAGTGCCGAGGCCCGGCTCTATGAAGATTTCCTGCCAGTGCGGGAATGGGTCTGAATGCCATTCGTTTGAGTCGGCTTCTTTCATCACCCGGGCATACTGGTAGCGTTAGAATGGCGCAGAACCTTTTCACGGGAAACGCATGATGAATGACAAAAACCGCTTTGCCGCAGGACTCTTCATTAGCTTGGGCGCGAGCCTGATCATTGCTGCCTGTGGTGGTGGCGGAGGCGGTGGAACGAGCAACCTGGGCTCTTCCAACAGTTCATCAAGCTCGTCGAGCAGTTCGTCCAGTTCCTCTTCGGGCGGCAGCCTGGCCTGGAATGTTTACGACGCCAGCGTGCTGCCGACCGCCAGTGGCGCCGTCAGCCTGGCCAACAGCACCAGCACCGTCTTCACGGTCGCGACGAATGCCAGCGACTTCACGGCCAATGGCAATGGCACGCTCACCCTCAACAGCATAAATATCGCGGCAGATACCCCGGTGGCCAAGCTCGCCAGCGTCTGGGATGCCAGCGGCAGCTATCCGAAGAGTGCAACGGCGTTGCTGCGGGTTGCCCCCGGAACGACCTATGCACTCAACCGGACCCTGGATCTGGAACTGGCGCTGGCCGATAGCGCGGTATCCGGCAGCCGGGTGAAGATGGTGATCTCGACTGCGGCCACGGGCGTTCAGCTTGAAAAATGGGATGGCACGACGACTCAGGCGGCGACCGTACCGACCGTCGATACCAGCGTCGCCCACACTTACCAGCTGACCATCACCCTGAGCAGCGCCACGACCGGCAGCATCAAGGTCTACGTCGACGGGGCCAGTACGCCCGTGCTGGACGTAAGCGGCACGCTACGCAGCACCACGAATGCCGGTGACAACTACATCAGCTTCGGCGATGGCGGCAGCAGCACGTATGAAAGCACGCTGGACTGGCTGATCTGGATCCCGGGCGCCTACACGCCGGCCCAGCTGTCCGGCAAGCTGCCATCCAACATCGGGACCACGACGGGTTATTGATCACACCCGAAGCGCCCTGCACAGCGGAGCTTCGGGCCTGTTTCACGCTACACCACAGCAGCGTGGTGAAATCATTGTGCGAGCAGTTTGACCGGTTCGATCACATTCACGCCACGCTGCTGCAACTCGGCCACGGCACGATCCGCATCGGTGAAGCGGATGATGACGATGGCGTGTTCGCCAACAGTGGTGCTGAACGCATACATGTACTCGATGTTGAGCCCGGCCGCATCCACATGCGCCAGGATGCGCGAGAGGCCGCCTGCGTCATCAGGCACTTCCACCGCCACCACATCCGTGAATTTGGCAATGTAGCCAGCGCCTTCAAGCGCGGCTTTCGCGGCAGCTGGGTCAGCCACGATCAGGCGCAGGATGCCGAATTCGCGGGTATCCGCGAGCGACAGGGTGTGGATGTTGACGCCCTTGGCGGCAAGCGCAGCACACGCTGCATGCAAGCGACCCGGGCGGTTCTCGATGAAGCTGGAAATCTGGGTGACTTTCATGATGGGTCTCCGTTCTGCTTCAGACTTTATATGCTTTTTGTATTTTCAAGAAATCATTGCAAGCGGCCCTGCGGCACGCGATAGCCTGTTCATGAATTCCGTTCATCCCACACACGCCTGGCCTTGCCTTCGCTGCGCGGAATGGTGTGCGGTTCAACCAGGCGCAAGCCCGCGCGGATGCCGGTGATACGTTCGATGGAGTGCGCCAGGCGGTGATGCAGTTCCTCCATCGCGCGAACCTGATCGCTGAACAGCTCGGCGCTGACCTCGACTTCCACACCCATCTGGTCGAGCCCTTTGCTGCGGGTGAGGATGATGCGGTAATGCGGCAAGGTACCTTCCACGGCAAGCAGGGCGGTTTCGATCTGCGAGGGGAAGACATTGACCCCACGGATGATGAACATGTCATCCGAACGGCGGCGGATGCGGTCGATGCGGCGAATCGTGCGCCCGCATGAACACGGCTCGGTGATAATGCGGGTGATGTCACGCGTGCGGTAGCGGATCATCGGCATGGCGCGCTTGGAGAGCGTCGTCAGCACCAGCTCGCCTTCTTCACCATCAGGCAGCACTTCAAGGGTTTCCGGGTTGATGATCTCGGGATAGAAATGATCCTCGAAGATATGCAGGCCATTCTGTGCCGAGCATTCGGCGCCCACGCCGGGACCAGTGATTTCGGAGAGGCCATAAATGTCATAAGCCTTGATGCCGGCGCCTTCCTCGATGCGTTCGCGCATGCCATCGGACCAGGGCTCGGCACCGAATACGCCGACACGCAGCGGCAACTCGCGCAGATCCACGCCGAGTTCCTGGGCCCGTTCGATCAGGTGCAGGAAATAGCTGGGCGTACAGGAAATGCCGGTGACGCCGAAATCGCGCATGAGCATGATCTGGCGGTCTGAATTGCCGCCCGAGGTCGGCACCACGGTGGCGCCGATGGCTTCCAGCCCGTAGTGCGCGCCCAGACCGCCGGTAAACAGCCCGTAGCCGTAAGCGTTCTGCACGATATCGCCGCGGTGGATGCCGGCCGAAGCAAAAGTACGCAGCATCGCCGAGGCCCATACCTGCAGGTCTTCCTGCGTGTAGGCCACCACGATGGGCTTGCCGGTGGTGCCACTGGATGCGTGCAGGCGAACCACTTCACTCATCGGGCTGGCGAACAGGCCGAAGGGATAGGTGTCGCGCAGATCGGTCTTGATCGTGAAGGGCAGCTTCGCCAGATCGGCCAGCGATTCGATGCTGGCCGGCGTGAGGCCGCGCTCATCCATGCGCTCGCGAAACAGGGGCACGTTCTCGTAGGCACGCGCCACGATGGCTTTCAGGCGACGCAGTTGCAGTTCGTGCAACTGCGCGGTGGGCAGATAGTCCGGCGCCGACACAGGATGGAACCCCTGGCCGACATCGTTCCAGTTCTCACGCAACATCATGTCTTGTCCCCTGTTCTTGTTGGCGCAGCCATGGCCACAACCGGTTGTCTGTGCGGAAATGACGTCCACTTCGCAAAGCGCTCAATCGCGACGTGGATGTCGCTCCCACAGGAAATTGCTAGCCTTGCATCACCGCCCGCCCCTGCGCGAAAGCTGCCAGATTGAGCTTGTGATGCTTCTCGGCGAGGTTGGCCTTGATCGCGTCTTCCCAGATGCCGACGGGCAGATCGAGATGCGTGCTGAGCACGCCGAGCAAAGCAATGTTGATCGACTTCGCCGGCAGCTTGCCGGGAATGTTCGCCAGCGCTTCGGGCGAAACAAGTACCCCGCCAGCCTTGAGCACATGACGATTGACTTCGACCTGATCCGGTGCGACGACGATCAGGCAATCGGCTTCGCCGCGCGTGATCATCGGGCTGTTCACCTTGGGGCCGAAACGCACGTCACTGGCCACCGAGCCACCGCGCTGGCTCATGCCGTGGATCTCGCTCTTCTTCACGTCCAGCCCGGCACGGAAAGCTGCATCGGCCAGGATGTCTGAAGCCTTCACCACGCCTTGTCCACCAAGGCCGGCGATCACTACGTTGATGACGTTTTGTTCGCTCATGGGTATTTCCTTACTCGGTCACAGCGGCGCTGCAAGCGGCATTGCGTGCCAGCAGTTTCTCGGCGGCAGCCTTGTCGTACTGGCGGATCTTCGGCGCGGCCAGGATGCACGGCCGGCGCGCCACGATCACCGCCAGTTCGCCACTCGCCAGCGCAGCGCTGACCGTGGTAGCCAGAGCGCCGTCTCCCGCCAGCGGATCAACCGTGACCACCTGCTTGAGGCCCATGGCGCGGCAGACTTCTTCGAAGTTGATCTTGTGGGTCGGCTCGTGGCGCAGATCGCGACCGGTGCCCGGGTGTTCCTGCTGGCCGGTCATGGCCGTGGTGCCGTTATCCAGAATCATCACGACATGGCCGGTTGCGGGCGGGTTGTAGACCATCTCGGCAAGCCCGGTGAGCCCGCTGTGCATGAAGGTGGAATCGCCAATCACGCTGACCACGCGGCGCGCTTCGGCTTCGGGCAAAACATGACGCAGGCCGAGGCCGACAGTGATCGAAGCGCCCATGCACACACAGGTGTCCATCGCCGAGAAAGGCGGCAGCACGCCCAGCGTGTAGCAGCCGATGTCGCCAGCAACGATGCAGTTCAGGTCGCGCAGGGTTTCGAACACCGGGCGATGCGAGCAACCCTCGCACAGCATCGGCGGCTTGCCGCGCGGCGCGGGAGCCTCTTCGGATTCATCGCGCGCGATGATGCGGCGCACGCGATCCACATTCAATTCGCCGAAGCGGAAGCGCTCGCTCTTGCCCTCGACCTTGAGCCCGGCAGCGAGCAGTTCGGTGACGAGGATCGGGTCGCCTTCTTCGATCACCAGGCAACGTTCGACCGAGGCCACGAATTCACGAATCGCGTTGAGCGGCAGCGGATAGGACACGCCCAGTTGCAGCACCGACGCTTCCGGCGCGGCATCGCGAACGTGCATCGCGGTGATGCCAGACGTGATGATGCCCAGCGCCTTGCCGCGCGGCTCGACAAGCGTCTGCGCACAGGACTCGGCATATGCGGCAACCTGTGCAAGCTTGTCGCGCAAACGCCGGTGGGCCGGACGGGCGTGGGCCGGAATCATCACGCGCGCCGGAATGTCACGCTGAAAGCTCGGCGCAGCCGCCGGTTGCGGCAGCGGCTTCTGCTCGACGATGCTCTTGGAATGGCAGACGCGGGTGGTCATGCGCAGGATCACCGGCAGACCGAATTGCTCGGAAATTGCGAAGCCGGCACCCGTGAAATCATAGGCCTGCTGCGAATCCGCCGGCTCCAGCATGATCACGCCGGCGGCGCGGGCGTAGTGGCGGTTGTCCTGCTCGTTCTGGCTCGACGCCATGCCGGGATCATCCGCCGAGACGAGGATCAGACCGCCCGTAACGCCCGTGTAGGCGGCGGTAAACAGCACATCGGCGGCGACATTCACGCCCACGTGCTTCATCGTGACCAGCGCCCGTGCCCCGCCGAAAGCCGCGCCGAGGCCGACTTCCAGTGCCACCTTCTCGTTCGGCGCCCACTGGGCCTTGCCGCCCAAGGCGCCGAAGGCTTCGAGGATCTCGGTGGATGGCGTACCAGGGTAACCGGTGCCAAGCAGGACGCCCGCATTCAGGGCAGCGAGGGCGACGGCTTCGTCACCGGAAAGGAGCATGCGCGCTTGCAGCTGTTTAGCCATATCGACACCAGGGAGATGGACGCCGATGGATTCTAGGCGAGCACCGGCAGGCCGGCTTGCCACAGGTCAAGAGCGGGGAACACCCCTGGCGCAGGAATGACAAAGGCCCGTTTGCGGACGGGCCTTCGTCATGATGAAGCAGTGCAGCTTATTCGCCGATCTTGAACAGCAGCGCCTCTGCCCCTTCGTTGAGCGCCACCGTCATCGGAATCTGCCGCGCAGCCGGGCCCCACAGCTGGCGCGGGCCGGGTGACGCAAAGCAATCATCAGCAGCCCAGGCTGCCCGGCGCCCAGTGAAGAATTGCATGGCCGGTGCATCGAGGCGGACCAGCGCCTTCTCGATGACATATTCATCCTTGCCATGGCGACGCTCGACGTTGATCAGGCCGGTGAGCGGGATTGCCAGCGGCTCGCCGCCGGAGGTGAGGCCGGACACGCTGGCCATGTAGCCGGTGCGTCCTTCAAGGATCAAGGCGCCCACGGTGAGGCCAAGGTTGTAGGTGTAGGCCGCATCGAACAGGGTCGGTGCACCGCAGCGCCCCTCGTAACCGAAGAAGTGGTGCTGGGTGGCAAAAGGCACGTCCGCGGCCAGGGTGGCCAGACGCGCCCCCACCATGTCGCTGAGCAATTGTTCCGTGGGAATCAGCGAGACCTGCAGATTGCCGTGCGAATCGCGCTCGGCCAGCAGCATGCTGACAATGTAGTCCGGCAAGGACGCAAACAGCGCGGCACTCGCCGCCGAGAGCCTGGCAGCGACGAAGGCCGGACGCGCATCGGCCGCGAGTGCGGCAAACGCGTCGGCATGATGGGCGAGCAGATCGTTGAGTTCGGCGATCAGCGCGTTCATCTCGGGGATGAATTCGATCAGGCCTTCGGGCACCAGCACCACGCCGTGCTTGAGTCCCTTGTTCTTGAAACGGTCGACCACTGCGCTGGCGATCTGCTCGACGATGGCGCCAAGCGAAAGCTTCTTCTCGGCAATTTCCTCGGAAATCAGGGTCACCGCCGGTTTCACCTGCAGGGCAACTTCCAGCGTGACGTGCGAGGCGGAGCGGCCCATCAGCTTGATGAAGTGCCAGTACTTCAGCGAGGAGCGCGTGTCCTGCAGGATGTTGCCGGCCAGTTCCGCGTAGATGCGGGTAGCGGTGTCGAAACCGAAGGAGATCGGCAAGAGGCCCGGCACCTGCAGGTCGCCGTCGATGGTCTTGGGCGCGCCGATCACCTGCACGCCGGAGCCATCGGCCTTGATGCCGGTGTAAAGGAATTCGGCGAGGAGCGCGGCATTGGTATTCGAGTCATCACCACCGATGATGACGATGGCGTCAAGATTGTGGGCAATGCAGGTCTGCTTGACCTGCTCGAACTGCTCGGCCGTCTTGATCTTGGTGCGGTCGGTGCCGAGGAAGTCGAAGCCGCCCGTGTTGAGAATGGTTGCCGCGTCGGCATCCGTAATCTCGAACAGCTTGCCCTGCAGCAGTCCCTTGGGCCCGCCCTTCACGCCGAAGAGCGTGTTGTCCGCGCCGAGCATTTTCTTCAGCCCGCACAGGACGTTGTGGCCACCGGCGGCGGGGCCACCGGAAAACAGTGCGGCAACACGCTTGCCCGAAACGCGCGCAGCGGCGGGGCCGGCCACGCGCAGCACGGCATTGCCGGAAGCCGCCACGGTTTGCGGGAAACGGGCAGCAACCGTCGCGCTATCGCGGGTGCTCAACACTTCGCCCTGACTGGCAAAGCGCAGCGCTTGCGGGGCAGCGGCCGGGCCGAAAGCCTTGCACACGGGCAGGGGCAGATCGCGAACGGCATTTTCGAAGACGGAGCGATGGCTTTCCATCTGCTCAAGCTGGGCGGCGAGTGTGCTCATGGTGGCCTCTCTGGGGTCGTGGATACGAAACAGCCGGCTAAGCCGGCTGTTTCGGGATGACTGCATTGTAATGCGGCAGGCTTATTCCTTGAACATCTGATGCGGAATCAGCTTCCAATAGTCTTCCTGCTTCGCATCATCCAGGCAGGCCTGGATGATCTTGCGGCCCAGCGGGTCGAGATCCGGGGTGAGGAAGGGAGTCAGCTCGCGGTGGAAGAAGTCGCGCCACATCTGCGCGCCATGTTCGAACACCTCGGCGCCGCCTTCGAGCTGGCTCTGCACATGCAGCAGGACCGGCGGGATCATCGAGCCTTCGACCTTCATCTGGCGCGGCACGTAGCCGAGCAAGGCGCAGGGCGACTCCACCAGCTGTTCGCGGTAGAAACGCGCCGAGCCGCGACGGGCCAGATATTCACGGGCGATCCATTCGGACATGAAACCGACGTGCCAGGCACCGATGTTCTGGTTCGGGATGAGCACGTGGCGGGTCTCGGTGTTGGCGAGGATCTGACGCAGCAGCAGGTTGGCCTGATCGACGCGGCGACCGGTACAGAAGGCCCAGTAGGAACCAACACCTTCGCACTGCATGCCGCCCTTGGCGGAATCCTGGATTGACGGGTTGGCGTGTCCGCGCGGCGCCGCCAGACGCCACAGCCAGGCCAGCGCCGGGCTGAGGATGTGCAGCATGCCGAGAATGCCGTACTGGCGGCTGTCCTTGTGGGTGGGCGGGCAACGCACACCGAAGGAACGGATGTTGACCGCCACCGGGCCTTCCTGCACGTCATGGATCATGTCGCGCGGAATGATCAGGCGCGGATTCGGGCAGGGCTTGCCCGGTGCGTCTTCGATGTGTTCCCAGAGCAGGGCCTGGCCGCCGGGCACGATGTAGTGGTTCAGGAAGATCAGCGGGCGTTCCGGATGCATCACCAGACGTTCGAGGTGCGGATCGGTACCGTAGCCCTTGATGTGGTCTACCCGCACGAACCAGCCGGCTTCCGCATCCTTGATGTTGAGCTTGGTCTGGCCGGCGTTGTAATGCGGGTGGGCACAGGCCATGTCGTCAGCCATCGGATTCAGGTGGCAGGCTTCCGGCAGGTTCAGCGTGCGTTCCTCGCCGGTGATGACGTTCTTGCCCAGCAGCAGGCGCCCGTCTTCCATGCGATGCACGTGCTCGGTCATCTCGCTCTTGCCGCCGCCCGAGGCCCCTTCGTGCATGATGATGGTCTGGTTGTCGTACGGGGTGACCACGCCAACGGCGGCACAATGGTTGGTGGTCCAGCCTTCGCGTTCGCCGATGTCGAGCAGCAGGGAATACACGCCCTTCTTGGCGGAAGGTCCGGGGTACAGGTTGTAGGCAAAGACTTCCTGATGCGTCTCGGAGCGTGCATGCACGACGACTTGGCGGCCATCGAAATCGGTATGGCGGAAGTGCGGGGCGATGAAGATCGCGCCACCGGTGAGCTTGAAGTTCGCCGGCACTTCGCTGTTCGGGATCATGCCTTGCAGATCGGCCAGTGCCCCGGCAAAGAAAGCCGCCGCCTTGGGCACAATGGCAACGGCGCCATAGCCGAGTTCATCGGGGCCCGCGTAGAAGGGCACCACGATCAGTTCCTGGGCCTTGAGCCAGTCCAGCGTCCTCTGACGCATCTTGTCGAAACTCTGGCCAAAACGTTCCTGATAAGTCGGCTTGTCGGTCGGCAGGTTGTCGCCAATGACCATCGCGTCCGGATCGCGCCGGCGCATCTTGGGATCGACGAAATTGACCGCAATCCCGTTGCGCGCCTTTGTCACCGTGGCTTCGGCAATGTAGCCCTTGCCCGGCACTTCGAAACCGACTTCGATTTCGCCCTTGTCCTCGCGGTTGCTGTGCCGCCAGTCGGTTTCGCCCGGATTGCGGTTCAGCGCCCAGTTGAGCAAGTCTTCGCGGTGTTCGGCTACGTAAATGGCCGGAGAAGCGCTCAGCACTTCGATCACATGGGCCGGCAGGCCGAGCTTGGTCCAGTCATTCTTGAAATTGATGGTTTTGATCGCTTGAGTCATGGTCGGCAAGGGGGCAAAGCCCCGCAAAACGTGATGGAGGCTCAAACGCAGCGAGGCGCCAAGCCAGAGGGGAAACCCTAAGGATACAGGGAGTTGGGAATCCGTTGTTGACCTGAGCCGGACAACCCTCTTGATCATGGGGGCAGGCAATGCGAAGCTGCGCGCCGACGCCTCATTGTTTTTACGTACCCCATGAAAAAGCTGGCTCTCTGGTCACGCCGTGCCATCGCCGCGCTCCTGCTCCTCGTCCTGCTCTGGCATTTATGGCTGCTGGGCTGGGTGCTGTGGTGGAAATGGGTCAATCCGGGCCTTACCAGTTTCATGGAAATCCGTCTGGCCGAATTGCGCGTGAAAGACCCCAAGGCCCAGCTGCGTCGCCAGTGGCAGCCTTACGAGAGGATTTCGGTACACCTGAAGCGCGCGGTAGTGGCGGCCGAGGATGATTCGTTTGTCGATCATGACGGCTTCGACTGGGACGGCATCCAGAAAGCCATCGAGAAAAACCAGAAGAAGGGCAAGCCGGTCGCCGGCGGTTCGACGATCAGCCAGCAACTCGCCAAGAACCTGTTCCTGAGTCCGACGCGCAGCTACGTGCGCAAGGCCGAGGAAGCGGTGATCACGATCATGATCGAAGCGCTGTGGGACAAGCGCCGCATCCTGGAGGTCTATCTGAACGTGGTCGAGTGGGGCAATGGCATCTTCGGTGCCGAGGCGGCCGCGCGGCGCTATTACAGCATCGGCGCCAGCCAGCTCGGCCCCGAGCAGGCCGCCCACCTGGCTGTCATGCTGCCGAATCCGCGCAAATTCGAGAAAAGTTACCCTGCCCGGCTGAGCGCGCATGCGGCGCGCGTGCAAAGTCGCATGCCCTATTCCGAAGTACCCTGACGGCATCGCACGGGCACGGCGCAGGGCTGGCACACGCCGACAGACGCACGGCACACCGGCCAGCCTGAAAAAACTGTCGGGCGCTTCACCGTGACCCTGCGGCGCGAGACGATTAACAAGTAGAATCGCTGCTTTCCGACCGAGGCCCGTCATGTCCGAAACCGAAGACATCCAGCCCGCCAATGACGAGGCTTTCCATCTGCACCTGCAGGAAGTGCAGGCGCTGCTGTCGCGCCATCGTCTGGTCGAAGACCTGGTGCGGCGCCAGGACATGCAGCGTCACGATCTGGTCGAAGGCCTCGTGCACAAACAGAATCTCGTCGAGCTGCAGAAAAAGCTCGATGCGCTCGATGTCGCCGAGATCGCCCGCATCCTCGAAGTACTGCCGCACAACGAGAGTGTGGTGGTATGGGAACTGGTCAAGGATGGGCGCGGGGAGGAAATCCTCGAAGAGCTGTCCGAATCGACCACCGAAGCGCTGACCAGCCCGCCCGCCCAGCCCGAGCAGAAACCGATCACGCTGAACGCCTTCGAACTGCACAACGGCCGGCTGCGCCAGATCAACATCGCGTCGCGCGCGGCCCTGATTGCCGCCAAGCCGATCTGGGTCGACCTGATCGATCCGGACAAACTCGCACTGGAATGGGTCAAGGAAGTTTTCGACCTGAGCCTGCCGGATCCGGAAAACCTCACCGACCTGGAAGAATCCGCGCGCTTCTACATCGAAGACGACAGCGAGCAGGTGCATCTGCACTCCGACTTCCTGCTCGACAAGGAAGACGAATCGCGCAACGTGGCGGTGGCCTTCGTGCTCCACCGCGGCATCCTGTTCTCCATCCGCAACGAGGAACTGCCGGTCTTCCGCCTGCAGCGTCTGCGCGCACGGATCCAGCCCGGCTATGTGACCGACGGCAAGGATGTGCTGCTCGATCTTTACGCCGCCGACGTCGAATATTCAGCCGATGCGCTCGAAGATGTATATACCTCGCTCGAAGCCGTCGGCAAGCAGGTGCTCAGCACCGAGATGACCGATGCGGAAGCCGCCAAGATCCTCGCTGCGATTGCCGCCGAAGAGGATCTCAACGGACGCATCCGGCGCAATGTGCTGGATACGCGCCGGGCCGTCTCCTTCCTGATCCGGGGCAAGTTCCTCTCCCCCGACCAGCTCGAAGACGCGCGCCAGATCCTGCGCGACATCGAGTCGCTGGATGGCCACACGGCCTTCCTCTTCGACAAGATCAACTTCCTGATGGATGCCACCGTCGGCTTCATCAACATCAACCAGAACAAGATCATCAAGATCTTCTCGGTGGCTTCGGTCGCGATGCTGCCGCCGACACTCATCGCCAGCATCTACGGCATGAACTTCGAATTCATGCCCGAGCTGAAATGGAGCCATGGCTACCCCTTCTCGCTGGGCGTGATGCTGTTCTCGGTGCTGGTGCCGTTCTGGTACTTCCACCGCAAGGGCTGGTTGCGTTAGACCCAACAAAAACGCCTCCATGACGGAGGCGTTTTTCATCGTGCAGCAAACGTCGCCTACAGGATCATGCCGGCACCGACGGTGTTGTTGTTGCTCTCATCGATCACGATAAACGCGCCGGTTGCCCGGTTCTGGCTGTAAGGATCGGCAAACAGCGGCTGGGCGAGCTTGAAGCCCACCCGGGCGATGTCGTTCATGACCAGCTGGCTGGCTTCGACCTGCTCCTGAGAATTCACGTCCAGTTTGTAGGCAATCCCGGTGAGCTTGGCCTTGCTGGTGCGCGTGGTGTGACGGATCAGATAGGTACGGGCAGGCGACAACGGCGTTTCCGACAGCCAGCACAGCATGGCGTCGATTTCCTTTTTCTGCGCCGGCACTTCACCACTCTTGACCAGCATGTCACCACGCGAAATGTCAATTTCATCTTCGAGCAGGATCGTGATGGCCTGCTCGGTGATGCCTTCGGCAATCGCTTCGCCCCCCAGATGGACGGCTTTCACACGGCTTTCGCGGCCATTCGGCAGCGCGGTGAGCAGATCGCCGACCTTGACCGATCCGGACTCCACCGTGCCCATGAAACCGCGATAGTCATGCAGTTCAGGGTTGGCCGAATCCTGCGGACGGCACACGAACTGCACTGGGAAGCGGAAGGGCTCGGCGTGGCCGGTATGCGCAGCCGGGGCTTTCTCTAGCAGTTCCAGCAGGGTCGTGCCGGTGTACCAGGGCATGCTCTCGCTGCGATCCACGATGTTGTCGCCATTGAGCGCAGACATCGGGATGAACTGGATGTCACGGCCATCGGCAAACAGCCCCATCTTGGCGATGAAGGCCTGGTAATCGGCCACGATGGCATCGAACCTGGCCTGGTCGTAATCGATCAGGTCCATCTTGTTCACCGCCACCACGATGTGCGGAATGTTGACCAGATGCGCCAGAAAACTATGCCGACGGGTTTGCGTCAGCACGCCCTTGCGCGCATCGATCAGGATGATCGCCAGGTTGGCGGTCGACGCAGCAGTGACCATGTTGCGGGTGTACTGCTCGTGGCCCGGTGCGTCGGCGATGATGTACTTGCGCGTGCCGGTGGAGAAATAGCGGTAGGCCACGTCAATCGTGATGCCTTGCTCGCGTTCAGCCTGCAGCCCATCGGTGAGCAGGGACAGATCGACCGCATCCATGCCGCGCTTGGTCGAGGTCTTCTCGATCTGCGTCAGGGTATCCGCCAGAATGCTCTTGGTATCGAACAGCAGGCGCCCGATCAGGGTGCTCTTGCCGTCATCCACACTGCCGCAGGTCATGAAGCGCAGCAGGCCGTTGTCATGAATATTGTCGTGTGCAGACATCTTAGAAATACCCTTCTTTCTTGCGCTGCTCCATCGAAGCATCGGAAGTCTGATCGTCCAGGCGCGTGGCGCCGCGTTCAGTAATGGTGGTGGTCGCCGTTTCCAGCACGATTTTTTCTATCGTGTCGGCATCGGATTCGACCGGTGCGGTGCAGGTGATGTCACCCACGGTACGGAAGCGCACCCGCAGATCGACGATCTCCTCGCCCGGGCGGGCAGGTGTGATCTCGGTGACCGGCACGATCGCGCCACCGCGCCGCACGATGGGGCGCACGTGCGAGAAATAGATCGAGGGCAATTCAAGCTGCTCGCGCTCGATGTATTGCCACACATCCATCTCGGTCCAGTTGCTGATCGGAAATGCCCGGATGTTCTCGCCCTTGTGGGTCCGCGCGTTGTACAAGTTCCACAGCTCGGGACGCTGGTTCTTCGGGTCCCATTGTCCGAACTCGTCACGGAAGCTCATCACGCGTTCCTTGGCCCGTGCCTTCTCTTCATCGCGGCGTGCGCCGCCGATGGCGCAATCGAATTCGAATTCGGCCAGCGCTTCGAGGAGCGTCACGGACTGATGCTTGTTGCGCGATTCATCCGGCGTTTTCAGCACCACGGTGCCGCGCTTCATCGAGTCCTCCACCGAACGCACGATCAGGCGCTCGCCCAGTTCGGCCGCACGCTTGTCGCGAAAGTCCGTGACTTCCTTGTAATTATGGCCAGTGTCGATATGCATCAGCGGGAACGGGAAGCGGCCCGGACGGAAAGCCTTTTCCGCCACCCGCAACATGCAGATGGAATCCTTGCCGCCCGAAAACAGCAGTACCGAGCGTTCGCACTGGCCCGCCACTTCGCGCATGATGTGAATGGCCTCGGCTTCCAGCCAGTCGAGGTGGGAGAGGTTTTTGTTAGTCATGATTTAAGGGTCTTCATATTTGACAATTGTCCGGGGGACTCTGGAACGGAAGAATGGAGTTCGTGCCGCACTGCGGCGCCCCTTCTTCCTTCACGCATCCCCTTTTATTTCTTATGCAATCCACATTCCTTGTTGGCAGGATCTTCCCACCACCAGCGCCCGGCGCGCACGTCCTCGCCCACAGCTATCGCCCGCGTACAGGGCGCGCAACCGATGCTGGGGTAGAACTGGTCGTGGAGCGCGTTGTAGGGCACGCCATGGATACGGAGGTAAGCCCACACCTCGGCCTCGGACCAGTCGGAGAGCGGATTGTACTTCGCCAGACCATTGGCATCATCGAACTGGCGTACGGGCAGCTCGGTACGCGTCGCACTCTGGGCCACACGCATGCCGGTGATCCAGGCCTGCTTGCCGGCGAGCGCGCGCTTGAGCGGCTCGACCTTGCGGATCGCACAGCACTGCTTGCGCAATTCGACCGACTCGTAAAAGGCGTTGATGCCCTGGCTGCGCACATAGTTCTCTACTGCGGTGGCCTCCGGAAAATACACCTTGAGCCGGGTGGCATAGTGTTTCTCGACGTCACCGATCAGCGTGTAGGTCTCGGCCGGCAGGCGCCCGGTATCCAGTGAAAAGATCTCGATGGGCAAGGATTCGGCGAGGATCAGATCCGTCAGCACCATGTCTTCGGCACCGAAGCTGTTGGCAAAGGTGACTGCGCCGGCAGCCCCGCCATGCTCCTCGGCAATCGCATGCAGCAGTTCGAGCGCATTGGCGCGCTTGACTGCGATGTTGGCACGCACGATCTCGTCGATCACGGGATTCGTGGCCGGATTCGTTGCTTTCGGTTTAAGAAATGAAACCGTCTGGCTCATGGCTCCGTCTTTCGTAGGGCGGGCTAGCCAAGGGCCTCATCTGGCCATTGCGCCGCCGATCCATCAATTCCGGACGCTTCACGTCCGCTGGTTTACAACCGGTGGGTACGCCCTTCGGCCTCACCCACCCTGCATTTCATCGCGCGTGACGCCGCCATAACGGTTGCTCAATCACCGTGGCGCCCTGATAGGGTTCGCTGAAATCCTGGAGCGAAGCCAGCGCGTCTTCCGCAGAACGGTCCGCACGGATGTCAAAGGCATCGAAGCCGCAGCGCTTCATGAAGAACAGCTGATCGCGCAGCACATCACCCAGCGCACGCAATTCGCCCTTGAAGCCGTAGCGGCTGCGCAGCAGGCTGGCCATCGAATAGGCCCGGCCATCGGCAAAACGCTCGATGAATACGGCAATCAGCGGGAAAACATTCAGCTCTGCTTGCGCCGCAACGAGTGTCTCGACCAGCTCGTGGGTCTCCAGCCAGACACCGACTTCACCGGCGGCAAGGCGTGAAGCAAATTCGGCCCGGCGCGCCAGAAACACCGACAACGGCAGCAGCACCTTGCCAGCGGGTACGACGGTCGCCGCGACCTGTTCAGGCGTGGCACTTTCGGCCCCGGTCAGCTTGAACAGCACGACCTTGCCGGCCTGCTTCTTCACTTCGACTTCGCCGACCGGCACACGCACGATCTGCCAGGCATCTTCCGCAACGATGGTGGCCGTGCCGTTCTGCAATTTGATCAGGTTACTCATGCTTCAAGCCTCCACTTTCTGCTTGCCCGGCTGACGGTCTGCATACACGCGCGCTTTGAAAGGCACATGGCCGATCCGGCGCACGGTATCAATGAAACGTTCTTCCGGCGTACGGTTTTCGAGATACACATCGATCAGGCGCTTGACCACCCCGGCGACTTCGTCAGCCGCGAACGACGGGCCGATCACGTCTCCCAGACTGGCGTCATTACCCTGTTTGCCGCCAATGCTGACCTGGTACCACTCGCTCTCATTCTTGTCGACGCCCAGCACGCCGATGTGACCGACGTGATGGTGACCGCAGGAGTTCATGCAGCCGGAGATGTTCAGCTCGATATCACCGATGTCGTGCTGATAATCCAGATCATCGAAGAGACGCTGGATGGATTCGGCAATCGGGATGCTTTTGGCATTGGCGAGATCGCAGAACGAGCCACCGGGGCAGCAGATGATGTCAGTGATCAGGCCGATGTTCGGCGTGGCCAGACCCGCCGCCCTGGCTTCCTGCCACAACGCATACAGGTCGCCCAGCTTCACGTCCGACAAGATGATGTTCTGCTCGTGCGAGGTGCGCAGTTCGCCGAAGCTGTACTTGTCGGCCAGATCAGCAACGATGTCGAGTTGCCTGTCGGTAATGTCTCCCGGCGCGATGCCGGTGACTTTCAGCGACAAGGTGACGGCGCGATAGCCCGGCTGCTTGTGGGCATGGACATTGCGCTTGACCCAGTTGGCAAAGCCTTTCTCTTCGGCAAGCTTCGCTTCGAAACCGGCATCCGCATCGGCCAGCGCGGCATAGTCCGGCGCTGTGAAATTCCGGGCTACGCGGTCCAGCTCGGCCTGGGTCACGGTGTTCGGACCCTCCTTCTGGAAGGCCCACTCCGCCTCGACCTGGCGCTTGAACTCCTCGATGCCCAGCGCTTTGACCAGAATCTTGATCCGCGCCTTGTAGGAATTGTCGCGACGACCATGCAGGTTATAGACGCGCACGATGGCTTCGATATAGGTCAGGATGTGCTGCCAGGGCAGTTCTTCATGCAGCACGCTGCCCAGGATCGGCGTACGGCCCAGACCGCCGCCCACCCACACCTTGATGCGCAGTTCGCCCGCCGGGTTGCGGAACAGTTCCAGCCCCACGTCATGCATCTGCAGGACGGCCCGGTCTTCCCGCGCACCGGTCACGGCAATCTTGAACTTGCGTGGCAACAGCGCAAATTCGGGGTGGAAGGTACTGCACTGGCGGATGATCTCGGCGAGCGGACGCGGATCGACGGTTTCGTCCGGTGCGATGCCGGCAAACTGGTCGGTCGTCACGTTGCGGATGCAGTTGCCGGAGGTCTGGATGGCATGCATCTCGACCTCGGCCAGCTCGGCAAGGATGTCCGGTACGTTCTTCAACTCGGGCCAGTTGAACTGGAAGTTCTGGCGCGTGGAAACGTGCGCGTAACCCTTGTCGTAGGTGCGCGCGATGTGTGCCAGTTTGCGGATCTGTGCCGAGCCGAGCAGGCCGTAAGGCACCGCCACGCGCAGCATCGGTGCGTAGCGCTGGATGTAGAGGCCGTTCTGCAGGCGCAGAGGCTTGAATTCGTCCTCGCCCAATTCTCCGGCAAGGTAGCGGCGGGTCTGGTCGCGGAACTGTGCAACACGTTCATTCACAATCCGCTGGTCATATTCGTCGTACTTGTACATCTTGATGATCTCTCGTGGGGGTATTGATCAGGCCGTAATCAGCCGGGTGCCGATCAGCACCAGCATGGCAGCCAGGATGGGACGCAGCACTTTCTCGGGGACCTTGGCGGAAACATGACTGCCGATCCAGATACCGGGGAGCGAGCCGATGAGCAGACTGCCCAGCAGGAACCAGTCGATGCTGCCCAGGATCCAGTGCCCGATCCCGGCGACCAGGGTCAGGGGCACGGCATGGGCAATGTCCGAACCGACGATACGGCGTGCGGGCAAGGAAGGGTACAGGAAAAATAATGCCGTCACACCCAGCGCACCAGCGCCCACGGAAGAAATCGACACCAGCACGCCGAGGATGGCGCCGGTCAGCACGGTCAGCCAGAAGGTCCGCTGCGGATTCGGGATGCTCGGTGCGTGGCGCTGGGCGAAGTGCTGGATGCGCTGGCGGAAGATCAGCGAAATGGCGGTCAGCACCAGGGCAATGCCCAGCGCCAGGGAAATCAGGCTCTTCGCACCACCCAGGCCACCGGGCAGGAAATTGTGTACCGTCCAAAGGGTCAGACTGGCCGCCGGAATCGAGCCATAGGCCAGTGCCCGGGTAATGGACCAATCCACCGTACCTTTCAGGCTGTGCGCCAGCGTGCCGCCACTCTTGGTAAGCGCGGCATAGAGCAGATCGGTCCCCACCGCGACAGAGGGATTCACGCCGAACAACAGCACCAGCAGCGGCGTCATCAACGAACCGCCACCCACGCCCGTCAGGCCGACAATGGCGCCAACAAAGAAGCCGGCAATGGGGTACAGCAGGTTCATGAAGGATTCTTTCTCTATTGTTATCAGAGTGGGCGGCCCGCATTCAGCTGAGCCAGACAAGATCTTACGGGCTGAGATATCACAAAAACCCCGTGTTTTTGCCAGAGCTTTAGAACATTTAGTGATATAGAGTTCACGTCCACTTTCATTAGACCTGCCATGAACCTGCAACAACTGCGTTACGTCCTGGAAGTCGCCAAGCACAACCTGTCCGTTTCCGAGGCCGCCGAAGCCCTGTTCACCTCGCAGCCCGGCGTTTCCAAGCAGATCCGCCTGCTCGAGGAAGAACTCGGCATCGAGATCTTCGCGCGTCACGGCAAGCGCCTGACCGCCGTGACCGAACCGGGCGAACAGGTCATGGCGATTGCCGAACGTCTGCTGCGTGAGGCCGACAATCTGCGCCAGGTCGGGCAGGATTTCCAGAACGAGGACAGCGGCCGGCTTGTCGTCGCCACCACCCACACGCAGGCGCGCTACGCCCTGCCCCGGGTGATTGCCGAATTCATGCGGCGCTATCCCAAGGTGCAGTTGCACATCCACCAGGGCAACCCGCGCCAGATCTGCGAACAGGTGCTGGCCGGCGAAGCCGACATCGCCGTGGCCACCGAGGCCGCAGCCGATCTGCCCGATCTCGTGCTGCTACCCTGCAAACAGTGGAACCGTACCGTCATCGCCCGCAAGGGGCACCCGATCCTGCGCGAGAGCCCCCTCACGCTGGAAGCCATCAGCCGCTTCCCGATCATTACCTACGACGCGGCCTTTGCCGGTCGCAGCCTGATCAACAAGGCCTTCCTTGCACGCGGGCTAAAACCCAACATCGTGCTCACCGCCATCGACTCGGACGTGATCAAGACCTACGTGAACATGGATCTGGGCATCGGCATCATTGCCAGCATGGCGTTTGACCCGCTGGTCGACCGCGAGCTGGCCGCCATCGATGCCGCGCATCTGTTCGAATCCTCCACGACCCGGATCGGCCTGCCGCGCAACACCTGGCTGCGTGGCTATGCCTATGCCTTCATCGAGATGTTTGCCCCGCAGCTGACGCGCCACGTCGTGGATGCCGCGCTGACCGGCAAACAGGGCAGCGACCCGGGCCTGTAGCCGCGGCCGCCCATTTCAATACGTCTGGACGCCGTGGGCTTCGCCCCCTGTGCGAGGCCGGCCGCGTTGCGTGTCGCTTCTGGCGAGCAGACCCTCGGCCTGCAGCTGGACCAGAATGCGCGAAACCGTCCCGATCGTGAGCGCCGTGATATCCGCCATGTCGCGCAGCGCGGGCAGCATCAGGCGCGAAATCTGGCGCGCCGGCAAGGCTTCCGCCATCAACCCGATCAATCGGCGCACCCGGCTCGCCGCTTCGCCACAACGCAGGGCGACGGCATCGGCACCGCGGCGCTCGGCGTTGGTCAGCGCTTTGAGCAAGGCAGCGGGCTCGGGCTGGACGGCATCCCCCGGCCAGCGTGCAAGCTTGCAGGCCGTCAGTGCCGTGGCACTATAGGTATAGCTGTCAAGCAACAAGGTTTCGGCGCCCAGGATGTCGCCCTTGATGGCCAATCCTGCGAAGCCGGCTTCGTCGGCCACACCGGGGCGATCAAGACGGATGGAGCCTTCGAGCAGCACCCAGGCACTTCCGGCTTTCCCGGCGCAATAGAGCAGCTCGCCAGCTGCCAGTTCGCAATGGCGGAGCATGGTGGATCCGTTTTGCATGATGCTTCCTCCTGCAGCCGGCGGTTTTACCCGCCGGCCTCTTGCATTACTCAGCGTTGTTACGGTCGTCCTGTGATTCCAGCCACAAGGCATTCACCACAGCGAGCAGGACGGCAAAACCGGTGCCCAGAATCCAGCAGAAATACCACATGAGCATTCTCCTTGTTCAGTAAGAGGCGCGGTCCGTTGCGCGGATATGTTCGACGGTGACCTTGCCGCGCATCACGCGGTAGGCCCAGCTGGTGTAGACGATGATGATCGGCGTCATGATCAGCGCCACCCAGAACATGATGCCCAGGGTACGCTGGCTGGAAACGCAATCCCACACCGTGAGGCTGCTGCCAGGCTGGCTGCTGGAAGGCAGCACGAAGGGAAAGATCGACACCCCGGCGGTGAAGATGATGCCCAGCTCGGCAATGGCCGTGGAGATGAATGCCAGCCCGTCACGCCGGCCTGCGATGCACAGCAGGCTGAGCAACCCTCCGGCAAAGCCCAGCAGTGGCACTGCCAGCGTCAGCGGATAGGCCTGATAGTTGGCCAGCCAGGCACCGCTTTGCTGGATGACCGTCTTGGCCAGAGGGCTCTGCGCGGCAGCAGGATCCACCACCGACGTGATCACATAGCCAGGCATCCCCGCCACCATCACCCCACCCAGCGCAAAGCCGGCCAGCATCAGCACGGTGAAGATCACCGAAGCCTTGCGGGCGCGTTGCTGAATGGGGCCTTCCGTACGGATCGCCAGATAGTTGGCACCGTGGGCCACCAGCATGGTCAGGCTCACCCCCCCGCAAAGCAGCGCGAAGGGGTTGAACAACGCCCAGAAGCTGCCGGTGTAATAGGGCATCATGATTTCGCTGAAATGGAAGGGCACGCCCTGAATCACGTTGCCGAAAGCCACCCCGAAGACCAGCGCCGGTACGGCACTGCCGGCGAAGATGCCCCAGTCCCAGAAGCTGCGCCAGCGCGGATCCGCCACCTTGCTGCGGTAGTCGAAGCCGACCGGGCGGAAGAACAAGGCCCACAACACCGCCAGCATCGCAAAGTAGAAGCCGGAAAAGGCGGCGGCATACACCAGCGGCCAGGCTGCGAAGATCGCCCCACCGGCGGTGATGAACCACACCTGGTTGCCTTCCCAGTGCGGGCCGACGCTGTTGAGGATCACGCGACGCTCGTCATCACTCTTGCCAACGAAGGGCAGCAGCGTTCCCACGCCCATGTCATGCCCGTCCATGATGGCAAAGCCCAGCAGCAGGACGCCGACGAGCAACCACCAGATGAGCTTCAGAACTTCATAGTCGATCATGCTCAGACTCCCTTCGCAGCAGTGGCGTTTTCAAGGTGGTAGCGCCCGGAGCCCAGACTGGCCGGACCGAGACGCGCGTACTTGAACATCAGGTAGAGCTCGGCAATCAGCAGCAGGGTGTAGAACACCAGAAAGCCCGAGAGCGAGAGCAGCAGGCTGCCTGCCGACAACGCGGAGGTAGACAGGTGCGTGGGCAGCACGCCGTGGATGGTCCAGGGCTGGCGACCGTATTCGGCAACGAACCAGCCCAGCTCGCAGGCGATCCAGGGCAGCGGAATGCCCCACACGGCCCACTTGAGCAACCACTTCTTCTCGATGAAGGTGTTGCGCGCGGCAAACCAGAACGAGAGCACGAAGAGGCTCAGGAAACACAGCGACAGCCCCACCATGGCCCGGAAGCTCCAGAACAAGGGCGCCACCGCAGGGATTGCATCATCCACCGCGCGGGCCTTCATTTCCGGTGTGGCCTGGCTGACATCGGCGACATACTTCTTGAGCAGCAGGCCGTAACCCAGATCCGCTTTCACGGCCGTGAAGTCGGCCAGCAGTGCAGCGTTCTTCGGATCGCGGCGCAAGGCTTCGAGCGCCTTGACCGCCGTGATGCCCTTGTCGATGCGACCGGCGATCTTCTTCTCCAGATCGTCGATGCCGGGAATCACCTTGTCCGTACTGCGCGTACCGATCAGGCCCATGACGTAGGGAATCTTGATCTCGGCATGGGTGGTCCGGTTCTTCTCGTCGGGAATGCCGAAAACGGTCAGGCTGGCGGGCGCGGGCTCCGTCTTCCACATGGCTTCCATCGCGGCAAGTTTCGTCTCCTGCGTCTCGGCAGCGTGATAGCCGGACTCATCCCCCAGCACGATCACCGACAGGGCCGAAGCCAGCCCGAAAGAGGCCGCAATGCGGAACGAACGGCGGGCGAACTCGATATCCCGTCCCTTGAGCAGATACCAGGCGCTGACCCCCAGCACGAAGGCCGAGCCGGTAACGTAGCCGGCGCTGATGGTGTGCACGAACTTGGACTGGGCAACCGGGTTGAAGATCAGATCCCAGAAGCTCGTCATCTCCATGCGCATCGTGACCGGATTGAAATCCGCCCCGACCGGATTCTGCATCCAGGCATTGGCGATCAGGATCAGCACGGCCGAGAGGTTGGAGCCGATGGCCACGAGGTAGGTCACCGACAGATGGCCGACCTTGCTCAGGCGATCCCAGCCAAAGAAGAACAGACCGACAAAGGTAGACTCCAGGAAGAAGGCCAGCAGCCCTTCAATCGCCAGCGGCGCACCGAAAATGTCACCCACATAGTGCGAGTAGTAGGCCCAGTTGGTACCGAACTGGAACTCCATGGTCAGCCCGGTGGTTACCCCGAGCGCGAAGTTGATGCCGAAGAGCTTGCCCCAGAACTTCGTCATATCCCGGTAGATCTCCTTGCCGGTCATCACATAGACGGTCTCCATGATGGCCAGCAGGAAGGACATCCCGAGCGTCAGCGGGACAAACAGGAAGTGATAGAACGCCGTCGCCGCAAACTGCAGGCGCGACAGGCTTACAACGGATTCTTCAATCATTTTTGCTCCGTTTTGTCAGTAAGTTGCAAAGAAGCCGGGGTGGCAGGCGCACTGCCACCGTCGATCATGGCGCCCAGACGTTGAGCCGCTTCCTGCTTGTCGACCGGGTGGCTGAAAAACATCATCTTGATGCCCATCAGCAGGACCAGCTTGAGCAGCAAGGCCAGCGCAATTTCGCGCTTGAGCGGCGAACGCCAGGCTTTCCGGCGGGGCACGGTGGCGCCGCCTTCCGAATGCAGATCATCTTGGGTTGGTGTCATTCCGGATCCTTCACGAACACGCCCGGCGCACACCGGCAGCTCACCGGCAATGCGCAAGGCCAGGCACGCAGCATGGGCAGGCCATGCGCGCGTCAAGTCAGAGAGGTTCTACGCGGAAAGGACGGGCGGAGCACGCGGGCGGCCTTCGGGCCAGCGCTTGCGCACCTCGGGTGGAAACGAAACGGCGAATCCTGGCGCACTGACATGCAGCACAAGGGGAGACGGCGCCACCAGCGGCAGGATGAACGCGGCGGCGTCCTGACTGGCCAGACAGAACTGGCACCGTATGTTTTGCTCATGCCCGGCCGGCTCGAACGGATGTTCCGAAGCCTCCAGCAGGACCATTTTGAGGCCGAAGGACGTGCAGATCTCGACCACCTGCTTGCCGGTAGACGCGGCAAAGAGGTAGGAGACGGTCGGCACCAGTGCGTTGACGAACGCGGCCAGTAGCGCGATACGAAGGAAGCAGGCAATGTGCTTTTTAAGCATCTGTGGGCCTGAAACTTGGCTGTCTGTAGGGTTTTTTGAATCATACAGGCGAATGCGGATGCCCGGGCACTGCATTGCAGCATGAGTCCGGACCACCCGTTTTCGCCGCCTGACCGACTTCATTGGTGCCCGTCTCGACCACGACGAACGCCACCTCACCGATCTGGCAGACATCGCCTGCCTGTCCATGGAACAGGTGCGGGACGACCGCCGACCGCCGCAAGACCGCCGCATCGCCCTGTATCGGCCGGTCCCCCCGCTTGCGCACCGGAGTTGATGACAAACCCCGTCAACACGATGCGAGTTTCAATCAAATCGCATCGTTCCTGACCCGGCAACATACGTACATCGCCCTTCCCTGACAGGAGTCCATCATGCTCCCGCTTCGCAAAGCCCTCGTTGCCTGTCTTGTCGTGACACTCTGGCTGTCCGGCGCAGCCAGCGCGGCCCCGTTCGCCGCCAACACCGAAATCCCCTTGTGGGGCGACGCCACCCCACCAGGCTCCGATGGGGTTCGCCTCACGGAAACCGTGGAACAGCGCAGCAGCGATCCGGCCCGACCGGACCGGATGTTCAGAGGCATCGCCCGGCCGAGCCTGACGGCCTTTCTCCCGGCGAAACCGAACGGCACCGCCCTGATCGTCGCGCCCGGCGGCGGTTACACGAAGATTGCCTTCGACAAGGAAGGGGTCGAGATCGCCAACAGGTTCACCCCACACGGCATCACGGTCTTCGTGCTCAAGCACCGCCTGCCGGATGAGGGGCACCGTGCCGGGCGTCTCGTCCCGCTGCAGGACGGCCAGCGAGCCGTGCGCCTGCTGCGCAGCCAGGCAGCACGCTGGCACATCAACCCCAGGCGGATCGGCATCATAGGCTTTTCTGCCGGCGGACACCTTGCCGCGGCGGTCGGTCTGGATTTCGCCCGCGAGGCCTACGCGCCGGTCGACGAGGTCGATGCGGCAAGCGCCAGACCCGATTTCATCGCCCTGATCTACGGCGCCGCCGCGTTCCGGGGACGTCCGCCCGGGGCTGGCGATAGCCCGGAGTCGAGCCTGGCCTACTCGGCCTCCGGCACCCTGGACCGGGTGACGAAAGACGCCCCGCCAAGTTTCATCCTGATTGCCGCCGACGACCCGCGCGTCCCCCCGGAAAGCAACGTGGCCCTGTGGCAGGCGCTGCACCAAGCGCGCGTGCCGGCCGAGTTGCACGTGGCCTTGCGCGGCGGTCATGCGTTCGCCCTTCTGGAAACGGCCAGTGAATCCGTACGCGGCTGGCCAGCGAGCTTTGAAACATGGCTGCATGCTGTCGACATGCTTCCTTGACAACCACCTCCCACAAGAAAGGAACGCCCATGAAAGCCCTCCTCACCCTCCTTGCCGTCTGCCTGAGTCTGGTCGCCTCCCTGGCATCCCCGGCAACCGCCGCCACGCCTGCAAAGAAAGCGCTCCTCGTCGTCGCCTCGCGCAACTATCTGGAAAGCGAATACCAGAACACTCGCGACGCCCTCGAAAGCGCCGGCATCGCCGTCGAGGTGGCCAGCGACGCAGCCCTCGCCACTGGCTACACCGTCGGCGAGATCAAGGCCGACTTGCTGATCGACAAGGCCCGGGCCGAAAACTACGCCGCCATCGCGGTCATCGGCGGCTACGGCGCGCATGATCTGCTGTGGCAGCACAAGGGACTGCAAGGCCTGCTGCAGAAGGCGCATGCCGCAGGACGGATTGTCGCAGCGCTGTGTGCGGCCCCGCCAGTGCTCGCCAACGCCGGCCTGCTCAAGGGCGTCAAGGCAACCATGTGGCCGGACCGGACGTGGATCGCAACCCTCGAAGCCGGCGGCGCGCATTACGTCGACGAACCTGTCGTGATCGCGGGAAGCATCATTACCGGCAAGAATCCGGCAGCCGCTCCGGCCTTCGGCGAAGCCCTGGCCAAGGCCATCGCCCGGCCGTAAGCCGGACAGGGAATACCAGAAAATCCTAAATCCTGCCCCACCCGCGCCGTAAAACGGAAGTACCCTTTTACGACACGGATGGTGGCGCATGTTCGGCAAACTGCTTTCGGCTTTCAGTGCATGGCTACGCGATGATGCACAGCCCGCAAAGCCACATCCACAAGCGACCTCCAGACAGGCGCCGCAGACAATCGCCGCCGAAGACGCTGAGCAGCCAGACCTACCGGAAATCCCCGTAGAGAGCCAGTCTCCGGACAGCACCAAGCAGCCGGAACCGGTACTGGTGCATCGCGAAGTGCTTGACGAAGCACTGAGCGTACGCGGCGTGGAGTTTTTCGTGCGCGGCGAATTGAGCAACAAGATCGCCACGCACCGGACCACCATGCGTCGCTTCCTCGACGGCATGCTGATCGACCAGCTCGCGGCCCTGAGCAGATCACCGATGCGCCAGCGCCAGGCCTGGGTCCAGCTGAGTGAGGCCAGCCTGCTGCGCCTGGGCACCGGCAAGTTGCCGGCACGCGCCTGTGTCTTGCTGGTGGCCAATGACGCGACCCTCCCGGCACATGCCGACACCCGCGAAGCGATGGCCACCATGCAGGATGCCGGGCATGAAGTATGGCTGGACGACTGCATCGGCAACCGCTGGTTCACAAGCCTGGCTGAAGCCGCCAATGGCGCGACCTTGCGCCTGGCCCTGCGCACCCCCCTCGAAATCAACGATCTGCTCACGCAAGCACGGGAAGAGCACCCCGGCCTGCGCCTGGGCGCCTGGGATGTGAGCACGGCTGACGACTACGAGATGGCCCGCAAGCTGCACTGCACGCGTTTCTCGGGCAGCTTCGTGACGCGCCGGGAGGACTGGAGCGGCAATGTAATCTCGCCCCAGATGCTGCATGTTGCTTCGCTGATCAACCACATCCGCGAGGAAACCAATCTGCGGGCGGTAGCCCAGGTGCTCAAGCAGGATATGGCCATGTCCTATCGTCTGCTGCGCTACGTGAATACCGCCGCTTATGGCCTGACCCAGCACATCTCCTCCATCGAGCAAGGCCTGATGATCCTTGGCCAGGAGCAGCTGGACCGCTGGCTGACCCTGCTCCTGCTCTCGGGCGGCGGGCTCGGGGACACCGCCCTGACCGAAGTTGCCCTGACCCGCGCACGCTTCCTCGAACTCGTCGGCGCGTATCGCCTGCCTCCCGAGCAGTGCGAAAAACTCTTCGTGCTGGGCCTGTTCTCGATGCTGGATCTGGCCCTGAAGGTGCCACTGGAAGCCGCCGTGAAACCCTTGCGTCTGGCGGAACCGATGAATGCCGCCCTGCTCCGCCGCGAAGGTCCGTTCGGCCGCTACCTCTTGCTGGCCGATGCCTGCGAGCGCGGCATCGCCTCCGAGATCTGCAAGTACGCGCTGATGCTGGGGCTCACCACCAGCAAGGTCAGTGCCCGCCAGATCGATGCCATCAACTGGGTGGCCGACATCTCCGCCGAGCCGGTGCTGCGCAGCAAACAGTGAGCGTGTCCCGGTAGCAGACACCGCGCGATCCCAGCCCCCTCCGCGCACAACGGGGTGCTGCCCGCACAGGACCAGGGCTGTACGCCAGGGTCTCTCTCGGCAATCGTTACAAAATATTTGCACCAGATGGCGCGGATCGGCCAGCACCATCAGTGACGCCAAGTACGACCCGAAAAGTGCTGACAGCCATGGCAGCGGCTCCTTCAGGCTACCTGGCTTCCAGCCGGCCTGTCCGGCTCGCTGTTTTCCTGCCTCCCGCCCCGCCTGCCACGCTTACAACTGCTTGCAATTACACGTCATCAAACCGGAGATTCAAACGCTAAGGTATGCGTGTGGCGAGCCATTGCCGACACGAATCTCAACCCCTCTATACGGAGTCATCATGCGTATTACTGCCCTGTTTGCCAGCAGCATTCTTGTCTTCAGCGCTACCGCTGCTTTGGCCCAATCCGCTCCACCCTCCGATGTAACACCGGCCGGACGTAACGAAGTTCGCCTTGATCAGCGCGAAATCCGTCAGGACAAGCGCGAGATTCATCGCGACCGCGTCGAAACCCGGAATGACCGCCGTGACCTGCGTCAGGAACGGCGCGAAGGTGACGTGGCTGGCGTTGCCTCCGAACGCAAGGCACTGCGCCAGGATCACCGCGAAACCCGCCAGGACAAACGTGGCTTGCGCCAGGATCGCCGCGAACGCAACCGCGATGCGCGCAAGGCGGTCAGTTAAGTCCTGTTCAGCAAGGCTTGAAACGGCAACGGCCATCCCGCAGGATGGCCGTTGCATTGTGCGCGCGCGCGTTCAGGCTCAGGCCCCGAACATCACGCGTCCTTCCACCAGCGTGTGCTTGACGATCCCCGGCAGGGGCAGCCCGAGGAAGGGCGTGTTCTTGCCCTGGCTCTTGAGATCTTCGCGGGTCAGGACCTTTTCGGCGTTGGCATCGAAGATGCACACATCGGCACGGGCACCGACCCCGAGATGGCCGCCCTTGGTGATGCCCATGATGCCGGCGGCACTGGCGGTCACGCGCGCAAGCGCCTGAGCGAGGTCGACCTTGTCTTCCTGCGCCCACTTCAGAACCAGCGGCAACAGCAGCTCCAGCCCGGTCATGCCGGGCTCCGCCTCGGCAAACGGCATCTGCTTGCCATCGTCATCCACCGGGGTGTGATCCGAGCACACGGCGTTGATCTTGCCGGCAGCCAGTGCGGTGCGCAGGGCGCTGCGGTCACGCTGGCTGCGCAAGGGCGGGATCACGTAGCACTGCGGATCGAAGTAGCCGATGTCCATGTCACACAAGTGCAGGTGGTGGGCGGCGATATCACAGGTAACGTCGAGCCCGCCGGCACGTGCGCGCTCGATGGCTTCCAGCGCGGCAGCCGAGGAAATCCGCGTGATGTGCAGCTTCACGCCGGTCAGCTTCGCCAGACTCAGGTAGGTTTCCAGCGCCACGGTTTCGGCTTCGACCGGAATGCCGGTCAGCCCCAGGCGCGAAGCGGCTTCGCCATCGTGCGCCACACCGCCCTTGGCCAGATGCGGATCGATTGGCTGCAGCCAGACGCGGAAACCGAAGGTGGCGGCATATTGCATCGCCCGCAGCAACACCTGGGTATCCACCACCGGCGTATTGACCTGCGAGAAAGCCACGCAGCCAGCTTCGACCAGCTCGGCCATCTCGGTGATGCGTTTGCCTTCGAGCTTGGCAGTCAGCGCGCCGACCGGATAGACGTGGGCGCAATTCAGGTTCTTGGCGCGGAAGCAGAGCATTTCCACGAGGCCCGGCTCGTCCAGCGCCGGATCGGTGTCTGGCGGGCACGCCAGGCTGGTGATGCCCCCCGCCATCGCGGCCTGCATTTCGGATTCGAGTGTGGCGCGATACTCGAAGCCCGGCTCGCGCAGGCGCGCCGAGAGATCCACGAGACCGGGCGCAACGATCAGCCCCTTGGCATCAATCAGCCTGTCGGGCGAGAAGCCGGCCGGTGCCGCGCCGACGGCGACGATCTTGCCCTCGGCAATGAACACGTCGAGTTGTGCATCAATCTGGTTGGCCGGGTCGATCACGCGGCCGTTTGCAATCTGGATATTCATGTCAGTTCCCCGCTGCCAGCATGCTCATCACCGCCATCCGCACCGCGATGCCGAAGGTCACCTGCGGCAGGATCACGGCGTGTGAGCCATCCGCCACGGCCGAGTCGATTTCCACGCCGCGGTTCATCGGGCCCGGATGCAGCACGATGGCATCGGGCGCGGCCAGTTCGAGTTTTTCCGGCGTCAGGCCGAAGAACTTGAAATACTCCTGGCTCGACGGCAGCAATGCACCGTTCATGCGCTCGTTCTGCAGGCGCAGCATCATCACCACATCCACGCCGCGCAGGCCTTCCTTCATGTCATGGAAGACGCGCACGCCCATGCGTTCGACATCGGTCGGCAGCAGCGTCTTCGGCCCGATCACGCGGACTTCGGGCACGCCCAGCGTGGTCAGCGCGGCGATTTCGGAGCGCGCCACGCGCGAGTGCAGCACGTCACCGACGATGGCGACCGTCAGCTTGGTGAAATCCTGCTTGAAGTGGCGGATGGTGTACATGTCCAGCAGGCCTTGCGTGGGGTGCGCATGGCGTCCGTCGCCGGCGTTGACCACACTGATGTGGTCGCGCCCGGTGGCACGCAGGTGCTGGGCCAGGAGATAGGGCGCGCCACTCGATGCGTGACGCATGACGAACATGTCCGCGCCCATCGCACAGAGGTTGTCGACCGTATCGAGCAGGGTTTCGCCCTTGTTGGTCGAGCTGGTCGCCACGTTGAGATTGATCACGTCGGCCGAGAGGCGTTTGGCGGCGATCTCGAAGGTGGTGCGGGTGCGCGTGCTGTTCTCGAAGAACACGTTGAACACGCTCTTGCCGCGCAACAGCGGCAGCTTCTTGACCTCGCGCTCGGCCACTTCGGTGAAGGGCGCGGCGATGTCGAGAATTTCGGTGAGCACGGATTTGGGCAGACCATCGAGCGTGATCAGGTGCTTGAGCTTGCCCTGCGCGGAGAGTTGAGGGTTAAGCAATTTTCACCTCCAGAGAGAGATTGCCGTGATCGTCGCGTTGCAGGGACAGGCGGCTGCCTGCCGGTAACGGCTCCGTCAGGGTGTGGGCACAGAAACGTGCAGCAATCGGCAGTTGGCGTTCGCCACGGTCGATCAGCACGGCCAGATCAATGCGCGCCGGGCGGCCGTAGTCGAACAGCTCGTTGAGGGCGGCACGGGTGGTGCGGCCGGTATAGAGCACGTCATCGACGAGGATGATGTGGCGATCCGTAACATCGAAAGGAATGCCGGATTTCTGCGGCCGCGGATGCAGCCCGCGCTTGCCATAGTCATCACGGTAGAAGGCCACGTCGAGCGAGCCCAGGGGCGGGCTGATGCCCAGCAAGGTATGCAGGCGCTCGGCCAGCCATACGCCGCCGGTGTGGATACCGACCAGTGCGGTGTCCGGCGTCAGGGCAGGCCGGATCTGTTCGGCGAGGTCGCCGAGAAGTTGTTTGACGTCAGGCAGTGTCATTGTTGTCACCCATGTCGAGAAAACCTTGCAGGATGCGCTGGGCCGCCACCGCATCGAGATGTTGTTTGCGGGCGCGCCAGTCGCGCGTGACTTCACGCAGCAACTCGTCGGCCTCCGCTGAAGTCAGACGCTCGTCGAACAACGCCACCGGCAGGCCGAAACGGCCCGTGAGCTGGTTGGCGAAGCGCTGGCAGCGCGCGGTCATGTCGGTAGCCGTGCCATCCAGCGCGGTCGGCAGGCCGACGACCAGCTTCACCGGCCGCCATTCCTTGATCAGCTTGTCGATTTCACCAAACCGCTGTGCATTGGCTTCACCGTGGATCACCGTCAGCGCCTGTGCCAGGCGGGTCTCCGTTTCACCGGTGGCCACGCCGATACGGGCGGTGCCGAAATCGAAGCCGAGGAGTGTCCCCATCACACGGCCCGCCGCATGGCCACCGCGCTGCCGTCCTCCGGCCTGCTTGCAGGAGAGGATTCGGAAAACAGTGGGAGTGGGGAAGCTGTCGGGCCGGACCTGATGCACCGCTGTGCCATCAGGCGTGCCCCGCGACGTCAGACAGGTTCACGAAATCAATGCCCAGCAGGCGCACCGCCGCATCCAGGCGCTCTCCGACTTCCAGCTCGAAAATGATGCGCGGATCTGCGCCAACCGTCAGCCAGCCATTCTGCGCCAGCTCATCCTCAAGCTGCCCGGCGCCCCAGCCTGCGTAGCCCAGCGAGATCAGCACATCTTTCGGCTCCCCCTTTTCGGCCAGATTCTGGAGGATGTCCTTGGAGCTGGTCAGGGCGATCTCGGAAGTGACCTGCAGGCTGGACTGCCATTCCCCGTGCGGACGATGCAGCACGAAACCGCGATCGGTCTGCACCGGCCCGCCGAAAAACACCGGGCTCGCGTCAAACCCGCTGATCTGGGGAGGAATCTCGACGCGCTCCAGCAGTTCCTTCACGGAGAGGTCCAGCGGGCGATTGATGATGATGCCCAAGGCGCCCTCATCATTGTGTTCGGCAACATAGACCAGACTGCGGGAAAAATTGTCATCCACCATGGCAGGCATGGCGATGAGGAAATGATGGGTGAAGTTCGCGTTTTGCACGCATATATTTTAACCTGTTTGGCCGGAAACGCTGGCGGTCCTCTGATCGGAAACCCATGTCCCGTTTGCCTGCAGCCCTTGTCTGGTTCCGACGTGATTTGCGCGATTTCGATCACGCCGCGCTGTCACACGCCTTGCAGGCGCATCAACGGGTGTTTTGCTGCTTCATTTTCGACACCGACATCCTCGCCCACCTGCCCTCCCGCCAGGATCGGCGCGTCGCGTTCATCCACGCCAGCCTGCTGGAACTGGATGAACGCCTGCGCGCCCAGGGCGGCGGCCTGATCGTGCGGCATGGGCGCGCCGCCGATGAGATTCCACGCCTCGCCCAAGAGTTGAAGGTCGTCACGGTATTCGCCAATCAGGATTACGAGCCTGCGGCAATCGCCCGTGATACGGCCGTTGCGGCAACGCTGAAAGAGCTGGGCATCGTCTTCCGCAGCTTCAAGGACCAGGTGATCTTCGAGCGGCGCGAAGTCCTGACCCAGTCGGGCAAACCCTTTGGCGTGTTCACCCCGTACAAGAATGCCTGGTTGAAACAGCTGCGCACGCGGGATCTGGCCAGCTGGCCGGTCGCCGGCTTCGCAGCACATCTGGCCCCGCCACCGGAAGGCACGCGCATCCCGACGCTCGAAGAGATCGGTTTCACCAAGGTCGAGCTGCGCATCGCACCGGGCATGCGTGGCGGCGAAGCCTTGTGGGAGGATTTCGCCAGCCGCCTCAACCAGTACCACGCCGCGCGCGATTTCCCGGCAGTGAAAGGCGTGTCCTATTTGTCGACGCACCTGCGCTTCGGCACCGTATCCATCCGCGAGCTGGCGCGCATCGCACACCAGCGCGGCGGTGCGGGCGCGGAGAGCTGGCTGACAGAGCTGATCTGGCGGGAGTTCTATCAGCAGCTGCTGTACAACCATCCCCGCGTCGTCGAGCACGCTTTCAAACCCGACTTCGATGCGGTCCAGTGGGAAGACGGGCCTGAAGCCGATGCGCGCTTCGCCGCCTGGTGTGAAGCCCGCACCGGTTACCCGCTGATCGATGCAGCCCAGCGCCAGCTCGTCCAGTCCGGCTTCATGCACAACCGCCTGCGCATGATCAGCGCATCCTTCCTCACCAAGGATCTCGGCATCGACTGGCGACGCGGCGAGCGCTTCTTCGCCGAATGGCTGCTCGATTTTGACCTGGCCTCGAACAACGGCGGCTGGCAATGGGCCGCCTCCACCGGTTGCGATGCCCAGCCCTGGTTCCGCATCTTCAACCCGGTGACCCAGTCCGAACGTTTCGATCCGCAAGGCAAGTTCATCCGTCGCTATCTGCCGGAACTGGCGAACATCCCGGACAAGTTCATCCACGCGCCCTGGAAGATGAAGCCCGCCGAACAGCAAGCCTGTGCCTGGGTGCCCGGCCGGGATTACCCGGAGCCCATCGTGGACCACGCGGCGGCCCGGGCGGAAACCCTGTTGCGTTTCAAGGCTGCACTTCCCTGATACCACTTCCGTCAAGCCAGGAGCCCAGGCTTGCCATTGCGTCATTCCAGCGGACTCCGGGGTCCAGGGCACGCTTCACAAAGCACGGGATGCCGGCCTTTACCGGCATGGCAACAACAGACTGATTTGATGGCATGGCCCAGACCCGGTCACACCCAGGCGGGGCCGTTCAGGTATCCTGCATACCTTGATGACATGCTCGCGGAGCATGTCTTTTCATTTCACGAGGGTCTGACCATGCCAAAATTCTCCCTGTATCCCGCGCTGCTGCTCGCACTCTGCACGCTGGCGGGCTGTGCCACCGAAGCCTCGCGCACGCTTGAAGTTGCCAAGGTCAATACCGTCAACCAGCCTTACACCGGCGTACGCAGCCCGCTATCGGTCGGCAAGTTCGACAACCGCTCCAGCTACATGCGCGGGATTTTCTCCGACAACGTCGACCGCCTCGGCAGCCAGGCCAAGACCATCCTGATCACCCACCTGCAGCAGACCGGGCGCTTCGTCGTGCTCGACCGCGAGAACCTGAAGGAAACCGCGCAGGAAGCCGGTTTCAACAAACAGGCCCAGACCATCAAGGGCGCCGACTACGTGGTGACCGGCGATGTGAGCGAATTCGGCCGCAAGGAAATCGGCGACCATCAGTTGTTCGGCATTCTCGGGCGCGGCAAGGAACAGGTCGCGTATGCCAAAGTCAATCTGAACATCGTCAATGTGCAGACCTCCGAAGTGGTGTTCTCGGCCCAAGGCGCGGGGGAATACAGCTTGTCGAACCGCGAGGTCATCGGCTTCGGCGGCACCGCCAGCTACGACTCGACGCTTAACGGCAAGGTGCTCGACCTGGCGATTCGCGAAGCCGTGAACAATCTCGTCAACGGTGTTGAGAGCGGCGCCTGGCGTCCCGCCAAATAAGCGGAGCCATGCACGCAATGATGACAGGAAAGTATTTACTGGCGCTCCTGCTGGCCAGCCTCCTGCTGGCCGGCGGCTGCGCGACCCGCACGCCACCGCTCTACTACTGGGGCGACTACCAGCCGCAGGTCTATGAATACCTCAAGGGCCAGGGCAAGAGTCCGGCCGAGCAGATCCTCGCGCTGGAGAAAGTCATCCAGCAAGCGAATGCCGCCAATCTGCCCGTACCACCAGGCTTCCACGCCCACCTGGCGATGCTGCAGGTGGCCGAAGGCAAACCGGAAATCGCCCGCCAGGAGTTTGAAGCGGAAAAATCCCTCTTCCCGGAATCTGCCGGCTTCATGGATTTCATGCTGGCCAAACTCAGTGGAGACAAGAAATGATGCGCCACGCCCGTTTGCTTGCCCTGGCCGCCATGCTGCTTGCCGCGCTGCTGGTCACCGGCTGTGCCACCACTGCCAAGCCCTACGACTACAGTGCCTTCAAGCGCAGTAATCCGAAGTCCATCCTGGTCCTGCCACCGGTCAACAAGTCACCCGACATCAAGGCTACTTACAGCCTGCTCGCGCAGATGAGCTACCCGCTCGCCGAGTCGGGCTACTACGTTTTCCCGGTAGCGGTTGTCGACGAAACCTTCCGCCAGAACGGCCTCACCGTGCCCGACGACATCCACGCCGTGGCCCCCGCCAAGCTGCGTGAGATCTTCGGAGCAGACGCCGCCCTGTACGTCGAGATCACCCAGTACGGCACCCGCTATGCCGTCCTCTCCAGCGCCACCATCGTCGCCGCCAAGGCCCGCCTGGTCGATCTGAAGAGCGGCGAAACGCTGTGGACCGGTGCGGCCTCGGCCTCCAGCAACGAGAACCAGAGCAACAACAACGGCCTGATCGGCATGCTCGTCAAAGCCGCCGTCGACCAGATCGTCAACACGCTCACCGAGCAGGGTCACACGATCGCCGGCATCACCAGCCAGCGCCTCCTCGCCGCCCGCCCGTACGGCCTCCTGTACGGCCCGCGTTCGCCGAACTATGGAAAGGATGATGCGCCACGTTAAGCGCAAGCTGAGCTAGCCTGAGTTTGTGAATCAGCCCGCACATGCGGGCTGATTTGTTTCTACGGAAAGTCACTAGATAGAACGTGCTTGAGAAAGGAGGTTTGCTTCTGTACAGTACTGAGTAAATTTACTCAGTACAAACAAAATGACTTTTGAACGTTCACAGGCAGCGGTTCTGCGCAGTCGTCTGGATGAGCCACCGGTCTTCATGATCGTCGTGGCTGGGCCACGTCAGATTGGCAAAAGTACGCTGGTTCGCCAGGTACTTGCGGGCCGGGCAGCCAGCTTCGTAGCGATTGATCAGCCTGTGCCGGATTCTCCCGACCCGTTTTCGAGTAGAGAGAGCTTTACGCGGTTTTTGCCGGGTGCAGCCCCCACGGTCGAGCGCATTGTGGAGTGCTGGGCGCAAGCGCGGGCAAAGGCACGTGCCTTGCCAGAGGGAACACATTTCGTGCTGGCAATCGACGAGATCCAGAAAATCTCCCGCTGGTCTGAGGTAGTGAAAGGTTTGTGGGATGCGGACCGAGCGGAAGGTCTCAACCTCCATGTTGTGCTCCTTGGCTCATCACCTTTGCTGATGCAAAAGGGGCTAACCGAAAGCCTCGCCGGGCGCTACGAGATGATTCCGATGAACCATTGGTCTTATCCCGAAATGCAGGAAGCTTTTGATTTCTCGCTCGATGAATTCCTCTACTTCGGTGGTTATCCCGGCAGTGCCCGACTGATTCGCGATGAGCAGCGCTGGCGCCAGTATGTGCGTGCGTCGCTGATCCAGCCGAACATCGAAAAAGACATCCTGCAGATGACCCGCGTGGACAAGCCCGCGCTCCTCAAAACCCTGTTCGAGCTGGGCTGCGCCTATTCCGGCCAGATCGTTTCCTTCACCAAGCTACAGGGCCAATTGCAAGATGCCGGTAACACGGTCACGCTCTCGCACTACCTTGATCTGCTGGCACAGGCCGGGCTGCTGACCGGGCTACAAAAGTATGCCGGGCAGAAACTGCGCCAGCGCGCCTCCAGCCCGAAACTCAACGCCCTGAATACGGCATTGATGTCTGCGCTCGCTGGCTACACCTTTGCCCAGGCACAGGCAGATCGCTCCTACTGGGGCCGACTGGTGGAAAGTGCCGTGGGCGCCCATCTGGTGAATTCGGCGACGGATAACTGCGAAATCCACTACTGGCGCGAAAGCCCGGACGAGGTCGATTTCGTCATCGGTAATGGTCGTCAACTCACCGCCATCGAAGTCAAAAGCAATATCGGTTTTGCCGTACCCAAGGGCTTGGGGATTTTTGCCGAGCAATACGTCGGCACGCGCACGATGCTGGTGGGCGAAGGAGGGGTTCCGCTGGCTGAATTCCTGTCTCATCCCGCCGCAGACTGGCTGGAGTAAATCATGATCCGGGTGGCACGGCGTGTCCGCAAACAGCTTGATTCCAACGAGAGCCCCGAAGCAGGTCAGCCGCGCGAATTGACGAGTTTTCGCACAGAACACGCCTGGGTGCTGCTCGGCGAGCCGGGTGCGGGAAAATCGACGGCGCTTGAAGACGAAGCCACGCAAACGGGCGGCCAATACCTGCACATTGATGAATTCATTGTGGCTGATCCGGACCCTTTATGGCAGGGCAAGACCTTGTTCCTCGACGGGCTGGATGAGGTCCGCGCCAGTGGCGCTGGCACCAACCCCTTGCCGAAGATTCGCACACAACTCAATCGCTTAGGCAAACCACCTTTCCGCATCGCCTGTCGCGCGGCGGACTGGTATGGCGCAGCTGATAGCGAAAACCTCAAAGCGGGAACGCAACACGGCAAGATCACCATCCTGAGTCTGGAGCCCCTCAACGAGGACGATATCCTCGCGATCCTCCAGCAGAACCCCGGGATTACCAATCCCGCGCAATTCGTTTCGACAGCGAAAGCGCGAGGCGTAGCCGATTTACTCGCCAACCCACAAACCCTGGAGATGCTTGCCAAAGCGGTCGAGGATAATGAAGGCGCTTGGCCAGCCTCGCGGGACGAAACTTACCGCCTCGCCTGTGAAAAACTGGCAGAGGAACACAACAAGAAACATCGTCTGGAAAAGCGCGACAAGCCCGTTTCAGTTGGCCAGATCCTTGACGCGGCGGGGCAGCTTTGCGCTGTCATGCTGCTGGCCGACCGGAATGGCATCGCCACCGACGTGACCGGCGCCAGCGAACGCTTTCCGGTGCTGGAAGATTTTGATCCGCCGGAACTACAAGCTGCCCGGCGGGCCATCGACAGCAAACTCTTCCGCACGGACGGCGTTGAAGAACGTCTGCAGCCCGCCCACCGCAGCGTGGCCGAATACCTCGCTGCCCGCTGGCTAGGCCAGCAGATCGATGCCAAGGGCTTGCCCTTGCCGCGCCTGCTGACGCTGCTGCTCGGTGTTGACGGCGGCGTCGTTGCTGGGCTGCGTGGGCTCTTTGCCTGGCTCGCCGTGCATTGCCAGAGCGCCCGATCCCGTCTGATTGAGGCTGACCCACTCACGGTGGTGATCTATGGCGACGTGAAACCCATGAGTGCTGACAACAAACGCGCCATCCTGCAGGGCTTGCGGCGTGAGGCGGAGAAGTTTCCCGGGTTTCGCGGGCTCATCGGGGAGGCTCACCGCTTTGGCGCGCTGGCTGATCCAGCTTTGTTTGAGGACTTTTGCAAGATTCTGCAGGCTCCAGAAAGAGATGATGCAAGCCAGACGATGGTGGGTTGCGTGCTGGATATGCTGGATGGAAGCGAATTGAAAGGGTTTGCTCCAATCGTGCTCGAAATTGTGCGCGATGACTCGTATAGAAGCTGGTTCAGAAGCAAGGCTCTGGAGGTATGGGTGAAGTGCGCAAGTCCAGGCGATGTAATCAGTTTGCTTGAAGACATTCACCAAGGACGAGTGAAAGATGCCGAGGGATCGCTTGCAGGGCTCCTTCTCATGGATTTGTACCCGGACCATCTGCGCGCAGAGGCTCTGCTCCGGTTCTTGCGCATCCCTGACCACAATTCGTTTATCGGGGATTACCACTTCTTCTGGACACACCATCTTCCCGAAAACATCCGGGACGACGATCTGCCAGGATTTCTTGACGGCCTGACGGGAAGAACTGACTTCAGGCTGGAAACAACATTCAGCAGTTTCTTGGCCGGAAGAATGGTCGTGCGAGGATTGGAGAAACTAGGCACCACTGTTTCGGCAGAACGACTGTATGCCTGGCTGGGAATCACTTCCGATGAATTCGGTCATGTGGCCATGGATCAGGGCTCGAGAAGTCGTATTGCAGCATGGTTCAAGGCTCATCCTGAACGCTACAAAGATGCTATCGCGGTATGCTATCAGCACAGTCAGAGTGCAGAAAACATATATCAATGCCTTAATGCCGGGCTGGAACGACTAAACGATATACCGAAGCCAGACGACATCGGACTGTGGCACTTCACGCAAGCTACGCAAGCCACACGCGATGAACTTACCCAAGAGCATTTGCAACAAGCAATCAATTCGCTGCAATACGGGAAAGGCAGCATTGGTTTGTCACTTGAAGACATTGAAAGTTGGGCCGAAAAAGACCTGAAGCGCACGGTCCTGTTACAGCCTCTTTTGTCGTGGGAAATTACAGATTCGCGGACGCAGCAAACAAGAAAGAAAATAGATCGCTTAAAAAATAACGCTAAGCTCAAGCGGCAACGCTTGAAACAGTTTTCTCCGCTCCTTTCTGACATTGAAAACGGTTCCGCTTCTGTTCATGTAATGAACGATCTTGCACGCGTATGGAGAGGTGAATTCCCCGGGGTCTCAGGAGAAACCGTACAGACCCGATTTTCCAATTTCATTGAAGAAGGCGCGGAATTATTTGTTAAGGCAGAAGCGGGGTTTCGCCTTTGCCCGGAGCGTAATGACTTGCCCGAACCGCAGGTGATTATTGATCTCTATCTCGATCAGAAAGAGCCCTGGATTGGTCTTCCTTGCCGGATTGGCATGGATCTTCGGTGGCAAACAGGCGTAGGTCAAATCGATAGCCTGTCCGATGCTGTGCTTGATCGCATGCTCACACTTTGGTTTACCCGAGGGATTGGCCTAGCGGATTGGATTAAGCACCTTTCAAAGGAACGTCCATCCCTGTTTTCTCAGGCTATGGTTCGCTATGCGAAAAGTATGTTCAAGGCCGGACGTAATGTGATTGATGGCATTCAAGTGCTGGAAGATCCAGACGGTGAAGAAGCTGCAAAGCTTGCCTTGCCGCAATTGCTGGAGATTTTTCCGGTGCGAGCTCTTGAAGGGCAAACCAATACACTGGGGCGTTTGATCAAGCTGGCGCTTCAGCTTGTGCCAGAAGAATTGATGCGCGTGAGCGAGAAGAAACTGCAGGTAGTCAGGAAACTGAATGTTCCCCAGGCGGTGCATTGGCATGCGGCGGCGATGTTGCTTGATTCCGCTAAAGCCGACGCTCTATGGGCGTTCATCGGTAAGAAAGCAAAGCGATGTGATTGCCTTGCCGACTTCTTTGGAGGGCGTTTCGGTTTTCCTCAACTGGATCTGGATTTGCCTGCGACTGTTTTAGGGAAGTTGATTGAGCTAATGACCCCGCATGCGGAGTTGGAGTGGCCCACGACAGATGACTCATTCAGCGCTGCTCATCTGCGAGGGGATCAGGTTCGCCGTTACATTGACCAGCTTGCCGCAACGGATAACGAAGGCGTAGCCGACGAAATCGAACGTCTGCTCGCGTTGCCATCCCTGAAAAAACTCAAGTGGCATCTTGAAAATGCGCGCCATCAACAGGCTTTGCGACGACGAGAAAGCTGCTTCCGTTTTTTGTTGCCTCGCGAGGTAGCAAAAGTGCTGGCGAATGACGTTCCGGCCAGTCGAGCCGACCTCGCAGCCTTAGTGCTGGACCATCTGGACCAGATCGCAGATGAAGTCCGGAATGACAACGATGATGGATATACACATTTTTGGAAAGGAGACCAGAAGGCTTCAGCAAAACCGAAGATTGAAAACCGTTGCCGTGATCTTCTGTTGACGCGTTTGAAGTTTCATCTGAGGCCATTTGGCGTTTCATGCGAACCGGAGATGGACAATTCTGGTGACACACGGGCGGACATTGAAGTCTTGTATCGCAACGAATTCAAGCTACCTATCGAGATCAAGCGCGATAGCAATGACTCCTTGTGGACCGCGATGCGCCAACAGCTGATTGCCCAATACACAACGGCGCCGCTTGCCGGGGGCTTTGGCATTTATCTGGTGCTGTGGTTTGGGCGAGGTGGTGTTTATAAAGCCAACGACGGTGGTAAAAAACCAACGTCACCGCAAGAACTGCAACAACGTCTTGAGGGACAACTCGACATCTCCGAGCGAGGTCGTATTTTTGTGCGGGTGATCGACGTAAGCTGGCAATGACCCGACTCGCTCGCCGGAAGATCCCTCACGCCACCCGCTGCAGCCTTGCCCCCTTGTGCTGCTCGTCGCAGCTCAGCACGAAGTTGCCGTAGATGCCGTCGGCGCTGATGAATGGGCGCAGCAAGACGGCGGGGAATTGCACGGTGGCGCCGGTGGTGCAGCGCACGACCACGTGCGCAACCTCGCCACGGTAGTAAGGCAGATATTGTTCGGGGGAGAGGCGCAGCGGGAATTCGAAGCGTTTCATGCGCGTACTTTGCCACAAGCTGAAAAAGCCCGCAGCAGCGGGCTTTCAGACTGTGCCGGCGTTACATCACCTTGACCGGAATCTTGCCGATCTTCGCTTGCCATTCCTTCGGCCCGGTCTCGTGCACCGAGATGCCAGTGGAATCCACAGCAACAGTCACCGGCATGTCCTGCACGGTGAATTCGTAGATGGCTTCCATGCCCAGATCCTCGAAGGCGAGTACCTTGGCGGCCTTGATTGCCTTGGAGACGAGGTAGGCGGCGCCGCCGACGGCCATCAGGTACACCGACTTGTGCTGCTTGATGGCATCGATGGCGACGGGGCCACGCTCGGCTTTGCCGATCATGCCGAGCAAGCCGGTCTGCGCGAGGATCTGCCCGGTGAACTTGTCCATCCGCGTGGAGGTGGTGGGGCCGGCCGGGCCGACGACTTCGTCGCGCACGGGGTCGACCGGGCCGACGTAATAAATGAACTTGCCGGCCAGATCCACCGGCAGCTTCTCGCCACGGTTGAGCATTTCGGTCATGCGTTTGTGCGCGGCATCGCGCCCGGTGAGGATCTTGCCGGAGAGCAGGATGACTTCGCCGGGGCGCCAGCTGGCAACGTCTTCACGCGTGACGGTTTCAAGATTCACGCGACGGCCCTTGGAGGCGTCATAGGTGAGGCTGGGCCAGTCTGCGAGGGAAGGCGGGTCGAGGTAGACCGGGCCGGAACCATCGAGCACGAAGTGCGCGTGGCGCGTAGCGGCACAGTTGGGGATCATCGCCACCGGCAGGTTGGCAGCGTGGGTCGGGTAGTCCAGCACCTTCACGTCGAGCACGGTGGTCAGGCCGCCGAGGCCTTGTGCGCCAATGCCAAGGGCATTGACCTTCTCGTAGAGTTCGAGGCGCAGTTCTTCGGCGCGGTTCTTGGGGCCGCGCGCGATCAGGTCGAGGATGTCGATCGGCTCCATCAGCGCTTCCTTGGCGAGCAGCATGGCTTTCTCCGCCGTGCCGCCGATACCGATGCCGAGCATGCCGGGCGGGCACCAGCCGGCGCCCATGGTCGGTACGGTCTTGAGCACCCAGTCGACGATGGAGTCCGAGGGATTCAGCATGGCGAACTTGGACTTGGCTTCCGAGCCACCGCCCTTGGCGGCGACGATCACATCCACCTTGTCGCCCGGCACGATGCTGAAGTTCACCACTGCCGGGGTGTTGTCCTTGGTGTTCTTGCGCGCACCGGCCGGATCAGCCAGTACGGAAGCCCGCAGGGTGTTGTCCGGATGGTTGTAGGCGCGGCGCACGCCTTCGTTGACGGCGTCATTGAGCGAACCCGTAAAGCCCTCCCAGCGCACGTCCATGCCGACCTTGAGGAAGACCGAGACGATCCCGGTGTCCTGACAGATCGGGCGGTGGCCCTCGGCGCACATCCGCGAGTTGATCAGGATCTGCGCCATGGCGTCCTTGGCGGCCGGGCTGGCTTCCATCTCATAGGCGCGGGCCAGGCCCTGGATGAAATCAACCGGATGGTAATAGCTGATGTACTGGAGTGCGGCGGTGACGCTGTCGATCAGGTCGGCTTGGCGGATGGTGGTCATGGGTTCTCTCGTTTCTTGGGTGTTTGCTTGGCGGCCTTCCCCGGTTTCTTGCCGTGCCCGGCAAAAAACCGGAAATCAGTGTTCGAGGTCTTTGGTCAGAACCAGCGTGCTGGTCATTACCCTGTCGGTATAGGCCATGACGAGTGCGGAGATGACAAAAGTCAGGTGGATGGCGATCTGGAAGACCACGCCGTGTTCCAGCTTGGTCAGTGCGAAGGAGTCGCCCGCCTGCGCCATCTTGCTGCCGACTTCGATGAAAGTCTTGAGCAGATGGATTGAAGAGATGCCGATCAAGGCCGTGGCCAGCTTGACCTTCAGCACACCGGCATTGACGTGCGAGAGCCATTCGGGCTGATCGGGATGTTCATCCAGATCCAGCTTGGACACGAAGGTCTGGTAGCCGCCCACGGTGACCATGATCAGCAGGTTGGCCACCATCACCACGTCGATCAGGCCGAGCACGATGAGCATGATGTCCACCTCGCTCAGCGTGTTGGCACTGGCAACCAGATGGATCAGCTCCTGCAGGAACTTGAAGACATACACGCCCTGGGCGAAGACCAGGCCAAGGTAGAGCGGCGCCTGCAGCCAGCGGCTGCCGAAGAGGAAACCCTCAAGGTAGTGCGAAACGTTCTTTGTCATGATCTCTCTTGAGTTTCAGGGCACGCCGGCCTTGCGTGGGCGAGGCTTCCGGGGTCCGGAAACGCTGCACGCGCAGCTGGAGTGCGCTGTCAAACGGGTTGGAACGGGGCGTCGGGTCTGCGCCCGATCAAGGCCAAAGTATAGCAGCCGGCCTTATCCGGCTTGTCGCCGCTAGAATGCCGGCTTCTCTGGAGGATTCCACCCATGCTGCTCGATCCGAACTACCTGCGCGACCACATCCGTACCGTGCCCGACTGGCCCCAGCCCGGCGTGCAGTTCCGCGACATCACCCCGCTTCTGCAATGCCCCGAAAGCCTGCGCGTGCTGGTGCAGCATTTCGTGCTGCGCTACATGCATCAGAAGATCGACATGGTGGCCGGGCTGGATGCGCGCGGCTTCATCATCGGTTCCGTCGTCGCCTACGAATTGAACGTGGGCTTCGTGCCGATCCGCAAGAAAGGCAAACTGCCCTTCACCACGATTGCCGAAGAATACGAGCTGGAATACGGCAGCGCCACGGTCGAGATGCATGCCGACGCATGCAAGCCTGGCGACCGCGTACTGCTGATCGACGACCTGATCGCCACCGGCGGCACCATGATGGCCGGCAAGAAGCTGCTGGAGCGCCTCGGCGCCACGGTGGTGGAAGGCGCGGCGATTGTCGATCTGCCCGAGCTGGGCGGCTCGAAGCTGCTGCGCGACTCAGGCCTGAAGCTGTTCACGCTGGTGGATTTTGCAGGGCACTGAGCTTGCCGGCGCGCGCGGGTGGCGCGCGCCCCAAGCCCGCGCCGGCCTTCATGCAGGCCCGCTGCGCGGGGGCTTTCCGGTCATCCGCCCATCGTGAAGGCAGCCAGCTTGTTGCCATCCAGATCGCGGAAATACGCAGCGTAGAAACCGCTGTCCCCACGCGGGCCAGGACCACCTTCATCCTTGCCACCGAGTTCCATGGCCTTCGCGTACAGGGCGTTGACGGTGGCATGGTCCGGCATGAAGAGTGACACCATGGTGCCGTTGCCAACCGTGGCAGGCTGACCGTCGAAGGGTTTGATGACGCACAGCGAGGGTTTGTCTGGAGCAACAGACCAGGAAACAAAACGCTCGTTTTCCATATCGCGCGCGGCGCCGATCACACCGAGCAGGGCATCGTAGAAAGCAGCGGCACGGGGGATGTCATTGGTGCCGAGGGTGACATAACCGATCATGGTGATTCTCCTTTGACAGGACAGGGTGTGTGAAAACAACAAAGGCCCGTCCTCGCGGAAGGGCCTTTGCTTGGTTCAGGCGGATGCTTACTTGCAGTTGACGATCACGCGCACGGCAATCACGCCATCCACGCTCTTGAGCTTGTCGACCGCATCGGCCGGCACCTCGCCGGAGACGTCGATGATGTTGTAGGCAATCTCGCCGCGGTTCTTGTTGAGCATGTCATCGATGTTCAGGCCCATTGCGCCGATCTTGGCGGTCAGGTTGCTGATGACGTTCGGCACGTTCCGGTTGGCCACGGTGATCCGGGTCTTGCCGCTGGGAGCGAGTTCGCAGAGCGGGAAGTTGACCGAGTTCTTGATGTTGCCGTATTCCAGATATTCGCGGATCTGGTTGGCAGCCATGATTGCGCAGTTGTCTTCGGCTTCTGGCGTGGAAGCGCCCAGGTGGGGGATCGGCAGGACCTTCTCGACGCCCAGCAGCTCTTCTTCGGGGAAGTCGATCACGTAGCCACCCATCTGGCCGGAGACCAGCGCGGCCTTCAGCGCAGCATTGTCGACGAGACCGGAGCGGCTGAAGTTGAACAGGCGCATCCCCTTCTTGGCGCGGGAGATCCGTTCGGCGTTGAAGAGGTTCTTGGTGTCAGCCGTCAGCGGCACGTGGATGGTGATGTAGTCGGCTTCGGCGATCAGGGCGTCGAGGCTGGGAGCCTTGACCACGTCACGCGACAGGTTCCAGGCCGCTTCCACGCTGACGAAGGGATCGAAGCCCATGACCTTCATGCCCAGTGCCGAAGCGGCGTTCGCCACCTTCACACCGATCGCGCCCAGGCCGATCACGCCGAGGGTCTTGCCCTGGATTTCCGGACCGACGAAAGCGGATTTGCCCTTTTCCACGAGTTCGGGAACGCCTTCCTTGCCTTTCAGGCTCTGCGACCAGGTGATCGCTTCGAACAGGTTGCGGGAGGAGAGCAGCAGCGAGGCAATCACCAGTTCCTTGACGGCATTGGCGTTGGCACCTGGGGTGTTGAACACGACGATGCCGCGATCCGTACACTTGGGCAGCGGAATGTTGTTCACGCCGGCACCAGCACGCGCGATGGCGAGCACGGAAGCAGGGATGTCCATGCTGTGCATGTCGGCCGAGCGCAGCAGGATGCCGTCCGGGTTGACGATTTCAGTCGCGGATTCGTAGTTGTCGCGTGGCAAGCGTTCCAAGCCGCAAGCGGCGATCTTGTTAAGCGTCTGGATCTTGAACATGGTGTTGGTCCTCAAACGTGAATGATGATTGAATCGATGAAACCTTGTGGAGACGCGACTTTCCAGCGTCTCTGACGAAATCGGCAAGGCCACGGAAGCGCGGCGGAAAGGCGGCATTGTACGCGTTCACGCCGCCAGCTCTTTGTAGCGGGTCAAGCCGGGCGTGGCGGCAGAAGTTCGCGGTAGAGCGCCAGATAGGCCTGCGCGGCAACGTTCCAGGAAAACTCCTGGGCCATCGCGCGCCGCTGCACCTGCTGCCAGCGTTCGGGTTGCGCATACAACGCAACGGCGTGATCCACCGCAATGCTCAAAGCCGTCGTGCTGGCATCACGGAAGGAGAAACCGGTCGCCCGGTCCGCCTGCAGGTTGGCCTCGCTGGCGTCGACCACCGTATCGGCCAGCCCGCCCACGCAGCGCACGACCGGCAGACAGCCGTAGCGCAGCGCATAAAGCTGGGTCAGGCCACAGGGCTCGAAACGCGAGGGCACGAATAACGCGTCGCTACCGGCGATGACGCGATGGGCCAGCGCCTCATCGTAGGCCGTACGCACGGCGATCTGCCCCGGATGTATCGAGGCTGCGTAGGTGAACGCCGCTTCCAGAGCGGGGTCCCCGTTGCCCTGCACGACGAGCTGGCAGCCCAGCTCCAGCAGATGGGTGATCCCGCCGAGGACCAGATCCAGCCCCTTTTGCGCCGTGAGGCGACTGACCACCCCGAACAGCAGGGCATCGGGCCTGGCTTCAAGCCCGAAGGCCTGTTGCAGCGCCTGTTTGCAGAGGCGCTTGCGCTCCAGGCTGTCCGCACCGTAATTGGCCGCCAGCCCCGGATCTGTCTCCGGGTTCCAGATGTCGTAATCCACACCGTTGAGAATGCCGCGCACCGCAGCCCCCCGGCTACGGATCAGGCCGTCCAGGCCACAGCCGAACTCCGCCGTGGCGATCTCGCGGGCGTAGCTGCCGCTAACCGTGGTCACCCGGTCGGCAAATTTCAACCCGGCTTTCATGAAGGACAGCTGGCCGTGGAATTCGAGAGCCGACGTCGCGGTGAAGCGCGCCAGCAGGCCGATGAAGTGGAAGTCCTCGCGGGGGAACAAGCCCTGGTACGCAAGGTTGTGCACGGTGTAGACCGTGCGCGCCGGAGTGGGCGGATGGTTGGCCACGTAGGCACAGGCCATCGCCGCATGCCAGTCGTGCGCATGGAGGATGTCGGGCTGCCAGAGCGGATCCAGCTCGCCGGCGGCAAGATGCGCAGCCACCCAGCCGAGCAGTGCAAAGCGCTGGGTGTTGTCGGGCCACTCACGACCGCTGCTGTCCTGATAGGGATTGCCGCCGCGGCGGAACAGGTAGGGCGCATCGACGACATACACCGGCACCTGCGAGCCCGGCATGCGGGCCTGCAGCAACTGCACGCGGGCGGCACCGAAAACCGGACCGATATCGCACAGGCCGCGCAGATCGGCGAGGGAATCCAGAATGGCAGGTAGCCCGGGGAGCAGCAGGCGGACATCGGTGTCCTGGGCAATCAAGGCCTGGGGGAGCGCGCCGACCACATCGGCGAGGCCGCCAGTCTTCACCAGAGGGAAGATCTCGGCGGCTACATGCAACACTTTCATCATCAGGACTGCAATGCTTTCAACATATCTCGGGTAACCAGGGTAATACCGTTCTCACTCCGGTAGAAACGCTTGGCATCGAGTTCAGGGTCTTCACCGATGATCATGCCGTCAGGGATGATGCAATCACGGTCAATCACCGTACGATGCAGGCGGGCATTATGACCGACCTGCACGCCGGGCAGCAGCACCGACCAGCTGACCAGGGCGTGGGAATGGATCCGCACGTTGCTGAACAGCAAGGAGCGTTGCACTTCGCCGGAAACGATGCAGCCCCCTGAAACCACCGATTCGAGCGCAATGCCGCGCCGATCCGGTTCGTTGTGCACGAACTTGGCCGGTGGCAGCTGCGCCTGGTAGCTCCAGATCGGCCAGCGCGTATCGTAGAGGTTGAGCTGCGGCACCGTGGCGGTCAGGTCGATGTTCGCGTCCCAGTACGCGTCGATCGTGCCGACATCGCGCCAGTACGGCTGGTCGCTGACACGGTTGCGCACGCAGGACAGGTTGAAGGGATGGGCGACGGCGCGACCATTCCGGACGGCACGCGGAATGATGTCCTTGCCGAAATCATGACTGGAGTCGGGATTGGCCATATCCAGCTCCAGCTCCTTGTAGAGATAGCGGGCGTTGAACACGTAGATCCCCATGCTGGCAAGCGACGTTTCAGGATCGTCGGGCATGCCCGCCGGGTTTTCCGGCTTCTCCATGAAATCGATGATGTTGCGATCGGCATCGATGGCCATCACGCCGAAAGCCGAGGCCTCGCTGCGTGGCACGTTGATGCAGGCCACCGTGCAATCCCGACCCTTGGCAACGTGGTCGGCAATCATCAGCGCATAGTTCATCTTGTAGACGTGGTCGCCCGCCAGCACCAGAACATAGTCCACCCCGCGATAGCTCGCGATGATGTCCTGGTTCTGATACACCGCATCGGCAGTGCCCTGATACCAGCGTTCGTCATCGGTCTGCTGCTGGGCGGGCAACAGATCGATGAACTCGTTCATTTCGGTTTTGAGGAAGGCCCAGCCGCGCTGCAGGTGACGCAGCAAACTGTGGGATTTGTACTGCGTGATCACGCCGATGCGGCGGATCCCGGAGTTCAGACAGTTCGAGAGGGCAAAATCAACGATGCGGAATTTGCCGCCGAAATACACCGCGGGTTTGGCGCGTTTGTTCGTGAGATCTTTCAGACGGGTACCACGCCCGCCGGCAAGAACCAGGGCAACGGTACGTTTCGGCAGATCCAGGCTATGGGCCAGATCGATTGGAGACATTTTCAAGTCCTCTTCCAGGGATGGTGCATGTGCGCACGGGCCTGCTGCACCCATAGTGTGCCAGCACCCGCGACACTGTGGGCAGTACCGTACCCAGAAATCTGTGCCATAAAGTGGCGCCTGTTGCTTTGTTGCCGCCCACCATGTGGGCACGGCCCGCAAATTGCATGTTGTCTGCGCAATACTGCGTGGCAAAATGAACCGCTACGGATGCGGTATGTTTCAACCTACCCTGGTTTGTTGCGAAACAGGCCACGGCGTTATGCCCTGACTACAAGGAGCCCAAGAATGAGCCAAGAATCCCCAGCCAATTCCGGATTGGCCCAGGCCATCGACGACCATCTTCTCAAATCGGTCGGCGTCTCGGCAGCCGACGCCAGCTGCACCGATCTGATGCAGGCGGTGGCACTGGTCGCACGTGAACAGCTGGCGCAGCGCTGGGTCGAAACCCAGCAGGCCAACCGGGCCGACAAGGCACGCCGGGTGTATTACCTGTCGATGGAGTTCCTGATCGGACGCACCATGTCCAATGCCCTGGCCGCACTGGGGCTGACCGAGGAAGCCGCCAAAGGCGTCGGCGGGCATGCCAGCAGCATCGAGGAAATCACGTCCCGCGAACCAGATGCGGCCCTCGGCAACGGCGGCCTTGGCCGGCTGGCTGCGTGCTTCCTGGATTCGATGGCAACGCTCGGCCTGCCCTCGTTCGGTTATGGCATCCGCTATGAATATGGCATGTTCGCGCAGGATATCGTCGGGGGCTGTCAGATCGAGTATCCCGATCCCTGGCTGGCCGACGGCACGCCCTGGGAGTTCCCGCGTCCCGACATCGGTTTCCCGGTGCGTTTCGGTGGCTGGGTCGAGCACGTCGGCGAGAAGGCCGTGTGGCGCCCGGCCGGCGAAGTCGCTGCCAAGGCCTACGACATGGTGGTGCCGGGACATGGCACGCGCAAGGTCAGCACCCTGCGCCTGTGGAAAGCCGTGGCGCCGGCCCACCTCGATCTGCACGCTTTCAATACCGGCGACTATGCGCGCGCCGCCCAGGTGAAGAACGAATTCGAGAACATCTCCTGGGTGCTCTACCCGAATGACAGCACACCGGCCGGGCGCGAGCTGCGGCTGCGCCAGGAATACTTCTTCGTGGCCGCTTCGGTGCAGGACATCGTGCTGCGCCATCTGGTCGAGCACGGCACCCTCGATACCCTGGCGGACAAGGTCGCGATCCACCTCAACGATACCCACCCGGCGATTGCGGTGGCCGAACTGATGCTGGTGCTGTGTGATGAACACAGCATGCCCTGGGACAAAGCCTGGTCGATCTGCAAGCGCACCTTCTCGTACACCAACCACACCCTGATGCCCGAGGCGCTGGAGACCTGGCCGGTCGCACTGATGCAGCACGTGCTGCCGCGCCACCTGGAAATCATCCTGCGCATCAATGCCGACTTCCTGGCCGAAGCCGCCAAGCGCCGGCCCGGCGACAACGGTTTCCTGGCGCGCCTGTCACTGATCGACGAAACGGGCGAGCGCCGGGTGCGCATGGCGCATCTGTCGATTGTCGGCAGCCACATGATCAATGGCGTTTCCGCCTTGCACTCGGACCTGCTGGTCAAGACGATCTTCGCGGATTTCGCGGCGCTGTGGCCCGAGCGCTTTACCAACATGACCAATGGCGTGACCCCGCGGCGCTGGCTGGCGCAAGCCAATCCGGGTCTGGCCGGCTTGCTGGATGCGCGTATCGGCACGGGCTGGCGCCTGCATCTGGAGGAACTCAAGAAGGTCGAGGCGCTGCGCGAGGACGCCACTTTCCGCAGTGAATTCATGACCATCAAGCACGCCAACAAGGCCCGCCTGGCGGCTTACATCAAGCAGACGACCGGGGTGACGGTCAATCCGGCCAGCCTGTTTGACGTGCAGGTCAAACGCATCCACGAATACAAGCGTCAGCTCCTCAACGTGCTGCACGTGGTGCGGCGCTACCAGGCGATCCTGGCCGACCCGAATACCGATTGGGTCCCGCGCGTGGTGATCCTGGCCGGCAAGGCCGCGTCCAGCTATGTGGCGGCAAAATCCATCATCCGGCTCATCCACGATGTGGGCGAGGTAATCAACAACGACCCGCGTGTGGGCGACAAGCTCAAGCTGGTGTTCATCCCCAACTACGGGGTGTCCGTGGCCGAAATCATCATGCCCAGCGCCGATCTCTCCGAACAGATCTCGACGGCGGGAACCGAAGCCTCGGGGACGGGCAACATGAAGTTCGCGCTCAACGGTGCGCTGACCATCGGCACTGATGACGGCGCCAACATCGAGATCCGCGAAAACGTCGGCGATGACAACATCTTCATCTTCGGTCTGCGCACCCCTGAAGTGCAGGCCTTGAAGCGCGGTGGCTATCAGCCGATGCGCTACTACGAGAACAACCCGAGTCTCAAGGCGGTCATCGATGCCATTGCCGGCGGCACTTTCTCGCCGAGCGAACCGGGGCGTTACCGGCCGCTGATCGATGCGCTGCTGTGGGGCGGCGATCAGTACCTGCTGCTGGCCGACTACATGTCCTACATCGAGACCCAGGGCAAGGTCGACGATCTGTATCGCCAACCCGATGAATGGGCCAGGCGTGCAATCACCAACGTGGCCAACATGGGCGTGTTTTCATCGGACCGCACGATTGCGCAGTACGCTGACGAAATCTGGGGAATCCCGGTCGCCCCCTGAGATCATGCATGGAATCCCCTTCCCGGTCGGGAAGGGGCGCGCGGCCACCAATCGGACAAGATCCCTGCCATGAGTACTCCACGTGATGTCGTCTCCACACCGGCCCAGCCGGACGGCATGCTGTCAAACCAAGAGATTGAGCGGATCCTCGCCGCCCGCCATGACGACCCGTTTGCCGTGCTGGGCATGCATGCGGCACCTGACCGCAAGCTGTGGGTCCGCGCCTTCCTGCCGGGGGCCTTGAGTGTGGAGGTCATCAGCACCAGCACCGGGCGTTCGCGTGGCAAGCTGGCCATGCGGCGTGACGAAGGTTTCTTCGAAGCTCCGCTGCGCGCCGTCACCCGTTTCGCCTACCGTCTGCGTGTGACCTGGACCGATGGCCAGGTCGCGCTCATCGAAGACCCCTACCGCTTCCCGCCGATTCTCGGCGAGCAGGATGTGTGGCTTCTCGCGGAAGGCACCCATCTGCGCCCCTACGAGAAATTCGGCGCCCGTGTATGCGAAATGGAAGGCGTGAGCGGCACCAGCTTCGTCGTATGGGCACCGAATGCCTCCCGCGTGGCGGTGCTGGGGGACTTCAATTTCTGGGACAACCGCCGTCACCCGATGCGACGACGCGCCGAATGCGGCGTGTGGGAATTGTTCCTGCCCGAGGTCGCCCTCGGTGCCCGCTACAAGTTCGAAGTACGCGCCGCCAATGGCAGCATCCTGCCGCTCAAGGCCGATCCGTACGCCCTGCAGGCAGAGCTGCGCCCGGCCACCGCCAGCATCGTCAGCCGCATGCCCGAGCCGGTGCCGCCTTCGGCTGAACGCCAGCGGGCAAATGGTTTCGACCAGCCGATCAGCATCTATGAAGTCCATCTCGGCTCCTGGCGCCGCAAGCCCGAAGAGGGCGACCGCTGGCTGAACTGGGACGAGCTGGCCGACAGCCTCGTGCCCTATGCGCAGGACATGGGTTTCACCCACCTCGAGCTGCTGCCGATCAGCGAGCATCCCTTCGACGGCTCCTGGGGCTACCAGACCATCGGCCTGTTTGCGCCGACCTCGCGTTTCGGCGAACCGTCGGGCTTCCACCGCTTCGTCGAACGCTGCCATGCTGCCGGGCTCGGCGTGCTGCTGGACTGGGTGCCCGCGCACTTTCCCACCGATGCGTATGGTCTGGCCAATTTCGATGGCACGCATCTCTACGAATACGCCGATCCGCGCGAAGGCTACCACCAGGACTGGAACACACTGATCTACAACTTCGGCCGTACCGAAGTGCGCAATTTCCTCGTCGGCAATGCGCTGTACTGGCTGGAGCGCTACAACGTCGACGGCCTGCGCGTGGATGCCGTCGCCTCGATGCTCTACCGCGATTACAGCCGCAAGGCCGGCGAATGGGTGCCGAACGCATTCGGCGGGCGCGAGAATCTGGAAGCGGTTGCCTTCCTCAAGCGCATGAACGAAGTCCTCGGTGCAGAGCGCCCGCAAGCCGTGACCGCCGCCGAGGAATCGACGTCCTATCCGGCCGTGTCGCGCCCCACCTTCGCCGGTGGCCTGGGTTTTCATTTCAAGTGGAACATGGGCTGGATGAACGACACCCTGCGCTACATGGAACGCGATCCGATCCATCGCAAGTTCCATCACGGCGAACTGTCCTTCGGCCTGATGTACGCCTTCAGCGAGAACTTCGTGCTGCCGATCTCGCACGACGAAGTGGTGCACGGCAAGGGCTCGATGCTGGGCAAGATGCCCGGCGACCGCTGGCAGAAATTCGCCAACCTGCGCGCCTACTACGGTTTCATGTTCGGCCACCCCGGCAAGAAGCTGCTCTTCATGGGCTGCGAATTCGCGCAGGAACGCGAATGGAATCACGAACACAGTCTCGACTGGCATCTGACCGCCGACCCCATGCACGCCGGCATGCAACGCCTGGTACGCGACCTGAACCACTTCTACCAGGCCACGCCCGCCTTGCACCAGCGTGATTTCGAAGCCGGTGGTTTCGAGTGGATCGAGCATTCCGATGCCGAGCGCTCGGTGGTCTCCTTCGTACGCTACGGCCAGGGGGATGCACCGCCGGTCGTGGTCGTCAGCAACTTCACGCCGACCGTGCACCGCCGCTTCCGGCTCGGCGTGCCACGTGCCGGTCGCTATGTCGAACGCATCAACACGGATTCCGAATACTACGGCGGCAGCAACGTCGGCACGCCCTTCAGCGCGGCGACGACAGAAGACATTCCGGTCAGCGGCAAGCCTTGCTCGATCCTCATCGATCTGCCGCCCCTGGCCACCGTGATTTTCGCGTGGCAGGCATGAGCAGCACGGATCAATTCAACGCCCTGCAGACCGGATGCACCTGGCCGCTGGGCGCCCGGCTGGATGCGGACGGGGTGAACTTCGCGGTGCATTCGGCCAATGCCACGCAGATCGAGCTGTGCGTGTTCGATGCCAGCGGACAGCAGGAGCTCGCGCGCTGGCGCCTGCCGGGCAAGACCCTGGATGTTTTCCACGGCTATCTGCCGGGCGCTGCGGCCGGTCTGGTCTATGGCTTCCGGGCGTACGGCCCGTGGGCACCGCGTGACGGGCATTACTTCAATCCGCATAAACTGCTGCTGGACCCGTATGCGCGCGAGATCGTCGGCCGCTTCACCTGGCACGAATCGCATTTCTCCTGCGTGCGCGAAGAGAGCGAGGCGATGAGCATCCTCGACAACGGGCCCCTGGCGCTCAAGGCCCGTGTGCCGGATGAGGATCATTTCGACTGGGCCGGTGATGCGCCTCCGGCCACGCCGCTGACGCAGAGCGTGATCTACGAAGTCCACGTGAAGGGCTTCTCGCGTCTCAACCCGGCGCTGCCGGAAGCCTTGCGCGGCACTTACGCGGGCCTGGCGCACCCGGCCTCCATCGCGCACTTCAAGCATCTGGGCATCACCGCCTTGAGCGTGCTGCCCGTGCACTACCACGTCGATGAAGAACGCCTCGTCCAGATGGGTCTGGTCAACTACTGGGGCTACAACACGATCAATTTCTTCACGCCGGATCCGCGTTACGCCGCCGGGGTGAACGGCCAGCCGGTGCGCGACGAATTCCGCGCGATGGTGCGCGACTTGCATGCAGCGGGCATCGAAGTGCTGCTCGACGTGGTCTACAACCACACCGCCGAAGGCGACGGCAGCGGGCCGTGCATCAGCTTCCGCGGACTGGACAACACCGCCTACTACCGCCTCGGCGGCAAGCGCGGCGCGCAGTTCATCAACGACACGGGCTGCGGCAACACCCTGGACGCCCAGCAACCGGCCATGCTGCGTCTGGTGATGGACAGCCTGCGCTACTGGGTGGGCGAGATGCACGTCGATGGTTTCCGCTTCGATCTGGCGCCGATTCTCGGGCGCACCGACCACGGCTTCGATTCGCGCAGTGCCTTCTTCACGACGCTCGCCCAGGATCCAGTGCTCGCCCGCGCCAAGCTCATCGCCGAACCCTGGGACATCGGCCCCGGCGGCTACCAGCTGGGCGGTTTTCCACGCGGCTGGCAGGAATGGAACGACCGTTTCCGCGACACGGTACGCGGCTTCTGGCTGCGCAGGATGGGCACCTGCGGGGAATTCACCATGCGCCTGTGCGGTTCTTCGGATCTGTTCCAGGCACGCGGCCGCGAGCCCGCCTCGTCGCTCAACTACGTGGTCTCGCATGACGGCTTCACCCTGCGCGATCTGGTCAGCTACGCGACGCGCCACAACGAAGCGAATGGCGAATTCAATCAGGATGGCCATAACCACAATCTCAGCAACAACTGCGGCATCGAAGGGCCGACCGAGGATCCCGTGATCCTGGCCTTGCGCGGGCGCATGCAACGGGCCTTGCTGGCCACCACCCTGCTCGCCCAGGGCACGCCGATGCTGGCCGCAGGCGACGAGCTGGGGCATACCCAGCAAGGCAACAACAATCCGTATTGCCAGGACAATCCGACCACCTGGATCGACTGGGCCGTGATCGACAGCGACCTGCTCGCCTTCACCAGCCGGGTCCTGACATTGCGGCGCCATGTGCCACCTTTCAACAACCACTGGTATCGCGGCACCCCCGATCCGGACGGTGTGCCCGACATGGCCTGGCTGCGGCCGGACGGCCATCCCTTGCAGGGCAGTGCCTGGTCGGACAGCACTCTGCGCAGCTTCATCTGCGTGATCGGCAAGCCCGGCCATGCCGCTGGCGGCCCGATGCTGCTGCTGGTCAATGGCGGTGACGAGGATCGTCTCTTCGCCTTGCCCGCCGGCCCCTGGCAGATGCTGCTCGACAGCACCCACCCGCGCGGCTGGCCCGGCCCGCTGGAAAACAGCGCAAGCAGCCTGGTGGTGGCCGCGTACAGTCTGGTGCTGCTGGCGGACGAAGCCCTGCGCCTTCCCCTGAACGAGGTGTGACCCATGAAATTCACGCGCGCCAGCGGCGTCCTGCTGCATCCGACTTCCCTGCCCGGCCCGCATGGCTCGGGAGACCTCGGCGCAGAGGCCTACCGCTTCGTCGACTGGCTGGCCGCGGCAGGCCAGCACCTGTGGCAGATCCTGCCGCTGGGCGGAATCGGCCCGGGCAATTCGCCGTACATGAGCAGCTCCGCCTTCGCCGGCAACGTGTTGCTGATCAATCTGGCCGCGTTGCACGAACAGGGCTGGCTGGATGAAGCCGCTCTGGCACCGGACCCGGCCTTCCAGGCCGGCACAATCAATTATTCGATCATGGTGCCCTGGCGCATGCAGCGTCTGCAGCAGGCCGCCACGCACTTCCAGCTCGCAGCGGATGCCCGCCAGCGCCAGGACTACGTGGAGTTCTGCGTCAGCCATGCAGAATGGCTGGACGACTACGCCCTGTTCATGGCCCTGGCCGATCACTATGCCTGGCAGGACTGGAGCAACTGGCCTGCGCCGCTGGCACGCCGCGAACCAGCCGCACTGGCCGCCGCAGGCCGCGAGCACGCCACACGGATCGCCTTCTGGAAATTCTGTCAGTGGTGTTTCTTCCGCCAGTGGCATCGCCTGCGCGCCCATGCCAATGCACGGGGCGTACAGATCGTGGGCGATGCGCCGATCTTCATTGCCTACCAGAGCGCCGAAGTCTGGGCCCGGCAGGAACTCTTCGAACTGGATGAAAACGGCAAGCCGCAAGTGGTGGCCGGCGTCCCGCCGGATGCCTTCAGCGACACCGGTCAGCGCTGGGGCAATCCGCTTTACCGCTGGCACACCCATGCACAGGAAGGCTATCGCTGGTGGATTGCGCGCCTGCGCAGCATCTGTGAGCTGGTCGACATCGTGCGGATCGACCACTTCCGCGGGTTTGCCGCGCACTGGGAAATCCCCGCCAGCGAAAAGACCGCGATCCATGGCCGCTGGGTGCCCGGCCCCGGCGTCGCACTGTTTGAAGCCATTGCCAAGGCCTTGGGCCCGCTGCCGATCATCGCCGAAGACCTGGGCATCATTACGCCGGATGTCGACGCCTTGCGCCGGCAGTCCAGTTTTCCCGGCATGCGCATCCTGCACTTCGCGTTCGGCACGGATCGGCAGACCCGCAACGCCAACCCGTACTTGCCGCACAACTACACGCCCGACGCAGTCGCCTATACCGGCACCCACGACAACGACACCACCCAGGGCTGGTGGGCTGCACTCAGCGAGGCGGAACGCGCGCATGTCCGCGATTATCTCGCCACCGACGGCAACGACATCCACTGGGCACTGATCCGTGCCAGCTGTGCCAGCGTGGCCGATACCGCAATCCATCCGATGCAGGACATCCTCGGCCTGGGCAGCGAAGCCCGCATGAATTTCCCCGGCAAGGCCGAAGGCTATTGGCAATGGCGCTTCGACTGGGCACAGGTACAGCCCCGCCACGCCGAACTGCTCGCCAGCCTGTGCCGGCTCTACCGGCGCTGAGCCACGCCCGCCGATCCGGCACCTGAAGGCCCGCCAGGACAGCGGGCCGGAAACATTTGTCGGCCGCCTGCCCTTGAAATCTCCCCCTGTCGCCCCTATTATTAGCACTCGTCAGGGGAGAGTGCTAACAAACGCCGGCCTCCGTCGGCCTGCCATCCCCGATTTCCCCCGGGTGCCAGGCACCCAATGATTTGTAAATCAATCCTTTAACAGGAGTGGATATGAAAATTCGTCCTTTGCACGACCGCGTGGTCATCAAGCGTATTGAAGCCGAGCGCACCACCGCTTCCGGCATCGTGATTCCCGATTCCGCTGGCGAAAAGCCCGATCAAGGCGAAGTCATTGCCGTCGGCAATGGCAAGATCCTCGAAAACGGCTCTGTCCGCGCCCTCGACGTGAAAGTCGGCGATCGCGTCCTGTTCGGCAAGTATGCCGGCCAGTCCGTCAAGGTTGATGGCGAGGAAGTACTCGTCGCTCGCGAAGAAGACATCCTGGCAGTGGTCGAGAAGTAAGACCGGCCCCTGCGCTTACAGCGCAAGCCAGTTTTTCATCGACCCGCATTCACAAAACATCTGGAGTAAACAATGGCAGCTAAACAAGTTCTGTTCGGCGATGACGCACGCGCCAAGATCGTTAACGGCGTAAATATCCTGGCCAATGCGGTCAAGGTCACCCTCGGCCCGAAGGGTCGCAATGTGGTGCTGGAGCGCTCCTTCGGCGCCCCCACCGTGACCAAGGACGGTGTTTCCGTCGCCAAGGAAATCGAACTGAAGGACAAGTTCGAAAACATGGGCGCCCAACTGGTCAAGGAAGTGGCTTCCAAGACCTCCGACAACGCCGGTGACGGCACCACCACCGCGACCGTCCTGGCCCAAGCCATCGTGCGCGAAGGTTTCAAGTACGTGGCCGCCGGTTTCAACCCCGCCGACCTGAAGCGCGGTATCGACAAGGCTGTCGCCGCCATCGTCGCCGAGATCAAGAAGATCTCCAAGCCGACCACCACCAGCAAGGAAATCGCTCAAGTCGGTTCGATCTCCGCCAACTCCGACGAGTCCATCGGCAAGATCATCGCTGACGCCATGGACAAGGTCGGCAAGTCCGGCGTGATCACCGTTGAAGACGGCAAGAGCCTGGACAACGAACTCGATGTCGTCGAAGGCATGCAGTTCGACCGCGGCTACCTGTCGCCCTACTTCATCAACAACCAGGATCGTCAGATCGCCACGCTGGATAACCCCTTCGTGCTGCTGTACGACAAGAAGGTCTCCAACATCCGTGACCTGCTGCCGGTGCTGGAACAAGTCGCCAAGGCTGGCCGCCCGCTGCTGATCATCGCTGAAGACGTCGATGGCGAAGCCCTCGCCACCCTCGTGGTGAACAACATCCGCGGCATCCTGAAGACCGTTGCCGTCAAGGCTCCTGGCTTCGGCGACCGTCGCAAGGCCATGCTGGAAGACATCGCCATCCTGACCGGCGGTCAAGTGATCAGCGAAGAAGTCGGCCTGTCCCTCGAAAAGGCCACGCTGGCCGATCTGGGCCAAGCCAAGCGCATCGAAGTCGAAAAGGAAAACACCACCATCATCGACGGTATCGGCAAGGCCGACGCCATCCAGGCACGTGTTGCCCAGATCGAAGCACTGATCCAGGCTTCCACCTCCGACTACGACAAGGAAAAGCTGCAAGAACGCAAGGCCAAGCTGGCTGGCGGTGTTGCCGTGATCAAGGTTGGCGCTGCCACCGAAGTCGAAATGAAGGAAAAGAAGGCTCGCGTGGAAGACGCGCTGCACGCTACCCGCGCTGCAGTTGAAGAAGGTGTCGTGGCCGGCGGCGGTGTCGCACTGCTGCGTGCCCGCGCTGCCATCAGCGGCCTGAAGGGCGACAACGCCGATCAGGAAGCCGGCATCAAGATCGTGCTGCGCGCCATCGAAGAACCGCTGCGCCAGATCGTTTCCAACGCCGGTGACGAACCTTCCGTCGTCATCAACAAGGTCCTCGAAGGCACGGGCAACTACGGCTACAACGCCTCCAACAGCACCTATGGTGACCTGGTGGAACTGGGCGTGCTGGATCCGGCCAAGGTGACCCGCTCCGCGCTGCAAAACGCCGCCTCCGTGGCAGCCCTGATCCTGACCACCGACGCACTGGTGGCCGAGCTGGCTGAAGACAAGCCGGCGGGTGGCATGCCTGACATGGGCGGTATGGGTGGAATGGGCGGCATGGGCATGTAATTTCGCGGCGCACTGTGCGCCATGGCGTCGTTGCCCGCCGCTTGCCGTACTCAATGTACTGTCTGCGCGGCGGGCGCCTAGCCCTGGCGCCCATTGCTTGCGAAATCGCGCCCCAAGCGCATGGCACTACAAAAGCAAAACCCCGCTTCGGCGGGGTTTTGTCTTTCTTGGTATGCTGGCCGGGAAGCTCGCGTCTTACAAACAACATGCGTCTGCAAAAATATCTTGTTGGCGCGCAGCTCTCGAATTATCCCAAAGGCTCAGTCATGAAAATTGAATCGATCCGTCTTAAAAATTTCAAGGCGTTCCGTGACGTCCACCTGAAAGACATTCCAACTTTCCTGGTGGTCGTTGGTGCAAACGGCGCAGGCAAATCGACCTTGTTCGACGTATTCGGTTTCCTACATGACTGCCTGAAAGGCAACGTCCGTCAAGCTCTCGACAAACGAGGCCGCTTTGCCGAAGTTTTAAGTCGTGGCTGCGATCCGAAGAAAGATACGATTCTCATCGAACTGCAGTACCGCATGGGAATCACCGGGGTTGAACGTCTGGTGACGTATTCACTGGAAATAGGTGAGCGCAACGGCTCGCCCGTCGTCCACAAGGAACTGCTTCGTTACAAGCGGGGGCGCTACGGGAGTCCGTACCATTTTCTCAGCTTCGCTGAAGGCGAAGGCTATGCCATTACCAATGAAGAGGAGTTCAACAAGACCGATGATGAACTTGATCGCGAAACCCAACGAGTTGCGCCAGATACTTTAGCGATCAAGGGTCTGGGACAATTCGAGCGCTTCAAGGCAGCAAACGCATTCCGCAGCCTGATCGAAAACTGGCACGTATCGGATTTTCACATCAGCGCAGCACGCGGACGCAAGGATGCTGCGGGCGAAACAGAACATCTGTCGGAAACTGGCGAAAATTTGCCTTTGGTAGCGCGCTATCTACACGAACAGCATAGCGAAATTTTCGACCGAATCCTCGCCACGATGGCTAGACGTGTCCCCGGCGTGTCATCTGTTGAGCCCAAATTGATGGATGATGGCTACCTCACGCTACGGTTCCAAGATGGATCTTTCAAGACTCCATTTTTGGATCGTTACGTATCCGATGGCACCATTAAAATGTTCGCCTATCTAGTGCTACTGCACGACCCGAAACCCCATCCTTTGCTATGCGTGGAAGAGCCTGAGAACCAACTCTATCCGCAGCTAATGGCTGAACTCGCGGAGGAATTCCGCAGTTATGCCAATCGCGGTGGCCAAGTTTTTGTCTCCACCCATTCTCCAGATTTTCTAAATGCATTAGGGCTGGATGAGGTGTGCTGGTTGGTCAAGCAGCAGGGCTGTACCGAGATCCAGCGTGCGCGAGACAATGCACAGATAGCAGCGTATATCGCTGAAGGTGATCAACTTGGCTACTTATGGAAACAGGGTTTCTTTGACGGAGTTGATCCGCAATGAGGGAGTTGGTTTTTCTGCTAGAAGAGCCATCAGCCAAGGCTATGCTGGAGTCCTTGCTCCCCCGTATGCTGAGGGAAGATACGCAATTCCGCTGCATTCCCTTCGAGGGCAAGCAGGATCTTGAAAAGCAGTTGATGCGCAAGATCCGGGGATACCAGAACGAGCACGCACGCTTCATTGTTCTGCGCGATCAAGACAGTCACCCCGACTGCATAGCAGTAAAAAACCGATTGCTCGAACTGTGTACTGCATCCGGAAAAGCAGATCGATGCTTGGTCCGCATCGCTTGCCGGGAGCTCGAAACTTTCTACCTCGCAGATTTACAAGCTGTTGAGCAAGCCTTGGAAATAAACGGTCTAGTACGGCATCAGCTGAACAGAAAATTCCGCGAACCCGATGGCCAAGAAAATCCTAGCCGTGAATTGAAAGCCTTAACAGGAAATCGTTACGAAAAGATTGCTGGATCTCGTGTCATCGGGAAATACCTTCAACTCGACAACACACGCTCCCCAAGTTTTCGCAATCTGATTGCGGCCATTCAGCGTTGCGAAACCAGTCTTCTCCAAGA